>JACPAM010000014.1 GCA_016180805.1 Deltaproteobacteria bacterium | reverse complement strand
GTAACCATTTTTATTTCGTTTGTATCAGGTTAGGCCAGGTGGCGGCGCAAGACTCTGCTTCCGATCCAAAACATTGCGACGTCGAAAATCACCAGGACGACGGCCATGCGCGCCAGAACCGATCCATTCCAGCCCGAAAGGGCCAACGTGCGCATCCCGTCGACCGCATAGGTCATGGGATTAACCTGGGCCAGAAACCTCATCCAGGCTGGAAGGGACTCCACGGGAACGAAGGCGCTCGAGAGAAAAGTGAGGGGAAGCGCCGTGATACCCAGGATGGCGAAGAAGTCGCCGTGGTTTTCCAGCACGAAGGCGAGGATCAAGGAGATGACCGTCACGCCAAAGCCGAGCAGCAGGCTGATCAAGAGAAGCGTGACGGCGCCGGTCAACCCGGTGGCGATGTGTACGCCGAAGAGAAGGCCGAGGATCAGGACGATCGCGCACTGAAGGATGGTGTTGATGTTGACCGCGAGGAAGCGGCTGACGAGGATCGAGCCGCGCGAAACCGGCGCGCTCATCAGGCGCAGAAGAAAGCCGTTCTCCTTGTCAAAGAGAAGCGAGATCCCGCCCGCCAGGCTGTTGCCGAAGGCCGTCAACGCCAAAATGCCGGGCAGCAGATAGGCCCGGTAATCCCCGCCGGTGAAATCCTTGGCCAGGCTCTGGAACGCCCCGCCCATGAAGATCAAAAGGATGATCGGATTGAGCAGGTTAAAGGCCATGCTGAAAGGCTCGCGCCGCGTGTGAATGAGCCAGCGGACGAGTTGGGCCCTGGTTTCCTGCAAGAAGTTACCCATGGTGCTCGTTCCTCTCGGCAAAGCTATGTCCGGTGTGGTGGAGAAAAACCTCGTCCAGGCCGGGACGGCTATAGCCGATGGCGTGGATTGGAACGGAGAGCGCGGCTGCAGAGTTGAGGATTTGCGGCAGCGCGATCTCGTTGCGCTCGACGTAAATCTTAAGCTGGGTGCCGTCTTTCACGGTTTCCCGAACCATCTCAAGCGCCGCGACCGCGCGCTCGAGCGCCGCCAGCTTTTCCGCGTGACGATCATTGGCAGCGCTCACCTCGACCGAGACGACGTCCCGTTTCAGGTCGCTTCGGAGCGCGGCGGGGCTGCCCATCGCGGCGATCCGGCCGCGGTCGATGATGGCGACCTCATCGCACAACCGCTCCGCCTCGTCCATGTAGTTCGTGCACAGAAGAACCGTGGTTCCCTGGTCCCGCAACTTTTCAATGTAGCGCCAAACGTCATGGCGTACCTGTACATCCAATCCCAGGGAAGGCTCGTCGAGAACCATGAGCGGCGGCTGGTGGATAAAGCCGCAGGCAAGGTCGAGCTTCTTCTTCATGCCCCCGGAAAAGTAGCGCGCGCGCCGGTCCTCGTGACCCTCCAGACCGAGCAGAGATAGGAGCTCGGGGGTTCTCGTTTCCCGAACCGCGCCGGGTAGATGGTAGAGATCGGCGTAATAGCGCAGGTGTTCCCTGGCCGTCAGATAAGGGTCCACTGTCAATTCCTGTGGGACATAGCCGATGAGGCTTCGGACCTTCTCCGGGCTCCTCAGGACGTCGGCGCCGGCGACCTCGGCCGTTCCGCCATCGGGCCGCACCAGCGTGGTTAAGATCTTGACCGCGGTCGTCTTGCCCGCGCCGTTGGGTCCCAAAAGGCCGAAGATCTTGCCGCGCCCGACCTCGAAGGAGATGCTGTCCAGCGCGAGGAGGGGGCCGTAACTTTTTTTTAGCTTCGCGGCGCGCACGATGACCATGTTCATGTCCTGAAAGAATATATTACGGGACCCAGCGGAAGTCCAACCGGAAGGCCGCCGGGGGCAAATTCGCTTGTCAACCCGGGAGATTTCGATTACAAGGGAGGCATGAAGAAGAGTCTCGTCATCGACGTCCATCATCACTGGATGCCCGAGGAACATTACCGTCGACCCGAACTCTACGTGCGTCCGGACGAAGAGGTGATCCACGAGCCCGACCGGTTTCGCATCCGGCGCGCCGGCGTTCAGCTTTTTTCGCCGCCGAAGATGACCGCCCGGATCGACGAACAGATCAAAGCGATGGACCGGGCCGGTGTCGACCGGGCGGTGCTCCATGTCGGCGTGTGGCTCGATTGGGCGGACCTCAGGGCGGCCCGCGTGATCAACGACCGGATGGCCGAGGTCGCCGCTCAGTATCCCGATCGCATTATCCCGCTCGCCCACGTTCCGCCGCTCGATCCCGAGGGGCAGAGGGAGTTGCGGCGGGCGGTGGTGGACCTGGGCTTTAAAGGTGTGGGTATCAACACACATATCAACGGCATTCTCCTCGATGACGAGCGGCTTTTTCCTTTTTACAAAATAGTTTCGGACCTGGAAGTCCCAATCGTCGTTCACCCGGCATCGGAGCTTCCGCTCGCCCATCCGCACGGAATGGAGCAGTTCAACCTCACGCGCAATCTGGGCCGGGCCTTCGATACTACGATCAACATCGCCCGGCTGATGCTGAGCGGCACGCTCGATCGCTTTCCGAAGCTGCGATTTGTCTTTGCGCATATGGGCGGGGCTTTTTTCGCCTTGAAGAACCGGCTCAACCCGTCTTTCTGGGACCGTCGCGCCAAGGGGTTCTTCGATAAGTACAAGAGGCGCATCTTCGTGGACACCGCGCCCCCGTTCTGGAGCCCGGAAGAGATTCGCTTCGCGGTTCACATGATGGGGGAAGGACAGGTGGTGATGGGTAGCGACTTCCCCACGATCGGTCTGCTGGCGAATTCGGTCCGCATTATCCAGAAGGCCGAGACCACCGCCCGGATCAAGAAAAAAGTCCTGGGCGAAAATGCCCGCAGGCTCTTCGGGTGACGGGATGGCCTGGTGAGCGGCGCCGCCCCGAAGGCTCGGTTGTCACGCGGCCGGCTCCAAGTATAAAATAGCAGCCATCCCGGCCGCGAGATGGAGCGAGCCTGGGTTCGAGAGGAGTCCACGGAGGTGAACGGTGAAGGTTCATAAGCAGCTTTCGATTTTCTTGGAGAACAAGCCGGGAACGCTGGCGCGGGTCAGCGGTGCCTTGGCTGCCCGCCGGATCAACATCCTTGGTCTGTCCATAATGGATGCCGTAGATCATGGGGTCGTTCGCATGGTGGTGAGCAATCCCGTGCAGGCGGCGCACCTTCTGGGCGAGGGGGGCATGATGGTTGTGGAGTCGGACGTCCTGGCTTTGGATCTCCCCGATAAACCCGGAGCCTTGGCCCGACTTGCGGAGAAACTCTCCAAAGCGAGGGTCAACATCGAGTACGCCTACGGCACGACGGGTCGAGCCGGGAGCAAATCCCAGGTGATCGTCAAAGTCGATAACCTGCAACGCGCCCGCCGGGCGCTCGGGCGGAGCTAAGATGGGCGATTCCAGAACACCGCCGGAGCAGGGGGAACGGTGGTGGGAATTTTGTCCCATCTGTGGCGCCAAGCTGACGGAACATAAGTGCCGTTTGGTTTGCTCCAATCCTCAATGCCATTACTTTCAAAGTTGCAGTGAGTTCGATCTCTAAAACCGCGGGCATCGTCATTATCGGGAACGAGGTCCTATCGGGGAAGACGCAGGACACGAACTCCCACTTTCTGTGCACGGAACTGCGCGCCTTAGGGGTCGAGGTGCGCCGGATCTCCGTCATTCCCGACGAGATCGAGCTGATCGGCCGGGAAGTAGCGAGCTTTTCGTCTGCCTTTGATTTTGTCTTCACCACCGGCGGCGTTGGTCCCACTCACGACGACGTGACCATGGCTGGAATTGCCCATGGTTTCGGGGTCCAGGTGATCCGCCATCCGGAGCTGGAGCGCCGCCTGCGCCAGCGCCTCGGCGCAAATATCAACGAAGCGAGACTGCGCATGGCGGAGGTGCCCGAAGGGGCCGAGCTGCTCGGCGCGGGGTCCCTCTACAGTCCGGTTGTCAAATGGCGCAACGTGTATATTTTTCCGGGGATCCCGAAGATCCTCCATGAGCGTTTCGCCGCCATCAAGGAAAGCTTCCGCGAAGCTCCCTTCCACCTAAAAGTCGTCTACGTCAAGGAAGGCGAAGGGACGATCGCGTCGATTCTCAACGAAGTGCTTGCCCGCTATCCCCAGCTCCTTTTGGGGTCATATCCCGTAATCGACAACCCGGAGTACAAGGTCAAGGTCACCCTTGAATCGAAAGATCCGCAATATCTTGATCAGGCCTTCGCGAAACTCGTGAGCGCGATCCCCAAAGGAGCCATCCATCGAGTCGAGGAAAGCTGAGCGGATGGCGCGGGAACAATCCTCGGGCACGCTGCCAGCGCATAAAAAAGCCCCGCTGCGTTTTTTGACGCTTGTTCTCATGGCTCTATTCGCACTTCAAGGCTGCAGCCAAGGTTCTTTAGCGAGTCAGCCCAACGGTGGAGCAAAAGTTCCGTTTTGCCGTCCTGCGGGCAAAGGTCCCTTTCCAACTGTGATTTTCAACCATGGACTGATTGTGGACCGCTGGGGTGTTGGAGGGGCAGCCAGACGCGGTTACAACCTGGAGGGGATCTGTAAGGCCTTGGCCTCGGAGGGGTACTTGGCGTTTACTCCTATTCGGCAAAGTGGCGAGCGAAATATTCCAGCTCACAAAGAGGAGGTCTCGCGGGCGATCGACACCATAAAGAGCTTGCCGGATGTCGATGCATCGCGGATCGCGCTTATGGGTTTCTCTCGTGGAGGGCTCTTGACGCTTATGGTTGGTGTGGAAAGAAGCGACCTTAGGGTTCTTCTGATACTGGCGCCCGCGCCCGGCGGAAAAGGAGATTTTGCGAAGGCGGTAACGGCCGTTCCTTTACTCAGGGCACCCGTACTGCTTATGGTGGAAGCCGGGGATGGCAGCGACATCTTGGAAAATTTCAACATGCTGGACCAGACCCTGCGAGCGCATGGAAAAGAGGTGCGGAGCATTCTTTATAAGCGCGGCGGAGGGCATCAGCTTTTCTACGATGTGGGCTACTACTGGGATGACGTAAGGGCGTTCCTGCGGGAGAAGCTGGGCGGGATGGCTCCACGCTAAGCAGCAAGCAGGTCCCATGAAATCGCTGTTAAAGGCTCTGATATTTTCTACTCTGCTTCACTTTGTCCATCCTGCGCTCCATGCCGCCGCCGCCCCAAATAGAGTCAATATCGGCACGGCTTCCTTGAGTAGTAACACCGTGAGCCTCTGGATCGCCCAGGAGCAGGGATTCTTCGCCAAACACGGCGTCGAGGCGCAGATCATCGCCATCCGAGGAGGGCCAACCCTGGTCGCTAGTCTAGTTGCCGGTGAGATCCATCTCGCCTTTACTTCGGGCGTGTCCGTTCTTGGGGCGGCTGTGCAAGGCATAGACATAAAGCTTCTCACCTCCATTTCGAACCGGGTGAGCTGGAAGATGGTCGCTAGCCCGACGATCAAGAGGCCGGAAGATTTGAAGGGCAAGCGGTTTGGCATCCAGAGCATCGTGGGGAGCACTTGGATGTACACGATGCTGGGGTTGGAGCACATGGGCTTGGAACCGAAGCGAGACCATATCACCTTTGTTGTGATCGGCGACCCCGTGACGATCGGCCATGCCCTAGAGGCTGGACGTATCGATGCCGCAGTCTTAGACCCTGTCCTCGTCCGTAGGCTTATGCGGAAAGGCTTTGCTCTTGTGGCGGATCTTGCATCTGCCGATATTTACTTCCCGGGCCTGGGAGTAGGAGTAACACGGGTCTACCTCCGGCAGCGCGCTGATAGGGTAGAGAAGATCGTGGCTGCACTTGTGGAAAGTCTGGCCTTTGTGGCTTCTCCGGCGAACAAAGCGGTAGTTTTGAAAACCCTCATGAAGCATTTGCGGATTAGCGATCCGGCCGTTGCGGAGGAAGGTTATCAAGAGCACATCGTGAGCCTTAACCGAAAAGCCTATCCGTCGTTGGAGGGTTTGCGTAATGTGCAGCGACTTATGGCGCTGCAAAACCCCAAGGTGGCCACTCTGAAGGTCGAGGAGTTGATCGACGATCGCTTTATCCGCAAGCTTGACGAGAGCGGGTTCTTGGACCGTGCCTACAAGAGTTACCCAGCGAAATGAGTTCGAGTGGCGACCCGGAGTTGGGCAATGTATCAAAGCGTGATATCCAGGGCTTGCCGCGGAGCTAGAGACCAGTCGCCACGGCTTCTAAAAGCACTTGTGTTTTTTTTGCTTCACGGCTTGGTTCTTGGAGCCGGTCCTGCTTCAGCTCAGGTCAGGATTCGCGTTGGTCATATAACCGTGGGTTCCCGGGTCATTCCCCTTTGGATCGCCCAAGAACAGGGTTTTTTGCAAAGTACGGAATCGAGCTGCAGGCGATCGTATTTCGGGGAACTCCGACATTAGCTTCCAGCCTGATAGGTGGAGAGATTGAAAGCGGCTACATCGGTGGGCCTCCCGTGGTAACAATCGCTGCACAGGGTGTTGAAGTAAAGCTGCTCGCATCTTTTAATAACCGGCTTCATCGATCGGCTTTACGCCTCCTATGGGATGAGATAGAGCTGGTTCGCCCGCTCAGTATTTTCTCTCTTTATCTAGTAGGAATCCCAGCACCGATCGCTTGCGGGTTGGTGGGAATGGTGATCGGGTATGTCACCATTGGGAGCCTTAAATTCTTTGAGATTAGGCGGTTGTAACTTGTAAGTGGAGGTCGGGCTAAAATAGATGCCGTTGAATTCCTCCAGCGCTTACTGGTAATGTATTCGAATTGCGGGAAAGGAAAACACCTTGACGGAGCTTCTCAATTGGATCATGGACTCCATCCGGGCTTATGGCCCGTGGAGCGTCTTCATCGGCGTCATCATCGAATCGGTCATCGTCCCGATCCCCTCGCCGCTCGTGATCATGGGGGCGGGCTTCATCCTCATCAATCCCCAGTTTAGCGCGCCCAACGCGCTGATTCCCATCCTCTTGCTTATCGTTCTTCCCGGATCCGTCGCCTCGACCCTGGGAGCCTATATCGGTTATGGCATCGGCTACCTCGGAGGGAAACCGCTGGTCGAGCGCTGGCAAGGGTTTCTGGGGTTCGGCTGGCGGGAAGTAGAGGCGATGGAGCGCCGCTTCCGCGCTGGCCACGTCAACGCCTCGCTCTTTTTTTTGCGCGCGCTGCCGATCTTTCCGCTTTCGATTATCTCCGCGGCTGCCGGTCTGATTCGCCTTCCCTTGAGACAGTTCAGCCTCTGGACTTTCTACGGCACGGTCCCGCGCTGCCTCTTCCTCGGCTACCTCGGCTGGTGGATGGGGGAGACCTACCATCAGATCGCCTACGGCATCGACCGGGCGGAGACAATGGCCTCCGTTCTTCTGCTCGGCGCGATTATGGGGCTCGTTCTCTGGCTCAGGGGGAAGGTGCGGGGAAAGATCTTGAAGGAAACCTAGTACAGGCCTTGCTGGAAAAGAATTTCCCAGCCGAGAATGAAGCCGAAGGCGATGCTCGCCCCGCCCGCTAGGATTCGGATCCAGCCGTTGAGGAGAGTGAAGCGTCGGGCGGTCAGGACCAACGGGACGGCGATCATGCTGCTCAACACGAGCATGCCTCCCACCGAGCCAATCCCGAAGATCACGATGTAAGCCAGCCCCGCCAGAGGCGAGGGGATCGTCGTCAGGACCAGGAGCATGAGGGCCGCGCTTCCCGCCAGGCCGTGAACCATTCCGACCACGAAGGGTTTACGCATGGCGCGGAAGGGATGAGCGTGGCTATGGTCCTCTTCGCTTCTCTCATGCAAGTGGAAATGGATGTGCGTTTCCGGATTGTGCGCGTGGGTGTGCGCATGGAGCCTTCGCTGGCGGAACGAGCGCCACAGGATGCTCACTCCGAGGAAGACCAGCATGAGCGCGACGAGAAGCTCCAAACCCAGGGCAAGCCTTATCGGAATCGTCAGTCGGAGTCCAATCACCAGCAGTCCGACCATAAAAAGCGTGACGGTGTGTCCCAAGCCCCAAAAGGCTCCGATCAGCGAGGCCCACCTAAAGCTCCGGTGCTCGGTGACGATCGTCGAGACCGCAATCACGTGATCGGCATCCAGGGCGTGCTGGGTGCCAAGGATCAGACCCAAACCAAAAGCGGCGTAAAGGGATGCTTCCATGGTTTAAATACAATTCAAATGGCAAAGTGTAAATTGAAAAATGAAGATTTTGCATTCTGCATTTTGCAATTTACATTTTGCATTTAGTTAGACTGCTGGCCCAATGTAGACCGGGAAGGCAATGGCTGTCACTTGCTCAGGTTGAAGGGCTGGCCGCTCTGGGTGCCGATCCAGATTTCACCGCCCTCGTAGACCTCTTTCTTCCAAATCGGAACGCTTTTTTTGATCTCCTCGATGGCGAAGCGGCAGGCTTGAAACGCATCGTCGCGGTGTGCCGCGGCGACCGCGATGACCACGCTGGGCTCGGTAATCTCTACGCGCCCCACGCGGTGGACAATCGCCATGCGTTGGATCTTCCACCTTCTTTTGGCTTCCTCTCCCAGGCGCTTGAGTTCTTTTTCGGCCATCTCGGGATAGGCTTCGTAATCCAGTGAGATGACACGGCGGCCTTCGTTATGATTTCGGGTGGTGCCGATGAACGTCACGATGGCGCCGGCCTCCGGGTCGGTAACGTAGTCGACAAGCGCTTGCAGATTGAGCGGCTCTTGCGTAACGCGAAACATAGGCTAACCTCCGCTGACGGGAGGGACAAAGACGACTTCGTCTTGGTCGTGTAAGACGTGGTCGGGGGCAACGTAATTTTGGTTCACGGCATAAAGGAGATGCATCCTGGCGGGAGCGAGTTTGGGATAGTCGCGCGTGAGAGCATCCCAAAGTTCGATCACCGTGCTCCCTTCACCGATCTCCTTCATGATTTCGCCGGCGCCGGCGCGCTCGCGTAGAATCGCGAAAAATTTGACTTTCACTTTCATTGTCCCTGAACTTGGGAGACCATGTGGCCGAGTTCAGGCAAAAGCAGCTTCCGCATCGCCAGATCGACCGCAGCCCTTGAGCCGGGAAGTGACACGAGCACTTTTCCATTCGCCGTCCCAGCTAAGGCGCGGCTCATGATCGCGGCAGAGCCGATATCCTGGTAGCTCAAGAGGCGGAAGATCTCTCCGAACCCGTCTAACCGCTTTTCCAAAAGACCGCTTACGACTTCGTAGGTCCCGTCGCGCGGCGAAATGCCGGTTCCGCCGTTGACGATGATCGCCTCGACGTCGGTGCGGCTGAGCGCCTCCTGAAGCCGGCCCTCGATTTCGGCCGGCTCGTCTTTTACTTTGGTCGGTTGCTTCATCGCGCGTGTCGCTCACGGTGAGGACAAAGCAACCCAGACTCCTCTTCCCCTTGGCTTTGTGCTCCGAAACCGCCACTGGGATTATCCCCTCCGTTAGCGACAAACGCTAACTATAACATGGGATAGGGTGAATTCAAAGGAGTCCTGCGGCCGGAAGTCCTCTGAAAGTTCCTCGGGGGCCGAGCCATCAGGCCGCGGCCGATGGACTAAGCTCCCTCGGGCAGCGCGCTCTTGGCTGCGGCCGATGGGTTCGTGCCATGAGTCGTGCTGTTTGTAATCGGACGTCCGCAGCCTCGCTCGCGCTCCCCTCGGTCACGGACAAGCACCTCCGCGGCCTTCCTCCTCGTCCCCCTCGGGCTTCGAAGTGAAAGCATGCCGGTCGGGGAGGCGTGCCGGTCGAGATCGCTGAACCATCGCGCGGGCTCGAGGTGTGGCGCTTGCGCCAGCGCGCGCGCCAAAATATGCTAAAGAGTCATGGCGGCCAGCCAAGAGCCTTTTTCGCTTTATCTGCACATCCCTTATTGCATGCGCAAGTGCCCCTATTGCGATTTCAACGTGCAGGTCGTCAGGAAGATTCCCGAGCCGGAGTACACCGAGGCGCTCACCCGTGAACTACAGCTCCACGCCCAATCGGATTAT
>JACPAM010000332.1 GCA_016180805.1 Deltaproteobacteria bacterium | reverse complement strand
ATGCCAGTCGGCAGTGGAGCAAAAAGGCCGAGGCCTGGGTTGACCCGTCGAGTAGGATTTTCAACGCCCTCACGAAGGATGAGCTCAGAGAGGTGTACGACAACCTCACTAAAGGTGGCTTCTGGGCGGAGAACGGAGGTATCAACTACGCGGCCGCTCAAAAGGTCCTCGATCTGTTCTTCGAGATTCGGGGTGACAAGCCCAACCAGCATCTTTCCAGGGCAGCCGATGTCTTCAACACCGGGCCACTCAAGAAGGTGCTGGATCGTGTCGGAGTCATCAAAGGCTCCCGGGACGAGCCTGATTGGTACAGACCATAGGATGCCCGCAGGAAGGGCAAGACAATGCCCAAACTGGAATTCCGCGAGGTCGGTAAGAGTTTTGTCTCGCCCGATGACAATAAGGGGACACTGACGGTTGTGGATCGCCTTAGCCTGGCGGTGGAGGAGCATGAGTTCCTCTCAGTATTGGGCCCCAGCGGGTGTGGTAAGACGACCTTGGTGCGGATGGCGGCCGGGCTAATTCCCGTCGACGTGGGCGAGATCCTCCTCGATGGGGTAGCGGTCACCAATTCCAGCCCCAAGGTGTCTATGGTCTTCCAAAACATTGGTCTGATGCCCTGGAAGACCGTTTGGGGCAACGTGGCTTTGGGGCTTGAACTGCTGTCGCATCGGAGCTTGACGTCAGGAGAGAGGGAAGAGGTCACCGCCTCGATCGAAATGGTGGGCCTTCGGGGCTTCGAGAACTACTACCCTTATCAGATCTCCGGGGGTATGCAGCAGCGAGTGGGGCTCGCACGAGCCCTGGTACGTAAGCCCACCGTCCTGCTAATGGACGAGCCCTTTGGGGCTTTGGACGCCCAAACGCGGGCCATTCTGCAAGACGAACTCCTCCACCTGTGGAGAGAGAGGAAGTGTACCATTTTCTTCATTACTCATGACCTAGACGAAGCCATCTATCTCTCCGACCGAGTGGCCATTGTGAGCCGGCGCCCAGGGCGCATCAAGCAGGTCTTGAAGGTCGGTCTGCCCCGCCCACGTTACGCCTACGATGCCCGGGCGGATCCTGAGTTTGTCCGGTTGAGGCATCTGGCCTGGGAGAGCATCAAGGAGGAGCTGAGTCGACTATGACCACACTAAGGAGGCATTGGAGTGCGTGCCTACGGGTTCTAAAAGAGAGCCCATACTGGGCGCCCCTGACTTCTGCCGTCGTGCTGTTGATGGCCTGGCAGCTTGTCAGTATGAGTGTCCCCCAGGTTATCCTGCCCGCCCCGGCGCGCGTGGCAACGTCCTTCATGGCGCTGACGCAGTCTGGCGAACTACCCCTGGCAGTGCTGGTGACTATTTGGCCATTCCTGGAGGGCTTGGCGCTGGCCTTTGTGGTCGGGGTTTCCGCCGGGCTGTTGCTGGGATTGTGTCCCACCCTGGCCCGGCTGGTAGACCCTTATATCTTCATCTTTTGGTCCACGCCCAACGTCGCGCTCCTCCCCTTGATCATCGTATGGTTCGGGATTGGCCACGTGGCGCAGGTCGTATTCGTCTTCCTTTCAGCATTGTTTCCCCTGATCATCAACACTGAAGCCGGTGTGCGGCAAGTGGAGAGCTCCCTGGTGGAGGTAGTGCGCTCCCTGGGCGGGAACAACGGCGAGACCCTAAGGATTGTAGTAATCCCTTCCACCGTTCCCTATATCTTCTCAGGCCTGCGTATCGCCATCGGACGCTCCATCGTCGGGATTATCATCGCGCAGTTGCTGATCGTAGCTACCGGTATCGGATACATGTTGCAGTTTTATGGAGAAACACTGCAGCTTCCACTGATTCTGATTCCAAACTTAAACTTCGGCAACGCACTCTATCTCGAGAAGAAAGTCTTTCCCAGCCAGCTTCGCTTCAATCGTGGTTCTTGCCGGATAGTTCCCTTCCCTAAAGTAGGTCTTATAAATCTCGTTCATCGCTTCGAAATCCGAGACCCGGGTCAGGATCACGTTAACTTTCACTACCTTGTCCAGCGATGAGCCCGCCGCCTCCAGAACCGCCTTGAGGTTTTCCATGACCTGACGCATCTGGGCGCGAAAATCACCTTTGGCGACCTGGTGGTTTTTGTCGAAAGGCGTCGTGCCCGAGACGAAAACCAGATTGCCGACCTTGACGGCGCTCGACAGTGGGACCTTCGCTTTGGCTACCTTGTCGGTGGAAATAATCTCCTTGCTCATGGGTCATCCTTTCGTCCGCATTTTTTACGAACTATAAGCGATTGTCTTTAAGAGTTAGCCGGTGAGACTTGAAAATCGCCTCCTTGATTGGGTGCTAACCCGATTGCTTGCTGATAGCTGACGGCACAGAAGGTCCGTCGCAAATCTCTCGGAGCCCTTCGCCTACCTGACTCCGACTAAGTTCAACCCCTCCCGCTTCGCGGCAGATAGGAGATTGGAATCCCACGCAGCAAAAAGGATTGGCTCCCGAACTCGTTCGCGTAATAGCCTAGCCGATGCCAGGTGGATAGCATCGTAGGCGCGAAGAGCATGGGCCTCTGCAAGCTCTGCAGCTCTTCGAATGAGGCCGCTCGTTACCTCAAGAGCTACGTAGTGTTCCCAGTCGGCTTCAAATTCCCGGATCGTGCGACCGTGCTCCCTCCGGGACAACCGTCTCTCGC
>JACPAM010000013.1 GCA_016180805.1 Deltaproteobacteria bacterium | reverse complement strand
AGCTGCTTGCCTCGGGCAGCATCGAAACTCGCCCGCTGAAGACAGAAGAAGCGGGCTCAGACATCGATGCTGCTTATCCTCGGCTTCGCAGAGACTTCCGGCGCCTCCGAGCCCATCTTCGCTCCGGGACCGGGAGTCCCTTGTGGAGGGGTGAAAGAGGGCCGAGCGGGTTCCCTGAAGCGTAACATGGACGGCGCTGCACAGAGCGACCGAGGGGAGCGCGAGCGAGGCTGCGGACGTCCGATTACTGACGGTCCAGATCATGGCAGAGGCCCATCGGCCGCAGCCGAGAGCGCGCTTCCCGAGGGAGCAGAGTCCGTCAAGCGCAGGGAAACCCGAGGCCCTTCCGGGTCTCCCTTGATATTTGATGCTTCCGCGGCTTGACAGGGCGACAACTTTTCTCTAGGAGTCAACGCAAGGAAAAAACCCAGGCCGAAGATCCATGAGCCTACAGACTTCATTTGGGGTCAGGGTGCCGAACTCCGGTCCTCTGGCATCACCTTCTTCCATGGTCGACGCCGCAAAGGCAGCGCAATCTTTCGGCTACGACTCCATCTGGGTCCATGACCATCTTACCTGGACGTTCGAGATCCATAGGACCCATATCTCGTCGGGGTCCGAAGAAGCCCTGCGGGCCAAGGAGGAGCCTGATTTCTACGAGGCGTTGACGTCTCTATCCTACCTGGCCGGACAGGTGAATCGGGTAAGAATCGGGATCGCCTGTTTAGTCGTTCCGTGCCGGAATCCTCTTTACGCCGCCAAGCAGATCGCGACGCTTGACGTGCTCTGCGGGGGAAGGTTGGATCTGGGTGTCGGCATAGGGTCGCCCGCAACCATCGAGTCCAGGGAATACGAGGTGCTCGGGGTGAACCGCAGGGTGAGAGGAAGGCTATGCGATGAGTATATAGAGGCGATGAAGTCGATCTGGACCACTCCCTCGTCCTCGTATCAAGGAAAGTTCATCGCCTTTCACGACGCGCAGCTCTTCCCCAAACCCGTGCAAAAGCCCCATCCGCCGCTTTGGGTGGGAGGTTGGACCGAGGCGGCGATGAAGCGGACGGCGCGGCTGGGCGACGGGTGGCTTCCGGCCTGGCTCACTCCTGAAGATATCGCCCCGAGATATCGCAAGGTCAAGGAGATGGCCTCTGCGTTTGGGCGCGCGCCCGACGGGATCCAACTCGGATTAGAGGTCTACGTGAGCATCGATTCGGATCCCGCAAAGGCCAAGCAAAATGCGGTTGGGACGTTCAGGGCAAGCCGCGGCACGTATGAGAGGCTAATGACTTTGGACGAACTGGCGAGCGTGAGCCTGATCGGGTGCCCGGAAGAGATTCGGGAAAGAATTCAGGCCTACAGGGAATCGGGGGTCTCTCACTTTGAGCTCAAGTTCATCTATCCGACGATCGAGCGGCTGCTCGAGATGATGCAGTTTTTTTCCGCAGAGGTCCTGCAAAAGTTTTGACGTATCCCCTCACATTAGAGGCAACCGAACGATCCATTGACAGCCCCGTTTGCAGGAAGGTACAAACACCTATCGCTTTGTGATGAGAGGCCGAGAGACGATCTGAAAAGGAGGCTAGAGCCCATGAAAGATGCAGTGAGGAGGCTCAATAGGGAGTACGGATTTAACTTAAGCGACGAGGAGATTGAGCGGATTGCCAAGCAAGCCGAACAGGCCAATCGTTTGTTCCAGCCGCTATTCGAAGTCGATCTCACTGGCATAACGCCGCTCACAAAAATCGACAAAAGAGTTAAAAAAGGCGCTGTCCCAAAGAAGGTGAAAAAATGAAGGCGTTGGATCTTGAGGAGCTAACTATAGCTGACATTGCTCCCCGAATCAGGAGAAAGGAAATCTCGCCGGTAGAGCTAACCAAGCGCTACCTCGACAGAACGAAGAGACTGAACCCCGCCCTCAATGCTTACCTCACGGTAACCGAGGAGCGAGCCCTTGCCGATGCCAAAAGGGCGGAAGGGGAGATCAGGAAGGGAAAATACCGCGGGGTGCTTCATGGGATTCCATTTTCCATCAAGGACAACATAGCGACGAAAGGGGTAAGGACGACAGCGGGATCGAAGATCCTTTCGGAGTGGGTGCCGGATTTTGATGCGACCGTGGTGGAGAGGCTCAGGGAGGGTGGGGCGATCATTTTGGGCAAGACCAACATGCACGAGTGGGCAAAGGGAAGTAACAGCATCAATCCATTTTATGGCACTTCTTATAACCCTTGGGACACAAGTAGAATTCCCGGAGGCTCAAGCGGCGGCTCTGCGGTGGCGGTTGCGGCCAGCCTTTGCATGGCATCCCTGGGGACCGATAGCGCTGGATCGGTCAGGAACCCCGCCTCCCTGTGTGGTACAGTCGGGCTTAAGCCGACTTACGGCAGAGTAAGTTGCTTTGGGGGGGTTCCAGGAACCGGTGGTTACACCGTCAATCACTTCGGCATACTTACTAAAACAGTTAAGGATTGTGCTTTGGTGCTAAGGCTTATAGCGGGATGCGATCCCAAAGACCCGCTCAGCTCGGAGGAGCCCGTACCCGACTATTCAAAGAAGATCGGAATACCGGTCAAGGGAATAAAGGTTGGTGTCATCAAGGGATACTTTGACGAACTTGTGGTCGGTGAAGTTCGCAGCGCGTTCGAGGGGGCCTTAAAAACGCTCGAGACCCTTGGAATGAAAACGGAAGAGATTGCTATCCCTCATATAGACTTGATGCCGGCGTTGCATACCGCCACTACCCGTCCGGAAGGCAACTCTGATCATGATCCCTATCTGAGAACCAGGCCCCGCGATTATAGTCCGGGACTGCTTTATACCCTGATTGCCGGGCTTTTGATTCCCGCTTCTGTCTACGTAACTGCCCAGCGGGTTAGGCGGCTGGTGTGCGAGGAGTTCGATGCCGCTTTGGGAAGGGTGCAAGTTATCGTTGCGCCCACCGTATCGATTCCAGCCCCTACTATCGAGGAATGCAACCGTGGCTATGTCGAATGGGATGGCAAAAGGATCGACCTGCAAGATCGATGCGGGAACCTTTTGACGCGGTACACGATACCTTTCAATGTGACCGGGCTCCCGGCTGCCAGTATTTGTTGCGGTTTCTCCTCTCTGGGTTTACCCATCGGCATGCAAATGGCCACCAGGCCGTTTCAAGAAGGAGTACTGTTCCAGGTGGCGCATGCCTACGAGAAAGCAGCCGAATGGTATAGAAGAAAACCACAACTATAGGGCCCCATGGAGCTCATCCATTCATCTCAAGATGATGTGATGCCGAGTCTAACCGGAGGAATGGTCATGAAGTTCAACTTCACCCTTGCTGACGAAAGCCGGAGCCCGCCCCTCAAGCCCGCGCAATGGGCCTGTGCCCTTCTTCACCAATCGCACGCAACCACCTCTGCTGGAACTCATCGCACGGCGGCTAGACAGAGGCGTCCGGTTGGGCTTCAAGCGCCGGTCTTCCCTTCGCAACCTTTCGGTATCGGATGCGCGGGCTTTCGTATCGGGCCTCCGGCTTTCTGCTTGAAGCTGGAGGGGGACGAGGAAGAGGGCCGCCGACTTTTTTGTTCGCGACCGAGGGGAGCGCGAGCCCAAATCTCAAATCTGAGATATGAGATCTGCAATCTGAGATTCCGAGCCAGGCGAGGACAGCCCATCGGCCGCAGCCGAGAGCGCGCTTCCCGAGGGAGCTCCCTGACGGGGACAGGCACGCAAGCGAGCCAGTCCCCTTGCCGCGGCCTGATAACTCGGCCCCCGAGGAGCTTTCGAGGGAACCGGAGGAAAGAGAAATGGTCAATGAAAAGGATAGAGAAAAGGTTCTGAGTCACATTACTCGGGAGGAGGTCGCGGAGCTTACGAAGCAGCTCGTGGACATTCCGAGCCCGACCGGCGCCGAGCGCGAGATCGGCGAGTTTATCCTGGACTGGTTTGCGCGCCATGAGATCAAGCCGCTCCGCCAGGAAATCGATCCCAACCGGATTAATGCTGTGGGTGTTTTGGAAGGAAGCGGGAACGGCATATCTCTGATGATCAACGGCCATATGGACACGAGCTTTACCGGAACCGACGAAGACCGCATGTTCTGCAAGTCCCTGGAGCCGCAAAGCGAGCTTCGCGGGGCGATCCGTGACGGAAAGGTCTTCGGCCTGGGCGCATCGAACATGAAGTCGGGCCTGGCCGCGTTCATGGTGGGCGCCAACGCGCTCAGACAAAGCGGCCTCTCCCTGAAAGGCGACCTGATCCTGGCGGCGGTGGCCGGGGAAATTTCGCGCACGCCGGTCGGGCCTTATCAGTCCGGCTCCTATCGGGGAGAGGGGACCGGCACGCGGCATCTTTTGACGCACGGCGCGGTATCGGACTTCGCCATCGTCGCCGATCGCTCCGGCCACTCGATCGTCTGGGCACAGAACGGGGTCTCTCAGTTCAGGATCAGCACGTTCGGCGATCCCCATGCCGCATGGGGCATGACGCGGGAGCAGGGAGCGCCGTTTCGCCCGAACTACTACCCGGGGGTCTGCTCGCTGTATGTCGACGTGCGAACGCCGCCACAGCTCCGCCCCATCGACGTCCAGCGCGAACTGAGACAGGTGCTTTCACAGACGGGCGCCGAGTGCGAGCTCGACATGTACGCTTCTCTGATGGGCTACGAAGCGAAGGGCATCGAGCCGGTCGTCGAGGTGCTGGAGCAGACCTACCAAACCCTCTTCGGACAAAAGCCCCCGCCGCCCAATACGTTTCGGGCAAGCATCTGGACCGACACCAACATCTACAACGAGATGGGCATCCCGGCCTGCAAGTTCGGCCTTGGCGGGAAGAGATACGCCATCCGCTCGGAGCAGATCGAGATCGAGGAGATCTTCCGCGGCGCCCAGGTTTACGCTCTGGCCGCACTGGAGATCTGCAACTGGGAGAAGGCGCCCCGGTAACGAGGTCGGCGGATCAGCGGCGCGGAGGAGTAACCTCCGTAATCTCTCGGAACCGACCGAGCAGCCTCGGCTCCACCGAGTAGAGGTCTGCCACGACCTTTGCTATGGTCGGACCATCAATGGGACTGACAACCAGATTGGCCTTTTTCGCCTCGGCCAAAAAGTCGGAGTCCTTCATCGTTGCCATCAGTCCCTTCTGAAGGATCAGCAAACGTTCCGGCGCCAATCCTGGCGGCACGGAGAACGCGATGGCGGAGGGACCGTAGGCCTGAAACCCAAGCCTCAGCAGCTCCTGTTCCTCTTTTGTTTTGGCCTGCTGGATAGCAACCGGAACAGTGAGTAGATCCGGATGGGGCTCGAGCGTCGTCTGAATCACAGGGCGCACGAATCCCGACCTCACCCCCTTTGCCCAGGTCACCTTGATGGAATCCCATCCCCAGCATGCGCCGTCCACCTCTCCCGATTCAGCCGCAAGGCGAATATCAGCGGTTCCCTTGAAACCCTCGATGACGCTGATGGGAAGGCCGAGGACCACCCTGAGCAGGTGAGGAAAGGCCGATGTAGCATTACCCGGCCCAAGACTCCCAAGCTTGATGGGCCGTTTGGAAGCGGACCAATCCTCCAAAGTCCTGACGCCGCTTTTCTCGGTAAGAACACAAGCGTGTCTCTCTGGAGCCGGCGTCCCCAACCAGCCGAACTTCCTCCCATCAAAAAGGACACCTTGATCTCCCAGGACATGCTTGAAGATCATCGAACCCGAGAAAAGTCCAATGGTCAAGCCGTCCGGCTCGGCCTTGTTATACAGGTAATTGGCAGCTATCAGAGTCCCGGCACCCGGCATGTTCTGAACAACGGTGTTAGGATTGCCAGGAATGTATTTCCCAAAATGGCGCGCAATCATGCGCGTATAGGCATCAAATCCTCCTCCGGCGGCGGTGCCGACGATGAAGACGATCGTCTTCCCCTTGTGGAATTCCTGGCCCAAGGCCGGGGTTGCGGCGACAAGCACCCATGGCAGTGCGACCAGCAATTTGGACCACTGCGAAATTGGCTTCAACATAAACACCTCCTTAGCTCTGTTCCACCATGTCCGATTCCAGCAGGGCGCCGCAGCCCGGGCAATAAAGCTTCTGTAGCACATAGTGGCCGACTAAAATAGTCATGAGAGGTCCGGCCTTCGTGGGAGGAAACGTCCGCCGTTCGCAGCGCTTTCGCCAATGCTCTTCCAGCCTGGCGATCACGTGAGAACAGCGGGTGCACCGGACCCAGTTGGCCCCCTGATCGCTATAGACTTCGAGGCTATCGCCCAGCGGGTGGCTCATTGCGGTCCTCGAAGCTCCTCTTCTCGGATCTTCTTTCTCTGTGCCTGGGTCGCCGCGAGGTCGACCTGGCAGCCTTCACCATTGAGCACGACGCCATATATTTCGCGCGCCGCCGCTTTCGACACAAGGCCGGTGAGGACATCGCCTCGGACCCTCTCCGGATCCCGTTCGAGCGGATCGCCGTACCCGCCCCCGCTCGCCACCCGCATGTAGAGGACGTCATTCTGTTTCAGCTCGAAATTACAGTAAGGCAAAAAATTGGGCTCGCCGCCGATTTCCGACAGGTCGACGGGCGACTTGTTTGCCCCCACTAAAGAGTTGGCGTTGGTGTTCTGCAAAAGAACCATGACGCTCGGAGCCCCCGGGTTGCCGCCGAACATCCCATGTCCTGAATTTCTCAGCCCGGCCACCCCATAAGCCACGCCCCGGATCTTGCCCTCCGGGGCGTCATGCAGCATATGGGCGGATTCCACCCCGGCTCCGCCGCGAAACTTTCCCGCTCCGGCGCTATCGGTGGCGTGCCGGCGAAAGAGATACAGCAGCGGATAGTGCAGCTCCATCCATTCCACGTTGGGCACGCTCATGTAGCTGCCACCGGAGTCCACCCCATCTCTGTCCACCCGGGCACCGTTGCCGTCGAGGGCCCCATGGGCCATGTTGATGAATGGGCAATAGCGCCCGTACTGGTTGACTCCCGAGTGGCGGCAATTGCGGTGGCTTGCCTGCGGCGCGACGATTTCGTGCCGCCACTTCTCGCTCGTAGCCAGCATCTGCATCAAGACAGAGCTGGCCAGAAAGCCGACGCCGAAGCCGGAGGACGTCGTGCTCATGGATATGGGACCCGGGTATTGGACGTGCACAATCGTCCCCTTGGGAGCGATCACCTCCATCGGGCGCAGCACGCCGTGATTTTTCGGTAGATCGTAAGCCAGAGAATAGAGCACGGCTCCGAAGCAGAATCCACAGGTTCCGTGAAAGGGGAGATTGATGCCTTTTCTCACCTGCTTGTCGGTCCCGGTGAAATCGAAAACAAGTTGCTCCCCTTCCTTTCTCAACGTCAAAGTAAGTTTGCAAGGCCCGTCCGCCTCGATGGTCAACCTTTCACTCCAGACACCATCAGGAATCTCCCTGATCCGGTTGCGCAAGATCGTCTCCGTATACTGAATCATCTCCGAGGAGATCGCGTTCATCAGTTCCGGCCCGTACTGCTCATACATCGCCTGGAGCCGGGCTTTGGCCACGTTGTTGGCCGCGATCTCGCACTTGAGATCCAGCCCCACCGCCTCGGGTTGGCGGGTCATGTGCGTGATGGTATCAAAGACGTCCCGCCTGAGCTTACCGCGCTCCACCAGCTTGATCCCCGGAATCCTTATTCCCTCCTGGAAAATCTCGGTAGCCTCCGGGGAGTCACCTCCGGGCGTCATGGCGCCGATGTCGCTCACGTGCACGAAAGTCGCGCTCCATCCCACCAGCACGTTCTCATGATGGATCGGGCAGATGATGTATACGTCAGGGTTGTGGATGGCGGCCAGGTAGGGATCGTTGAGCAGGAAAATGTCGTCGGGATAGATCTCCTCTTTGCCAAACCGCTCCAGGATCCGCTTGACCGCCTGTCCGGCACAGACCACGTGGTGCCCGTAGGTCTCTCCAGCGGCCATGATTTCGCCGTCCGGCCGGTACAGGGAGGCATTATAGTCATGCTGCTGCGTTGTGGTTACGGTCCCGCCCGTCCGCTCCAGCGTGATCCCCATCTCTCTGGTGATCTGATGAAGCCGATGAGAGAGCACCTCAAAGGTAATGGGATCGACATTTCGAATCAGCATCTCTGCCTCACGCGCCGTTGAGATAAAGCCTCACGTTCAGAAACTCGTCCACGAAGGCGCGGTCTTTGGGATTGACGACGATGGTCGTGATCGGGGTCTCGATGACCGCCGGTCCGCAAATGTCCGAGCCCGCGGTGAGCCGGTCAAAGTCATAGATCTGGGTTGGAGCGAAATCCCCGCCTTCTTGGAAGTAAACCCATCTTTCCCCTTTCAGCGCAGACGCGGGATCTCTCTTCTCGAGCGGATATCTCCTCAAGTTCGGCCTTTCCAATAGGCCCGTACCCAGCACCCGAAAGGCCATGATCTCCTTGCCCGCCTCGCGATAGCCCGCGCCCGGCCCGTAGGTCTGCTCGTAGAGCTCGTCGAAGGTAGCGTACACCTCATCCATTTCCTCCTCGGAGACTTCCCCGATTCCCGCCTTCAGCGGCACGTTCAGCTCGTGAACCTGATTGCGATAACGCATGTCCACGCTCCTAACGACGCTCATCTCCTCTTCCTTGAATCCCGCGGCGCGAAGATGGTCGACCGCCTTGCGGACGAGGGCCGAAAAATGGCTGTTAATGCGCCTGGGATCTGCGGGGACAAACAGGTGCTCGGATTTTCCGTACGCGTAAACGACATCCGAGCTGACCAGCCCGGTCGCTCCGTGGACCGACGCGGTCAGAGGTACGATGACCTGCCGGATGCCCAGCTCAGCGGCATACCTTGCGGCGTGCGCGGGGGCCGCGCCCCCGAAGGCAAAGAGCGTGAACTCCCTCGGATCATATCCTCTCTCCACCGTCGCCCGCCGGATGAGATCGCTCATGTGGGAGTTGATGATCCGATAGATGCCGCTCGCCGCCTCGACTGCGCTCATTCCCATCGGCCTGGCAATCCGCTCCTCGAGGACTCGCAAGGCCTTCTCCTTGTAGAGCGGCATCTTTCCGCCCAGGAAATAATTCTCGTTCAAATACCCCAGGAGGAGATCGGCATCCGAAACGGTAATCTCACTCCCGCCATGCCCATAACAAACCGGCCCGGGATAAGCGCCGGCGCCCAGGGGCCCAACCTTGAGGAGTCCGGTCTCGGGATCAATCCAGGCAATGCTGCCTCCCCCCGCGCCGATGGATTCAACCCAGATTTTCGTCAGGTAAATTTGGTAGCGGAGAATGACCGGCTTATAGTCCTTTTCGACAAGCCCGTTGCGAATCACACTGACTTTGAACGTGGTCCCGCCCATATCGGTGGCGAGGATATTGGACAGGCCGATGCGCTCGCCGATAAAGCGGCTTCCGATCACACCCGAAACCGGACCGGACTCGATCGTGCCGACCGCGTTCTTGCAGGTATCTTCGATCCGCAACACGCCGCCGTACGATTGCATCACCAGAGGCTCTCGCTTTAACCCCTTCTCCTTTAGAACCGCCCCGAGCTGTTGGAGGTACGCGGCTATCTTGGGGGCGATATAGGCATTGAAGGCCGTGGTGGCGGTGCGCTCGTATTCGCCCACGAAAGGAGCGACCTCGCTGGAAAGCGTCAAATAAACAGACGGATACTTTTCCTTGACGATTTTGGCGATCGTCTGCTCGTGAGCGTCATTGGACAACGCCCAAAGCAGACACACACCGATGGATTGGACTTCTTTGGCGAGGAGATTCCGGATTGCCTGTTCCGCCTCGGCCGGGTCAAGCCGGATCAGCACCGAGCCTTTGTAGTCGATGCGCTCGCTGACTTCCTCGATGAACGGCCGCCGCACGATCGGGTCTGGCTTGCTTTGTCCGGCGGCGTGGAAAGCCTCCGTCTCCGTCAGCCCCTCCGTGGTCCTGCCGCGCATGTGAAGCAGCGTGTCACCGAATCCCTTGGTCGTGATCAACCCGGTGCTCGGGCCCGCACGCGTGATCAGGGTATTATCGGCGACCGTACACGCATGAAAGAAAAATTTTGTCGAGGCAAGGAGCTCACCCTCGCCGGCCAACCCCATATATCTCGCCGCATCCCGCACGGCATCGACAGCGCCAATGGAAAAATCCTCGGGGGTAGACAGAGCCTTTCCGAGCGTGACGGTTCCCTCGCTGTCCAGGATCACGCAGTCGGTAAACGTCCCGCCGATATCAACTCCGACGACATATTCCACGGCTTGAAGACCCCTCTCTGAAAGTTGCCTAACCCATGAACGTCCGATCGGCTCCGCACCATAATGTAACGAACAGGGTTATTGCAAGCGTCCCTGGCCGCTATTTTCCCCGCGAGCCTTCCGGTAAAGTCCCTGGATAAACGAATCTGATCGATCAACTCGCTTTTTGTTAAGACTGTAAATCCGGTACATTTTTTCGCTTATCGGCGCTATTTTTTTTATCAGTGTCTCCTCATCGACACATGTGAGACGCCCGTTCCTGACCACGACTTTCCCATCAACCAAAACGGTATCAACGGAGTGACCCCCCTCACAGTAAACCAACTGGTGAATCACGTCATTCAAAGGATGAAGGCGAATATGTGGGTTTAAAATCACCAGGTCCGCACGATACCCGGTCTTGATCTTCCCGATTTTGCCTCTCCAAGCAGGGATGGCCTCGGCGCCGTTGATGGTTCCCATCCGCAATGCGTCTAAAGCAGTCACCCATTGATCGGAGTTCTCCGCGGTCAGCCGCGATAGAAATGCGGCCAACCGCATCTGCTCGAAGATGGAATAACTGTCGCTGGTATCTCCGCCATCGGTTCCGAGGGCGACGTTAACCCCGCGTTTCTTTAATTCTATCACGGGCGCTATACCACTCCCGAGCTTGAGATTACTGGCGGGGTTATGAATGACGCTGGCCCCAGAAGAAGCTATAAGATCCATCTCCCTCTCATCCAACCAAACGCAATGAGCTGCAGAGAGCCTTGGGGAAAGGAGACCAAGCATCTTCATGCGCTCGACCATCCCCTTCCTATATAACCTGCGGGCACCCCAACGCTCTATGACCGTTTCGAGTAAATGGGTGTGGATTCCCAGGTCATATTGTTCAGCCATATGAACGACTTCTCGCAAGAGAGAGTCGCTACAATTTTGCGGGGAAGACGGGCCCAACATGAGACTGGAGATCTTGGACGATTCTCTCACGTGCTCTAAGACCGGCATCACCTCATCGCGTAAAAGGTTGCCGGCTCCTTCCTTTGGTGTCTTTCTATCGGAAGGGCCAAGACCTATGAGTTCGAGGAAGTTCTGGTCGCGCAGCGAAGGAGCCAAGACCCCTCGAATCCCCGTCTCTTCAAAGGCCATGAGGATCGCTTGCATCTTCGCCGCGGTTATTCCAGTGCGAATGGAGAAATGATCGACCACCGCTGTGACCCCGTTCTTCAACATCTCAGCGCAGGCCAGGGCGGCCGCCGCGCCGATCTCCTCCGCCGACAATTGCGCCTGATCTTCCGTCATCTGTCTATGCCGGAGCCAGACTTCCTTCCGGACATTGTCGCGAAAACTCCTTTGAAGAATTTCCATCAGGTGGGAGTGGGTATTCACTAACCCCGGAACAACGATCTTTCCAAAACAGTCAATGCGTTCGTCGATCGCGAGGCGACCCGTCTTTACACGCTCTCCGAACCCAATGATCGCCCCACCCCGAATGAGAAGGTCCTGTCCCTTCAGCACGGGTCTCCGTCCATCCATAGTCACCACAGTCGCGTCGTGTAGGAGAATGCTCATGCTCGGTGATCCTTCAAATCATAAAGGACGGGTCCCTGCCAATCCTAAACTCGCGTGCAAGAACTTGTTCCGAAGTCCGCGTGAGGATTTCCAGCGGCCACAGACCTGAATCCGTTTAAAGCCCTACCGCTGCTGAAAACGTAGCAACGGCCGCTGAAAGACGTAACGTCTCGCTTTGAATCGGATCAATCCATCCCCTTAAGGCTGCTAAGGAGGCGGCCATATCCAAGGATGGGTTTCGCCATACCCATGCCTCGCAACGCCTCCCAGACCCATGCCTGGGTGTTCGTCACTACCGGCTTCCCGAACTCCCGCTCAATGCGGTCAATGACAGACAGGGTGCGCCACTTGTTGCACGGCATATACAGGCCGTCGACCTCGGGATGCTCGCGCAAGAGCGGGGAAGCCAGTTCGTAAGCGGTCTCAGGTGGCAAGGTCCAGATGACTGTCGAGTTTTCGTAGCCCAGGCATCGGTGAGCTACAACCTCAATCCCTTCGTGCGCGAGAAAGCGCATCAGGCGCGCATCCTGATCCTCCGGAAAGGGAGAGGCCATCACGACGCGGCGCGTCCCCAACGCGCGCAGGCCGTTTACGACGGCAGTGAGAACGGTGGAGGCAGGCACCGGCGTCATTCTCTTGACCAGCTCGAGAACCTGCCGGTCGGAACCCGGTCCCTTGTAGGATAGGAAAAGCTCGCCGGTCACCATGAGAAAATCCAAAGGATGGCGGGCCAGATCGCGCACGATGTCAGCAAAACTCTGCTCCACCCTGTGAAACTCACTATCCGTGTACGTGCCCACCTGCAGCGCCCGACCTTCGATGCGAATCCCCTCGGGCAGGATCTTGTAGACATCCACCAAGGTATCTTCGCTCAGATTAGGGGAAATCAATCCGATGAGTTTCATTCTACCCTCGCTCCTCCCGCGTCCTCTCCGAGACCTCTCCTTTCGGCTTTTGATCCGTAAGGATCGCGATCGCCTTTCGCATCATCTTTTTCTCCGTTGGATAGACGAGCTTCTTAACCGCCGCCTCGATCGGCACCCAGCAGGCTTCTTCGACCTCAACGTCATGTTCGCGCACGTCTCCCCTCAGATAACGGATGAGATAAAAATAGACCCGCTTGAAGATCTTGATCGTCTCACCTTCTTTGGTTTTGTTGCTGAACCAGTAAGTAATATCGCCGAGCTTTTCGACCACCTTGCCTTCGAGACCGGTCTCTTCGCGGACCTCGCGCAGAGCGGTCTCCATCAGCCCTTCCCCTTCTTCTACCTGCCCCTTCGGTAGGCACCAGCGATCACGAACCCGGATCAAAGCTACTTCGGTGATCCCGCTCGATCTGCGGTAAACGATCCCGCCCGAAGAAATCTCGCGAACCGTGCGCATCGGTGCCCCGGCTATGTGCCATCCCCCTCCAACTGTTCGGATAGCCATTGGAGGTAGCTTTGATTACCGGCCAGGATCGGAAGAGCGATGATTTCTGGGACGTCGTAGCTGTGGAGCTTCTGGACCCGCTGCCTGAGACGATCGAACAGATCTTTCCTGGTCTTGATGATCAGGAGTCCCTCCTCGCTCTCTTCCACCTGCCCTTGCCAGCGGTAAACGGAACGGATACCCCCTACCCGGTTCACGCACGCGGCAAGCCGCTCTTCGACCAAGGCGCGTGAGATCCGCTCCCCTTCCTCGGCGGATCCAACGGTCACATAAACGACCACAAACTCATCCATATGTTTTTCATCTTACAACCGCTCTTGCTGGCCCGTCAACGCACGAAGGAAGCATCAAATATTACGGGGACCTCCCAATCCCTCGCTTCAGTGTCTCGTCGGCGGGAAGTCTTCGCTGCTCGCTTCGGGCAGCATCGAAACTCGCCCGCTAGAGAAACAAAGAAAGAAGAAGCGGGCTCAGACATCGATGCTGCTTATCCTCAGCTTCGCAGAGACTTCCAGCGCCTCCGAGCCAATCTTCGCTCCGGGACTGGTAGGTCCCCTTGCGGAGACCGAGAAAGGCTGAGCGGGCTGCGTGAAGCACACTTTCACTTTGAAGGCCGAGGGGGACGAGAAGGAAGGCCGCGGACGTCCCTTTCCGCGACCGAGGGCAGCGCGAGCCCCGTTGAGTAACTGCACGGTCGAGGAACCATCACGGTGGTCAACACCATACTCCACGGGGCGAGCGAGGCTGCG
>JACPAM010000012.1 GCA_016180805.1 Deltaproteobacteria bacterium | reverse complement strand
AACCTATAGCGTTTTATCCCTGATGCCTTTGAGGGATAGAGTTTCGACAAAATCCCCTACGTGGCATCGGGGATAAAACGTGTTGGACTAAAGCGCTGAGCCGACTTTAGCTCTGGCTATGCGGATTGTAAAGGGAAAAGGCGGCAGAGATGGGAACAGGGAGTTGGGCAGGAATACGGGTTGTGGCAGCGCTAAGCTCCAGGTCCACGGCTTGTGAGGTCGTGCAGCGGGAGTTCAGAGGTGCTGATAAGACACCATAGCGGAGCATGGATGCAGATGGGGACACACCCCTGCGCAGCCGCCGCCTTGATCCATGGGGTATAGGAGATTCAAAGCAGTTTTTCATGAGGAGTTCCATGGAGAGATCCTTGGCAGCTCGGCCACGATCCTCATGGTTCCCTGCTTGCAGCGGGGCAAGCAAAAAGCCCGATTCCCTACCAGACAAACCAATCCATCTGATAGAGAATCGGGATCCAACTTTATAGACGAAGAAATCTGATAGAGAATCGGGATCCAACTTTATAGACGAAGAAAAGAAGGAAACTATTCGATTAACCACGAGGGGGGTGCCTGGTTCTGCCCTGGAGGTAGCTTGAGAAGGAGGAACTGCCCACCCTGCTAACGATCAATCCATTTGTGCCCATTCCTTGAACTCTTTAAGACCGAGTTTGGTCAGCGTGTCCATAAACGGGCGGCCGGTTTTTTCATGCCTTCCGGATATCCGGTAGTATTCGTAAATTAGGTCCGGAAGCCATCGGGCAATCGTGAAGCCTTGGTCCTTACCGTCAGGGATTGGCTCGAGGAACCTTGGCCCGACATCTTTCCAGTCGTGCTCGGCGATCCACCCCCTTTGTGTGCCGAAGAGGCTCTGAAGGATGATGCTGCGGTGGCCCGTCTCCAAAGCCTCGTCTAGACTCACGTCCCATCCCGTGGTGGCGTTAAGCGAATCCACCATACACTTCAAGCCATCGGGTGCCATGTCATTGAGAGCAAACCAGCAACCTCCCATCACGCCGCACGCCTGGCGAAATCGCTCCGTCAAAAAATGCGATTGGGGCCAGCCCTCAGGGCGCTGGGGGTCAAGCGGGCCCCACTTTTCCCGATAGCTGAGATCGGGAGGCGGCGTTTTGCCGCCGGCGCCCTGGGGTTTCATCCCGCCGCTTGCAACCAGCTCGCGAAGCATCTGACTGAGGAGCGGGCGCCACTCGTGCTGCGCCGGTGTGCCGCCCTTGGTATGGACCACCCAGTTCAGGGCTTCGCCACCCAGAGCCTGGGCCAGCTCCTTGGGTCCATCGGCTAACAGATTCCCGAGCCATCCCTGGCGCCGCGCGCAGCGCTCCAACAGCGTCTCGGCCGCCTCAAAGCTGCCCCATTCCAACACGAGGCCGTCAGTTTTCTCGGGTCCGAGCACGCCCTTTTCCCACGCTTCAAAAGCCAGCCCGGCGCCGTCGGCGTAATGGCTGCATTCGATGCCGAGGTCATTGATTCGCTCGGAGAGATAGAGCACATCGTTGCCTTTCAGCCCCAGGTTGTAAAAGGTGTCCATCCACTCACTGCCGCCATTGAAGTGTCCGATCTTGCCCCGATGCCGTCCTTCGCCAATTCGAACATCCCACGGGCACAGACGAGGGCACTGGAAGCAGGGCCGCAGCGTCACGTCATTGTGATCGTAACCACGGTTTTCGTCCGTGATGATCGTGCTGCGCCAGTTAAACTTGGTGATGCCGCCCCAACTCTCACCATGACCTACGCTCGTTTTGCGGTATTGCGCCGTGTAGACACGCGGGCTGAGGGCCGCCCGCCAGCGCTCGCCTGCGTCGACGAGAGCCGCTTTGTCGAAGAGCCGTGGCTGAAAGGTTCCCCTGGCCACGATCGCTTTCAGGCGCTTGGAGCCCATCACCGCTCCCAGACCATGAGCGGCATTGTGGTTGTAGTCGTTTACGAGCATCGCGGCATGGACTAGATTCTCGCCCGCCGGCCCGATGCAACCGATCCGAGCGTCTAGATGCCCCACCTCAGCGCGAAGGATCTCCTCGGTTTCCCGCGTGCCCTTGCCCCAAACGTGGCTCGCGTTTCTGAGCTCCACACGCTTTTCGTCGATCAAGAGATAGGTGGGACGCTGAGCGGCGCCGGTGACGATCAGGCCGTCGTAGCCAGCTCCCTTAAGGGATACGGCGAGAAAACCGCTGGTCGCCCCCCGGCCTAGGGTGTATCGGGTAGCCGGGCTGAGATACACAAAGGTCAGCTTAGTGCCGCCCGGAGTCAAGCCGGTACCCGTAATGGGGCCGGTCATCCCGACAATGACGCTCTTGGGATCAAAGGGGCCGATCCCGTTCTCAAGCTCATGAAGGAGGATGTATTCGGCCAGAAGCTGCCCGCCCCAAAACTTGCGCAGCAGCGGCTCTTCGGGAACGTTTTCCGTGCGCACAGAGCCCGAGCCAAGATCGACGCGCAAGATCTTACCCATATACCCGCCCGGAAGTCGCGTCCTGCGCTCTTTGGGGAAGAAATGGGAGTAAGCCGAATCTCCGTGCTCGCTTCGTGACATGCTCACCTCGATCTGTTGCCGGCAATCTTTGGTAGCGGAAAAGGTCCCGATGACTCACGCGCTTCACCTAATACAGATATTATGGTGCCAAAGTCAAACCAACAGTAAGGCTCAAAAACCCCACACTGCGGCCTCTCGGCTCTCGGGTTGACATCATCGCAGCTTATCGGATACTCTGCCCGCCGCAGCGCTGATCCGACTCCCAAGAGATCGGGCCTTGAGGTGCGCATCCGGCAAAACCGAGGATAGTCAGGTTTAGACTAACTCTAAGGAGGTAAGAGCATGTTGCACGGAAGGAAAATTCGCAGCCTGATTTTCGCCGCCCCATTGAGTCTCATGCCGTTGCTCGCCATTGCCTGCGGTCCCTCCATCGTCGCGCAAGGAGAGCCTGGCGTTACGCTCCTCCTCGGTGCACAAAAAGTACCTCCCCCTCCGCCTGGCGCCCCTCCTCGGTCGCCGCACAAGACCCCCGCGTCCTACTATGAGCCGGTAGGCCCGTTCTTCTTCTATGTGGAGACTTTGACGAGCACCGGACCAAGCAGGTACGGTGTCCTTCCAACGGTCCCGTGCGTTCAGAGCGGCGTGTTCAAGCGCGGGATGAGGCTCGTCTTTCGCGCTGAGATCCTCGATACCTCGACGGGCAAGCGCGTCACGGATAGAGATGGAGCAACAGTCAAAGTGAGATTGCAGCACGGACAAGAATTGACCGCGCGATGGGCGATCCGAGGGAGTGCAGCCGCCCTGCCCGATTCCGCCTGGATGTGGGATGTCGCTTGGGACATTCCGCCGGATTATCCGGTGGGTTCGCTGGACTATACCATAGTGGTAAGCGCTAAGGACGGCCGCACGGCCACTTTCATCCCGCCGATTCAGAAAACCGCAACCGTTGATAGCCGTGTGAGGATCGTTGACTAACGGGGGTGGTGCATGAGAAGCGTTGGCGGTCGTATTAGGCGAGGGCTGCCGGCTACCGGACTCGCCGTCGCGCTCGCAGTCCTGGTTGGACTGCTAGCGGCCTCTGGCTACAACCTACCGTCCGATTCCGCGGCAACCGCCGCGACTGCAACTCCGCCCGTTGGTGCTCAAACCAACGGTCCACGCGCCGCGCCGGCTGCGCTCAAGTTGCTCAAGGTTGAGCCGGTTAAGGGCTATGCGGGAGACTCTTTCACAGTGACGGGGGACGGGCTTACACCCGGCACGAGAGTGGAGTTTTTGTGGAGCACGGCCGACGCGGCCTATCTGACCAAGGTGATGGCTGACAACGTCGAGTACCACGAGCGCAGATATCAAGAGAAGCGAGTCCGGTTAGGCAGCGCCCCGGTCGATGCCCAGGGTCGGGTGAAGGCGGTCTTAGTCGCACCAGAGGACTATGGGGAGGTGCATGACCTCTATGCTGTAGCGGATGGACGAGATGTGGGCCGCGGCGGCTTCCGCATCCTGCGCAGCGCAACCATCAGTCCTACCGAAGGTCCTGTGGGGACACCGGTCACCATCACCGTCAAGGGGCTGGGCTGGAGAGGGTTTGAACAGTTCATGGGGGTGCGCTACGACAACAAATACACGGGCGAAATATCGGCAGTGACAACTCAAGGCACCGCGGTCTTTCAGATCCGCGCGGCGGGACCTCCCGGCAAGCATATCATTCAGCTCAACAACAGCACCGCTTACGTGCCTGGAGCCTACCTCAACACCCAGCAATCGCCCCAAGCCTATATCTACGCTCACCTCGACAACAAGCAAGAGTTTCGTTTTGTGTTCAATGTTACGAAGGACGCGGGTCCACCGCCCGATGCTCTCCAGTGGCCGGACGGCAACCGCGTTGCCCGACCTAACGGCAAGGCGCCACGTACGACCATGGGCATTGAGGCGGCGTCATCCGGCTTTGGGACATTGGAGCCTACCTCAGGCCCGGTTCTCTCGCGGACCCACTTGCGCGCCACCGGTCTGCCTCCCAACACTGAGGTTGGACTGTTTTTTGTGACCGCAAGGGGGAACCGCATGAGCCCCAGCGGCTGGAACCTGGATAGTGTCCCGCTTTCGAATGGGACAACGGCGGCCGACGGATCCCTGACCGCCAGCGTTCAGATTCCCGATGACCTCGGAGGCTGGCACGTGGTGAAACTGGCGACGAGCAATCGGGTGCTGGGGGAAATCCCGTACTACGTAGAGCAGAACCTGGTGGCGGTAAAGCCAAAGCGCGTGAAGGTCGGGGAGACTTTCACCGTGCAGATCAAAGGCGTCGGTTGGACCGAACTCGACAACACGGTCGCCGTGACCTACGACAACGCCGCCGTGGGCTATGCCTGCGGTTTCAACAGTAACGGTGATGTCACGATCAACCTTGTCGCCACAGGGCATCCCGGGACTCACTTAGTTGACCTGTATCCGGCGATCTACAAAGGAAAAGACCGGGTGCCGTGGAATTATCAGACGCCGTTTTTGACCTTTGCTCGTGACTTCCCTGCTTTGGCGCTGGGGTATAGATTACCCGCCTACCGACTGGCGATTGAGATTATCGAGTAGCGTGACCCCTGCAAACAACTAAGAAAAAGCAACGGGGACACATAGTCAATCGCGTTGGGCCCACTCCTTGAACTCTTCCAGGCCAAGGCGGGAGAGGGTGTCCATAAAGGGCCGCCCGCTTTTCTCATGCCTTCCAGAGAGGCGATAATACTCGTAGACCATCTCGGGCAGCCATTTGGCGATCGTGAAGCCTTTGTACTTGCCGTCCGGCACCGGCTCCAAAAATCTCGGTCCCACGTTTTGCCAGTCATGATCAGCGATCCAGCCTCTCTGCGTGCCGAAAATGCTCTGCAAAATCACACTGCGGTGACCGGCCACCAAGCCCTCATCGAGGGTAAAATTCCAACCGGTCGTTGCATTCAGTGAGTCCACGATGCTGTTAAGACCGTCAGGCTTCAGATGCATCTGAGCGAACCAGCAGCCCCCGGTGAGACCGCAGAATTGCCGGTACTGCTCTGCCAGTACGTTCGACCACGGCCAGCCGGCGGGATCGTCTCGATCCAGCGGGCCCCATTGCTCGCGGTATTTGAGATCCGGCGGGGGATTTGCCGTACCGCCGCCCTGAGGTTTCATCCCTCCGCTGGCCACAAGCTCACGCAGCATCTGCCCGAAATGAGGCCGCCAGTCGTGCATCGCCGGCGTTCCCTTCTTCGTGTGAACTATCCATTTAGGAGCGTCGCCGCCGATGGCTTGTGCCACCTCGACCGGACCTTCGGCCAGGAGGTTGCCCCACTTTCCCTCCCGGCGCGCGGCCATATCTAAAAGCCGGTCGATCACTTCCACATTGCCCCACTCCAAGCGCAGCCCGTCGGTATCCTCGGGACCCAGGAGACCTTTCTCCCAGGCTTCGAACATGACACCAGCGCCGAAGGCGAAATGGCTGCACTCGATACCGAGATCATTGATCCGTTCCGCGAGGTAGAGGGTCGCGTTCCCCTTCACGCCCAGGTTCCAAAAGGTGTCCATCCATTCGGCGCCCCCGTTGAAGTGGCCGATCTTCCCCCGGAAGGGGCCTTCGCCGATCTCTACGTGCCAGGGGCAGAGGCGGGCGCACTGGAAGCAGGGTCGCTGCACGACGCGGTTCTGATCGAAGCCGCGGCTGTGATCGGCGATGAGCGTGCTGCGAAAGTTCAGATTGGGAAGCGCCTCCAGCTGCCTGGCATAGCCCACGCTCTTTCTGTGATCCACGGAATAGACATCCAGCGTCTTGCGCCACCGCTGGCCAGCGTCAATGAGCTTGTCCCGGTCATGAATTCTGGGGCGCGCCGTACCGTAGACGACAATGGCTTTCAGTTTCTTCGAGCCGAAGACCGCACCGCCGCTGTGGGCCGCGTTGTTATTGTAGTCATTGACTAGCATCGCCCCATGCACGAGGTGCTCTCCCGCAGGTCCAATGCACATCACTTTGGCATCCTTGATCCCGACTTCCTGCTTCAGCAGGTCTTCGGTTTCCCTTGCCCCTTTCCCCCACACTCGGCTGGCATCGCGAAACTCGGCTTTGCCGTCGTTGATGAACAGGTAAGTCGGTTTGGCCGCGGCGCCTTCGATGATGATCCCGTCATATCCCGCGGCCTTGAGGTAGACCGCCCAGAAGCCGCTTGAAGCGCCGCGGCCTAGCGAGTAATTAGTCAAGGGACTGAGATAAACGGCTGTCACCTTCGTTCCGCCGGGCGTGAAACCGGTTCCCGTGATTGGACCGGTCATCATCACGACCTTGCTTTCAGTCCCATAGGGTTTTGCTTGGAGCGGCAGCTCCCCAAGGAGAATGTATGTGGCCAGAGCCTGCCCGCCGAGGAACCTTCTCAGCAGAGGCTCTTCCGGAAGATTCTCATCTTTCGTCGACCCTGTGGTGAGATTGACGCGCAGGATCCGGCCCATGTAACCACCGGGCAGGCGCGTCACGCGCTTTTGGGGAAAAAGTTCAGAAGCGTTCGTCATAAAAACTCCTTTTTAAGCCACGCCTCTCCACGGCCAGTAGCGATAGATCAGCCGCTTGGGATGAATGACGGCGAGATAGAGCGCCCGGATCTTGCCTGCGAATCCGCAGCGCAAGGTAAAGAGATCTTTGAGCATGAGGCCTAAAGGAATCTTGTGTTGGGGATACCTTTCCAGCCCCACAGGGCGCACCCCATAGTCCCCTTTTTTCTCCTTTAGGACATAGAGGAGTTGCGTCCCCCCTGCTTCCTTATCGCCGTAGAGATAGCCTCCGTTCTCCTCCGCACCCTTTCTAGCCTTTGCCGAAATAGCCTCCGCCAAGCCAAAGTCAAGCGCTCCCACCGGACAGGCCTGGACGCAGAAAGGGTTCTTATCCTCGCTCACCCGGTCGCTGCACATCGTACACTTGGCTGCCTTATGGGTAAGGTCGTTCTTGGTGATGACACCCCAAGGACAGGCGTAGATGCAGTACTCGCAGCCGATGCAAATCTCCTGGCTGATGACCACCGGCCCCTCTTCGTACTTCGTGATCGCTTCCACCGGGCATACTGCGGCGCACATCGGGAACTCGCAGTGCATGCAGCTGTTTCGCCCCCACAGGGGGGAAAGGCCCTCAAGCACCGGCGGCTCCATGGTGATCCAGTTGGTGCTGCTCAGCTCGTAGACCGAAGTGCGAGGATGGTCATGCCAGTCTTTACACGCATGAACGCATTGCCGACAGCCGATACACTTGGAGGCATCGAAAAGAATCGTTCTGGGCTTGCCGTCGAGCAGCCTGCCGGTTGGGATCAAGCTCCCGTATTTTTCACTCATGGGTTCACCCCGTTTTAAGGCGTTAAAGAAGACGCAAACCGACGGCGGTCATACCACCCCCCTGTAGAGCTGTCAAGGTTTTTCCGTCACCGGTAGCCTCTTCGGGATGACGTGCACAGCGCTTGGCTTAAAAGTCAGCAGGACGTGCTTACCCTTGGCAAGAGATAAATCAATGAATGCTTGTTTTGAAGCCAGGACCGTAACGGGAAAGCTGCAATCGGCGACCACTTTTAGCTGAGTCTCCAGCGGCGTCACCTTCTTTATCGTGCCTGGAATGACATTGGCGTCCAACCTGAGATCGGCGCGGGAGTCGGGTAACAAGAGCGTGATGTCCTCAGGTCGCAAGCAGAAGAGCATCTCCTGTTCAGGAGGATAGGTCCCGGTCAGCAAAATTTCATGCTGACCCATGGCCACCCTGGAAAGCCCATCGCCAGAAGACAAAACCCGGCCTTCGACTATGGTCTCCACACCCAGAAAGCCGGCGACATCTTCATTGGCCGGATGGGAGAAGACATTCTGGGGCGTATCGAGCTGTGCAATCTGGCCGTCGATGATAACCGCCAACCGATGGCCCAGCATCAGGGCCTCTGCGCGGTTTTGGGTTACAAAAACCGAGGTTGTCTTGGTCTCAGCCAGAAGGTTCTGAAGCTCCTCCACCATCGAGGCCTGTGTCGGTGGATCCAGGGAGGCAAAAGGCTCGTCGAGCAGAAGTACCTCGGGGTTAAGCACCAGTGATCGGGCCAGGTTGACGCGTTGGGCTTCTCCGAAAGAGAGTTTGGCGATCGATCGGCCCTCCAGGTGAGAAATATTCAGCTTGGCCAGCCAAAGCTCCACACGCTGCTTGATCTCATTTCTGCGCGTTCCTCTGAGACGGAGCCCAAGCGCTACGTTGTCAAAGACGGTTCCGTGGAAGAGAAGCGGCTCTTGAAAGACCAGAGCCAAGCGCCGTCGAAGGGCTACCAGATCCGAGGAGCCTGTTATCTCTTGTCCATCAAAGAATACGCGGCCTTTTGATGGCCTTTGGAGCAACCCTAAAATCTGCAGCAGCGTGCTCTTGCCTGCTCCGTTCGGTCCGATCACGGCCAGAATCTCACCTTCGGCGATAGACAGGCGCGGTATCCGCAGAATGGTCTTCGGTCCGTAACGCACCTCTACCGACTCGATTCTTATTGCGGTAAGACTCACAGTGTTTTCTCTCGCTGCTGAACAACCGTGAGGGCCAGCGTGATCATATAGGCCAGGGCAAAAAGGATCGTGCTGAGGGCGAGCGCCACGTCGAAATTTCCTTTGCTTGTTTCCAAGACCGTGGCTGTGGTGAGCACTCTGGTCTGCCCGAGGAGGTTACCCCCGACCATCATCGAAGCGCCTACTTCGGAGATCACGCCGCCAAACCCAGCCATCGCGGCCGCCAGGATAGACAATCTTGCTTCGCGCACCAGGATCCACAGCATCTGCCACCGCGAAGCGCCCAGTGCCATGATCTGCAGTCGGACCTTGGGGTTTAGCTGCTGGACGGCGGCAAGCGTGAGTCCGGTGACAATGGGGAACGCGATTAGCGTCTGGGCGATGATGATGGCTAGCGGGGTGTACATGATGCCCAGAAACCCCAGCGGCCCGCTGCGCCACAGTAGGATCGCGACCATCAGGCCCACCACGACCGGAGGTATCCCCATGCCAACGTTCACTAGGCTGATCAGGAAACGCCGTCCGCGAAACTGGCTCAGCGCCAAGGCCATTCCTGCGGGGACTCCGAGGATCAAGCTCGTCACGGTGGCAGTCAAGGACACCCGCAAGGATAGCAGGACAATGGAGAAAATCTCTGGATCGCCGCTCAGGAGCAAGCGGATTGCCTCCGTGATCCCCTGCCACAATAAATCCATAGTGCGCCTCTACTTCTATTTTTTCAGTGGATGGAAGAGGGGTTCGCCATACTGCTTCAGACCAAAGGTCCTGATCAAGTTAAGAGTTTCCGGCGCGAGCATAAAATCGACAAAAGCCCGCGCTCCGGCGCGGTTTATCTTTGGCGACCTTAGCGGATTCACCTGAAGGAGGCTATAGGTATTCAAAAGCTCCGGATCTCCCTCTAAGAGGATCGTGAGTTCTATCCGTCTTTTCAATTTCAAATAAGTTGCCCGATCGGTCA
>JACPAM010000011.1 GCA_016180805.1 Deltaproteobacteria bacterium | reverse complement strand
TGGCGCAGGAAAAAGGCTATTTCGCCAAACAGAATCTTTTTTATGACAAGTACATTGACGATAGTTATCTTGAAGAGGCTAAGCGCCTGCTTCAATAGAAGACTAAGGGGAGCTCTCTAAAAGGAGAAGGACGATCTATGAAGGCCATCCGCATCCACCAATTCGGTCCGACCGAAGACGTTCTGCAATACGAGGAGGTACCCATTCCAAAGCCAGGCCCCGAGGAATTATTGATCAAGGTCGAGGCTGCTTCGCTCAATCGCGCCGACCTGGGACTGCGCAGCGGCAGGTATCGCATCTCCCCGGAAGACCTGCCGGTGATTCCCGGCAGAGAATTTGCCGGCGCCATCACCGCTGTAGGGGCAGACATCAAAGAGTTTCGGGTTGGCGAGCGCGTCGTCGCGCAGCCGGCACTGGGAGGTTACGCCGAATACGCCATCGCCAAACCAGCCCACACACGCCCGCTGCCGGAAGGGTTCGATCCCGTCATTGCCGCCGCCATGCCGACCATTTTTCTGACTACCTGGTTCGCGCTACACGAAGACGGCCAAGTAAAATCCGGAGACCAGGTGCTCATCCAAGCAGGAGGAAGCGGCGTCGGCATTGCGGCAATCCAAATCGCCAAGCACGTGCGAGCCCGGGTGTTGACGACTGCGGGCACGGAGGAGAAGTGCGCCCGGCTGCGCCAGTTGGGGGCAGACGAAACGATCAACTATACCGCTAAGGACTTCAAGGACGAGGCGCTCCGGCTCACCGCCGGGCGGGGCGTGGATATCGTTCTGGAGGTAGTCGGAGGAGACGTCTATCGGAAGAGCCTCGAATGCCTCGCGCCCGGCGGGCGCCTGGTCTCGATCGGAGCGGCCGCAGGCGCCATCCCCGATTCACCGCCTTCCCTGAAAGAAGGTCGGAAGGCAAGCCGTTTTTCGATCACCAATTGCCTTACTGCCCACCCGGAGAAATTCCGACAGCTCGATATCTTTATCCAACTTGTGCGGGAGAAAAAATTCACGGTCGTTATCGACCGAACTTTCCCTCTTAAAGAGGCCCGCGCGGCCCAGCGCTGTCTCGAAGGCCGCGAGCACTTTGGCAAAATCGTGCTGACCATGGTTTGACGGCGCACGCTGCGGCGCCCTAGGCGCTAACGATCCCTGCCTAAATTTCGAAAGCCTGAACAGGCTCGGCCGCGCCCCACAAACGGCCAAGCATATGCTCTCAGGGCGGCCAGAGACGCGAGTGCAGTGTCGCGAAAATCGCACTTCAAAGGATTAAAAAGAGACGCTCCCGGCGTCACAAATTTGTCCGGGGCTGCGGAGAATTTTGTACTGCGCTGTGGAAGCGCCTTATCCCCTAGGTATTGGGCTCTTGGAACGCGTAGACCACAAGATCTAGTCAATATTCGCCGGTTTTATCGGGGCTTACACCCTTCCCCGGGTTTCCGGCCCGGGTCGAAAACCCTCGATAACTCGGCAACATTTTTTAGCTTGCCGTATGGCACACCAATTGCGACCCTTTTGTACGTTGCCGGAACCCCCATGGGCAAAAAAGCGAACATACTCGTGGTTGATGACGATCTAGGTCCGCGGGAGTCCCTCAAAATCATCCTGAAACCTTACTATAACGTCTACGCGGTCGAGAAAGGGGAAGATGCCGTCCAAATCCTTCACAAAGTTCCCGTAGACGTGGTCACGATCGATCTTAAAATGCGCGGGCTGCACGGAATCAAGGTCCTGGAAAAGGTCAAAAAGCACGACCCCGACATCGAAGCGATCATCATCACCGGCTTCGGCTCCATGGATTCCGCAATCGACGGTCTGAGATTAGGTGCTTTCGACTACATCTCGAAACCGTTCGATGTCAAGCAAATCTTAACCTTGATCCGACGCGCGCTGGAGCGCCGCAACGCCAAATTAAGACTCAAAGAGCAGAGCACGGCGGAACAGATGCGCGCGCGAAAAGCCGAGGAGGTCAATCGACGCAAACGCCAGCTCGTCTCCGCACTGGCCCATGACATCAAAAACCCGCTGGGACTCATTACGGGATACACAGAGCTTTTGCTTGAGCGGTTACGCAACATGCCGGAGGCGTGCGAGGATCTCCAATTTCTGTGCCAAATTCAAACTGGGGCGCAGCGAATCACCAAGCTGGTGGGCGGGTTCTTGGACACCGCCCAGCTGGAGGCGGGATACAATGTCATCCGGACTCCGGTAAACCTCAATCGACTGATTCGAGAGGTCGCGCAGCAGCAGATCTTGGCTTTACAAATGAAGCGCCTGGATCTGTCCCTGAGCCTCGACGATCGTCTCCCGGATATCTTGGGGGACGAGGCTCAACTGGGCCGGGTGCTATGGAACCTTGTCGACAACGCGGTCAAGTTCACCTCGTCGGGCGGCAACATCAGCGTGACCTCCGGGACGGAGCGGGACGAAGTCGTAGTCGAAGTCAAAGACACGGGAATCGGAATCCCGCAGGACGAGCTGCCCCACCTTTTTTCGGAGTTCGGCCGCCTTCGAGGATCCCGCAGGATCGAGGGCACAGGCCTCGGGCTCTTTATCGTGAAAACAATCGTTGAAGCCCACGGAGGGAAGGTCGGTGCGACAAGCAAGGAAGGCGAAGGGACAACCTTCAGCCTCCGATTCTCCCGAACGCGTTGAGACCGAAAATCGTCCGCCTCGCCGCGGCATTACCCCGCGTTCCCAGGCCGATCCGAATCCGCCAACAAGCCGACAAATTCCACGACGGGGGTTTTCTCCAACCGCTCCCGGGCTGAGCAGAGATCCAGAATCACGTCGCCACGCTGCGGCGGAAAGCGGGAGGCCAGGCTCTCGGCGAACTTTTTGACCAGCAGGGGAAGTCCCTCGGCGCGCCTGCGCCGGTGGCCCAAGGGATACTCGATGGCGATCTTGTCGGTGAGCGAGCCATCGCGCAAGCGGACTTGAAGCGCGTTGGCAATCGACCGCTTATCCGGATCGAGGTAGTCCCGGCTGTACTGCGGCTCTTCTACCACCACCATTTTTCCCCGCAGCGCGTCGACCCGCGGATCCGCGGCGACCGCGTCGCCGTAGTGATGCGCGCTTAGCTCGCCGAACAGAAGGGCCACGGCGACCATATACTGGAGGCAGTGGTCCCGATCGGCGGGATTGTACAGGGGCCCGTTTTTGTCGATGATCCGGATGGTGGACTCGGTGGTCGTAATCGTGATTTGCTCGATCTCGTCGAGGCGCCCGCCCAGCTCTTTGTGCAATCGAAGAGCGCACTCTACCGCCGTCTGCCCGTGAAACTCCGCGGGAAAGGCAATCTTGAAAAGGACGTTTTCCATGACGTAGGAGCCCAAAGGCCGCGGTAGAGACAAGGCCCGCCCGCGAAACAGAGCATCAGAGAAACCCCAGGTTTTCGCGGACAAAACCGACGGATACCCCATTTCGCCCTTCAACGCCATGAGCGCCAGACGGACGCCCCGGCTGGTCGCATCGCCCGCCGCCCAGGATTTACGTGAGCCGGCGTTGGGAGCATGGCGATAGACGCGCAAGTTGCCGCCGTCGGCCCAGGCGTTGGAGACCGCATTGATGATTTGCTCCTTGGTGCCGCCGAGGATTGCGGTTGCCACCGCCGCCGTCGCTACCCGGACCAGGAGCACATGGTCGAGCCCGACCCGATTGAAACTGTTGTCCAACGAAAGGACGCCCTGAATTTCATGGGCCTTGATCATGGCGGAAAGCAGGTCACGTACGGTCAATCGCGAGCGACTGCGGGCGATCGGCGCCCGGCCGACATAGTCCGCCACGGCAAGGATCCCGCCCAGATTGTCCGAGGGGTGTCCCCACTCGGCCGCAAGCCAGGTATCATTGAAGTCAAGCCACCGGATCATGCAGCCGATGTTGAACGCCGCATGCACCGGATCGAGCTCCCATCGGGTGCCCGGCACCCGCGCCCCACGGGGAAGCTCCGCGCCCGGCACGATCGGGCCGAGGAGCCTCGTGCACTCCGGATGGCCGAGGGCAAGCAGGGCGCAGCCCAACGTATCCATCAAACAGTAGCGCGCCGTATCGTAGGCCTCCTCGCTGTCGATGACATAGTCGACGATGTAGTCGGCGATATCGACGAGCAGGGGGTCGAGTACGGGCCGGGCGGTGGCGATCGGAGAGCTCATCGAGGGCGATCACGCGCGGCGTTGGAAAATCGGCACGAACGGCCTGGGCGCGGGTCCGACGTAATCCGCGGAGGGACGGATCAACCGGTTATCGGCGCGTTGCTCCATGATGTGGGCCGCCCAGCCCGTGATGCGCGACACGACGAAGAGAGGGGTAAACATCGCCGTCGGAATGCCGCACAAATGAAACGCGGTGGCGCTATAAAAATCCAGGTTGGGGAATAGCTTCTTCTCCCGCCACATGACCTGCTCGATCCGCTCGGAAATCGGATACAGACGGGTGTCTCCCGAAGCCTCAGCAAGCCTTTTCGACCACCGTTTGATGATACCGGAGCGGGGATCGGAAACACGATAAACGCGATGGCCAAAGCCCATAACGAGCTGCTTCTGCGCCACAAGCTCCATCACTCCTCGCTCCGCCTCGTCGGGGGAAGCGAAGCGCTGGATAAATTCCATGGCCGCTTCGTTGGCGCCGCCGTGCAGCGGCCCTCTTAAAGCCCCGATGGCGCCGGTGACGGCGGAGTAAAAGTCCGGCAGCGTCGAGGCAATGGTGCGGGCCGTAAAGGTCGAAGCGTTGAATTCGTGTTCGGCGTAAAGGATGAGCGCAACGTCCAGCGCGCGCCGGGACAGCTCATCGGGTTTCTTGCCGTGCAGGAGGTAAAGAAAATGTCCCGCGGTACTTTCGTCGTCCGTGCCGGTCTCGAGGCGGTCGCCGCGCGCATGAAAACGATGCCAGTAGAGAAGGATCGAGCCGAAGCAGGCAACCAACCGGTGGGCGATCGCGCTGGCGTCGCGGCCGCGCCCTTCCGGCTCGAGGCTTCCGAGCGCCGAACAGCCAGTGCGCATGACGTCCATCGGGTGGGCATCGGCCGGAAGCCGTTCCAGAATGACCTTGAGATCGTCGGGTAGGGCACGCAGGGGCCGAAGCTGTGCTTTGTAATCGTCGAGCTCTTGCTGCGACGGGAGGCGATCACGGAGGAGCAAGAAAGCAACCTCTTCGAAGCAGGCCTGCTCGGCGAGATCCTCAATGGAGTAGCCGCGATAGGTCAAGCCCACCCCCTCTTTCCCCACCGTAGAGATGCCCGTGTGTCCCGCTATGACACCAGCCAGGCCAGCCGACTTTTCTTGAGCCATCCTTTCCCTCCGCCCGGGAATTCTCAAATTAGTTTGCGCCCAACCAGGTGCCATTGCAAGATCCACGCGGTCTTCCTCTTCTCGTCCTCTGGTCCTTTTTCGTCAGCCCTCCGACATGAGTGCGGTGGCCTGAAAACAAGACCTCTGGTAAAATATTGCCGATGTCTCAGGACCCAGGAAAAGGCGCGACGGCGGCGTCCGGCGTTGAATGGGCGGAGCGCACGGATGAGGAGCTGCTGCAGATGCGGATCTGCGATCTGAAGCTCACGATCGCCGGGACGGAGCTCGAAACACGCATCGAGACGTTTAACCGGGAGCTGGGCGAAAAAGGTATCGGCTTCAAGCCGGTTTGCTACCTGGGAGACGATTGGTTTTGCCCCGAAGGCGCCTCCACCATTGCGGTCCCTTTCTTTCTCGCCCATCCCCGACTCAAAAAGCTCGAGGAGCGCATGATGATGGAGGTGGAAGGAGGCACCGAGGCGTGGTGTCTCCGCCTTCTGCGCCACGAGATGGGTCACGTGCTCAACCACGCCTATCTCCTCGAAAAGGACCCGATGTGGCAAAAGGTGTTCGGACCGTCCTCTCTGGAATATTCAGAGAGCTTTCGCGCGCGACCCTACAGCAAGCTTTTCGTGCGACATCTGGACGGCTGGTATGCCCAGAGCCATCCCGAAGAGGATTTCGCCGAGACCTTCGCCATCTGGCTCACCCCCGCGCTGGATTGGAAAAAGCAGTACCGCGGCTGGAAGGCGCTGGCGAAGCTCGAATACGTCGACGAGCTGATGAAAAAGCTCGTCGGCAAGCCGCCGCTCCATGTTTCCAGGACCAAGATGAGCCAGGCCTCACGGCTTCAATCGCGGTTGGAGGGCTACTATAGAAGGCGTCGCCGTCTGTACGCTCAGGATTTTCCCGATTTCTTCGATTCCGACCTTCGCCGTTTGTTCGCCGAATCCAGTGCGGCGCCGTCTGCGGAGAAAGCGGCAGCGTTTCTCAGACGCTCACGGAAGCAGCTCTTGGACGCCGTCTCGCTGTGGACGGGGGAGCCGAAATTCACCGTGAATCGCCTGTTGCGAGCGCTCATCGACCGCTGCGCGGACCTCGAGCTCAGGCTGCGGACGGATGCCGCCGGGCTAGAAATCACAGCCTACCTGGCCGCCCTGGCCTCGCACTATCGCTTAACGGGCAAGTTTAAAAGAACGTGACAGAGATAAACGGTATCGGTCACTGAAGCCATGAAGGCAAGAAAAAAACTCAAGGTCCTGGTGCTCGTTGACACACCTGGAACCCCTCCAACTAACCAGGACTTCAGCCAGGAACTTAAAACCGCGGACTGGGAAACCGAGGCGCACGTGCTCGAAGCCCTGAAGAAACTGGGGCACGACGCGCGCATGGCGGGTGTTTATAACGAGCCCGGACCGATCCTCGACGAAGTCAAAAACTACCCTCCCGACGTGGTCTTCAATCTCACGGAACATTTCAATGACCGCTCGGCCTACGACCGCAACGTCGCCAGCCTGCTCGAGATGCTCGACCTGCAATACACGGGCACGGGCCCCACCGGTCTCACGCTATGCAAGAACAAGGGAATGGCTAAGGAGATTCTCGCCTACCACCGCATCCGTTTCCCGGCCTTTGCCATTTTTCCACCCGGCGCCACGATCAGGCGACCCAGGAGGCTCTCCTTCCCGCTGTTTATCAAGCCGCTCAAAGAAGAAGCCTCCTACGGCATCTCGCAGGACTCCTTTGTCGAGAACGACGAAGCCTTCGAGGAGCGCGTGCGCTTCATCCATGAGCGGATGAAGCAGGAGGCTCTGGTGGAGGAATATATCGAAGGCCGGGAGCTTTACGTAAGCATACTGGGCAACAAGCGGCTTCGGGTCTTCCCGTTCCGCGAAGTGGTCTTCAGCGCCGTGCCGGAGGGACGCCCGCGGTTTTCCACCTTCAAGGCGAAATGGGATGAAAACTACCGCAAGCGTTGGGGAATCCAGAACATCTTCGCCGAGCCTCTACCGAACGGGATGACCGAGCGCATCGCGCGGATCTGCAAGAAAGTGTATCGGGTCCTGCGCATCCGGGGGTGTGGTCGAATCGACCTGAGGGTGACCGCGGCAGGCGAGATCGTGGTTCTGGAAGCGAATCCCAATCCTAACCTTGCGCGCGACGACGAATTCGCCCAGTCAGCCATGAAGGCAGGGCTGAACTACGAAGACCTCATCCAGCGGATTCTCGGCTTAGCCCTGGAGCCGCAAAACTAAAAAAGGCCCACACGAGATGAATCGTCGGGTCTGCGCTTGAAAAGGGAGGGGGAAGCCGGTTAAGATCGGCGGACCGACTACGGGAGGACGTAAATGGCTTACGAAAAATACGGCTCCGACGTCATCGTTGACATGATGCGAGCCTACAAGATCCCCTATGTCAGTCTGAATCCGGGCGCGACCTTTCGCGGGCTCCACGATTCTCTGGTCAACTACGGGAAAAACGAAATGCCGATGATCACGTGCTGCCATGAGGAGGTGGCTGTGCAGATCGCGCACGGCTTCGTCAAGGCCTCGGGTAAGCCGATGGTGGCGATCGTTCATGACGTGGTTGGACTTCTGCACTCTTGCTTGGCCATCTTCTATGCTTACTTGGACCGGGTCCCGCTTATGATTATGGGAGCGACGGGCCCGATGGATACGACTCGAAGGCGCCCGCAGATCGACTGGATCCACACCGCCAATATTCAAGGCAACGCGATCCGAGACTACGTGAAGTGGGATGACCAGCCCTATAACGCAGCCAGCGTCCCTGAGTCTTTCGCGCGGGCCTATCGCGTGATGATGACCGAGCCCAAAGGACCGGTCTATCTCTGTTGGGATGCAGCCATCCAGGAAGACAAGCTCCCCGCGGAAATTCCCATCCCTAACGTCTCCCGGCTCATGCCCCCGGCGCCCATTCAGGGAGATCTCCGCGCGCTGGAGAAGGCTGCGGAGATGCTCGTGGCGGCGGAAAATCCCGTAATCCTTACCGACTATACGGGCAGAAACCCGCAGTCGTTCGATCATCTCGTCAACTTGGCGGAACTCTTGGCGGTTCCGGTCTTGGATTTCAACCGTCGACTCAACTTTCCCACCAATCATCCGCTGAACCTCACCGGATCCGACATCATCGAGAAAGCCGATCTTATCCTGGCGCTTGACGTCAGGGACCTCTATGGTCCCCTGGTCCGGTTGGACAAGATCACCCGAAAAACCGTTTACCGGATCCGTAAAGACTGCAAGATTATCGATATCGGCTTTGCCGATCTCAACATCAGCAAATGGTCTCAGGACTACATGCAGCTTCAGGAAACTGACCTTCATATCGCCGCCGACACGCTCGTGGCGATCCCACAGCTCAGCCTGCTCTGCGAGGACATTCTGGGGAAGAACGGAAAGAGGCGCGAGGAGATTCGCAAGCGCTTCGAAGAACACAAGCAGACCCACCAGGCGCTGCGCGCGGGGTGGCAGGCGGAAGTGAAAAAACACTGGACAGGCGAGCCGATGTCGCTGCCGCGGCTGGCGCACGAGATCGGGCAGGTGATCAAGAACGAAGACTGGGTGCTAACCGCCAACACCCTCGAGGAATGGGCGCTCAGGCTTTGGGACTTCGATAAGCCTTACCGCCATCCGGGAAAATCCCTCGGCACTTCGACTCAGATCGGAATCTCCACCGGCGTGGCCCTCGCCCACAGGGAAACGGGGCGTCTGGTGGTGGACATCCAGCCCGACGGCGATCTCATGTTCGATCCCGGCACGCTTTGGATCGGCGCCCACGACAAGATCCCCATGCTGGTCGTCATGTACAACAACCGGGCCTACTACAACGATTGGGCACATCAGATTCGGATGGCCGAGCAGCGGGGCACCGATGAGCGGCTCGCCTACGTCGGCATGGAGATCAATAACCCCCCTCCCGACTTCGCCACGATCGCCAAGGGCATGGGATGCTACGGCGAGGGGCCGATCTTCAACGGCGACGAGGTCGGTCCCGCTCTAAAGCGCGCCATCGAGTTCATCAAGAAAGAGGGCAAGCCGGCCTTGGTGGACACGGTAACCCGGTTCCGATAGGAGCCACCATGCGCCTGAAAGACCGAGTCGCGATCGTAACGGGCGGAGCCCGGGGCATCGGCGCCGCTTATGCCCGGGACCTGGCCAGGGAGGGAGCGGCTGTCGCCGTAGTGG
>JACPAM010000010.1 GCA_016180805.1 Deltaproteobacteria bacterium | reverse complement strand
TTGTAATCGGACGTCCGCAGCCTCGCTCGCCCCGTGGAGTGCGGTCTTGACCAAGAGGGTGGTTCCTCGACCGCGCAGTTACTCAACGGGGCTCGCGCTTCCCTCGGTCGCGGGCAAGCACGTACACGGCGAGGGTTATGGGGGGTTTTTGCTGAAAACGAGGAAATGCTGGCGCGGCAGGAGGTCGAACTCTCGCTGGAGAGTATATCCTGCCTTTTCCATCTCGCTCTTGATGAGGTCGCCGGGCGTGTAGTGGGCCCCAAAGATGTCGAACCATTGCCTGCTGTTAAAATCAATGATCACAAGGCGCCCGCCGGGCCTAAGGTATTTGCTCGCGTTGGCGAAATAGGCGGTGCGGTTTGCTAGAAAGTGGTAAGTATTGGTGGAAAAGATCATGTCTACGCCTGAGGGAGGCAACATAGGATCATCGGGCTTGGCGAGGATGACATCGATGTTTTTATAGGCTTCGGCCAGGGCGCGGTCGCGGACGTAGGCGCTCAACTCCTGATCGATATCCACGGCGAATACCTTCCCGCCTGGACCGACGGCGTTTGCAAGACGAAACGTAAAATAGCCGCTTCCCGAACCGAGATCGGCAATGTGGTCCCCAGTCTTGATGTCGAGGGCGCGGATCACTTCTCCCGGCTTCTGCCATTCGTCCCGGTTGAACCCCTCGTAAGCGCAGCGCTTGAGGGTCGTGCAGCCGGCAAAGGCGAGCGCAAACAGGAGAACGAGCGCGCGAAGCGCTCGCGGGCGCGCGGGCATAGCCAGCAATCGTTTGCTCACGTTGTTTTTCTTAACCCTATTCACAAAGGGCCGCAAGGGTTGTATCTTCGCGGAGGGTACTTGGATCAAAACCAACGGGGAGGTTGGCTACATGAAGCCGATGGTCATCACCAACGCTCTGATCGTCCCCATGACGGAGCGCCCTCAAAGCTTCAAAGGTTATGTGAAGATCAAAGAGGGTCTGATTGCGGAAGTGGGAGGGGGCGAGCCCGAACAGCTCGGGAAAGACGAAGCGCCGATGGACGCGGGTGGTTGCGTTCTCATGCCCGGCCTGATTAACGCTCACACCCATCTCTACCAGGTTCTTTTGCGCGCGGTTTGGGAAGATCTTCCGCTGTTTCCCTGGCTGAAGCGTATCTACGGCGTGGCGCGAGCGCTGCGTCCGGAACACCTGTATGCGGGGAGTCTTTTGGGATGCGTCGAGGCCATCAAAAGCGGCGTGACCACAGTCTGCGAGCACAACTTTCTCAATCCCCATCCGGGTTGCGCTAAGGAAAGCGTCCGCGCCATTCGGGAATCGGGACTGCGCGCCGTCTTTGCCAGGACGATCATGGACAGCGGCGAGATCGTTCCCGAGTGCGTTAAAGAAAGTCCCGAACAGGCGTTTCGCCAAATCGAAGAGCTGATCGGTGGCGAGCGGGAAACTTCGGCACATCAGGAAACCTCGCGGCTCGCCTTTAGAACTGGCCCCAACACGCCCCCGATCAATACGACGCCCGATCTACTCAAAGAAATCATTCGTTTTGCCCGCGATAAGGCCATCGGGATCAGCGCTCACGTGGCCGAGTCGCGCGCGGTGGTCGAGTACGCGCACGAGAAACATGGGGAAGGCGGCGTTGTCACGTTCCTTCAGGACTTTGGCATTCCCGGTCCCGACTCGATTTTCGCCCATTGCGTCCATCTATCCGGAGCGGAAATTGCGATTCTGAAAGCGACGGATACTTCGGTGTCCCATAATCCGGTCAGTAACATGATGCTAGGGGACGGCGTTGCGCCCGTGGTGGAGATGCTCCGCGCCGGCGTCAACGTGGCTCTGGGGACCGACGGGGCCGCGAGCAACCACTCGCAGGATTTCTTCGAGACGATGAAGGCTGCCTCGCTGCTCCAAAAGGTCCATCATCAGAATGCCGGCATCATCGATTCCTATACGGTGCTCAAAATGGCGACGGTTTGTGGCGCCCGGGCGCTGGGGCTTTCGTCCGTTTGCGGCACGGTCGAGGCTGGGAAGCGAGCCGATCTCATCCTCGTTCGGATGGATACGGCGCACACGCAGCCGGTGAATGATCTTTTCAGCCAGCTCGTTCACTGTGTGAAGGCGAGCGATGTCGATACGGTTATTGTCGATGGCGAAGTATTGATGCGGAATCGGCAGCTAACCGAATTCGATGAACGCCAAGTGATCGAGGAGGCGAAGAAAGCCAACGTCGATCTGATGCAGCGACTCGCATCGCTGTCGTCGTAGCGTTCTCGGGCTCCGACTATTTAGCGACGGGCGTGGTGACCGGAATTCTTCCGACAGCTCCCCGGGGGCCGAACCACCAGGCCGCCGCCGGAGGGGACCGGCTCCGCGAAGCGGTGCCTGTCCCCAGCTCCCTCGGGAAGCGCGCTCTCGGCTGCGGCCGATGGGTTCGTGCCATGAGTCGTACCGTTTGTAATCGGACGTCCGCAGCCTCGCTCGCGCTCCCCCTCGGTCGCTGAGAAGCACGTCTGCGGCCTTGTTTCTCGTCCCCCGTCGGGCTCCTTGACGATCGTGCTCTGGCTGGCGTAAGGGATACGGATTTTTATTTTCGCGGTCTGCTGAGAGCAGCCAACGCTATCGGCCCGATGGCTACGGCAAGTCCCAGGGACACGAAAGCGAATCCCCAACCAGCGGTCGTGTTGCCGCCGCCGAGATCGAGCACGGCGCCAAAGACGAGAGGCGCTAAGAAGGCGCAGGCAAATCCGACAAATGAGTGTACAGCCATCGTCGCGCCCTGGTGTCCCGCAGAGGCGGTGGCAACAACCCCGGCCGTGATCGCCGCGGAGTCTCCGTAGGCAGTCACACCATGGAGGAGACAGAGTGCGGCTACTAACGCGTAGGATAGCGGTGCTAGAAACCCCAGCATGCAGCTCACCGTGGCGGAGGCGAGCGCGATTGCGCTGATCACGCGAACCCGCCCGAAGCGAATGGCGAGCTCGTTTCCCCCGATACTCGCCGGAACCCCCGCAAGGTTGACTAGAGCGGCGACCACCGTTGCGGGGACCAACCAGCCGGTCTCGGCCCGCTGTAGAGATTGGCTGTAAGTTAGAAAAGCGACGATCCATGAGCGCTGCCCGAAGAGTTCCCAGGTGTGGGCGCCATAGGCGATGACGTAGCCCATGGCGGTTGCGTTTTTGAATACCGGCCGGAAATCCAGCAGCGGTGTTTTTGGCAGGAAGGTTGTCTCGATCTTTGTTGGAGGGATTTTCCAGATTGCAATGCCAAGCGCAGCCGCCGAGCCAAGCGAAGCGACGCCGAAAGCCCAGCGCCAGCCGAGCCACTCAGCAATCTGGCCGGATATCAGGAAAGACAATGCGGCCCCGACGCTGAAGCTTGAGGTGTAAAACGAAAGCACGCGGGACTGGATCGACCCCGGTACCAGACTGGATAGGACCTTGAGCCCGGGCATGTAGGTTCCCGCGAGGCTCATGCCGGCGAGCGCCCGAAAGAGGAGCGCGCCGGCGAAGCCATCTGCGAAGAGGGCGTACCCGAGATTCGAAATCCCTCCCAAGGCGGTGCAGGCGAGGTAGATGCGCCGCGGATCGATGCGATCGGTGAGAGAGACGAGGGCCGGGACCGCAGCCATATAACCGGCGAAGTAGATGCCGCTGATCCAGCCGGCCGCGGTGTTGGTGAGGTGCCACTCCGAGATAAACGTGGGCAGGAGGGCGGCGAAGGTTGCAAACCCCGCCATGCCAAGAATTTCGGCCAGGCAGACGGCCACGACCTCTTTCCAGAAACCCATGACGCCGGACGTTTTCATATCACATATTCGCTCCGCTTTTCCCGTTTTTCCCTTCTTGCGGATTTGGTAGTATCCCAGACCTATTATGCGAATAAGCTCCCTCGGGGGTCGAGCCATCAGGCCGCGGCCGATGGGTTTGTGCCATGAGTCGTGCCGTTTGTAATCGGACGTCCGCAGCCTCGCTCGCGCTCCCCTCGGTCGCGGGAAAGGACGTCCGCGGCCTTCCAGCTCGTCCCGAGGGCGCTAATTAGCTGTCAATAATTCGGGCTAGGCATCGGCGATGAAAGGAGAAAGACAGCATGGTTAGACCCACGATCGCTAAAGTGGACACAGTCAAATATGAGATGTTTCTCCACCGGCTCTGGGCTATCGGCGAGGAGGGGAGATCTTCCATTCAAAAAGTCACCGCCTCTCCCATTGTCTCCCAGGGCGGCGAGTGCATGGCGTCCTTCTATACCGCGCGGGGGGTTATGATCCTTGCCTGCTCCGGACACTTGAGATTTGCCGCCGCCACCTCTGACGCTATCGGGAAGCTTATCGAATGGTACTCCGTAAGCCCGGGTTTTTACGACGGGGATCAGCTCTTCTTTAATGATCCTTACGTGGCAGGCGCGCATACGTACGATATGATGATCATCAAGCCCATTTTCTATGAAGGAGAGCTGGTCAACTGGATAGCTTCCAGTATCCACACGGCGGATACGGGAGGCGCGCTCAGGGGGGTCGCCACGGAAATCTATCATGAGGGGATACGCATCCAGGGCCTTAAGGTCGTCGAAAAGGGGGAGTTTCGAGAAGATGTTTTCCGCTCTCTTACGCAGCAATGCCGGGACCCGGAGTATGTAGGCCAGGACATTAGATCGCAAATCGCCTCCAATAACGTCTGTGCCAGGGGGTATCTCGAGTTGGTGAAAAAGTTCGGTTTGGAGTTTGTAAAGGCATGCGGAGAGAAGATCATCGAGGACTCGGAGCGGATGGCTCGGGCCAGGCTGAGGGGTCTTCCTGGTGGCACCTGGTCCTCTCGGGTCTTCGGCAGCGCTTGGGACAGAAAAGGCGGGGGGGTAAAGCCCTATCAGGTCTTGTGCAGCATGAGCAAAAAAGGGGATGAGCTTTTCTTTGACTTTGGCGGCACCAGTTCCCAGATGGATGACACCACGAATTCGACCCTGGCCGGCACTGTGGCGCAAATCGCAGTCGCGTTGACGGATTTTCTATTTTGGGATGTCCCGTGGAGCGATGGGAAGTTTTACCCGGTGAAGGTTAGTGTCCCCGAGGGAAGTATCCTGAACTGCCGTTTTCCCGCAGCGTGCGGGCACGCCCCCGGTGTCGGAGTGGTCGCAAAGATCGCGGTTAGCGATTGCGTTGCCAGGATGCTTTATAGCGGCGGGTACAAAGATATTAACGCGCCATGGCAGGGTATTTGGTACAGCGGAGGGCCGGAGTCTTTTTACGGTGGGCACAACCGGGAAGGGCTGGTCGTGGCTCAGGGCCTCTACGACGGGCACGGGTCCGGGCTGGGCGCCGGGCCTGCGCGCGATGGGGTGCATTGCGGGGGCAACATGAATATTCCCTCCGGGGGGATCAGTGATATCGAGCGGATCGAGATGCAGTATCCGTTCGTCTATTTCACTCGTAACCACCACATCGATGGGGGAGGACCCGGCAAATACAGTGGCGGCACGGGGAGTTTTCGCCTCTACATGGTTTACGGCACTCAGGATTGCAGTGTGAGCTACCGCCCCTACAGCCGACTCTCGGAGGGGGTCGGTCTGTGTGGCGGTTACCCTTGCGGCGTCGGGGGAGTGCGCGCCGTCTTCGATACCGACGGCTCATCTGTGATGGCACGTTTGAGAGACGAGGGAGACTACCCTGCCAGACCAGAGCAGCTTGAAGCAGGAGCCTGGGGAAAGATCGCGCATCCGTCAGAGATTAAGGGGAGGATACCGCTTCCCGAGTTCTCGATTGTTGCGGACTTTGCTCCGGGTGGTGGGGGTTATGGAGATCCTCTCGATCGAGAGCCGGCCCGAGTAGCCAGGGATGTGAGAGTCGGGATCGTCTCCTTACGCCTGGCAGCGGAGGTCTATGGCGTTGTGATGGATCCGAGCAACCTGGTTGTGATCGAGGAAGCCACAGAGAAGCGACGCCGGTTGATTCGCGAAGAGCGAGCGCGCCAGGGGAAACCTTACGCTGGCGTTACTTCTGTTTTTCCGGAGCAGTTCAAGGCCTCGACCGGGTGGCAGCAAGTCTTGAGGTTTCATGAATACCTGGCTGTGGTGAGGCGTGAGAAAACCCGAGCGATTCAGTGCGTCCGTTGCGGCCACTTGTTTTGTGAGGCGACAGATAACTACAAGCGCTACGCGCTGCGGCGTGTTCGCGACCTCTTCGAACTGGCCCAGCGCCTCGTGCCTTCCGGAGAGCCCTACATAGGGGGTTACCATGAGTATTACTGCCCAACCTGTTTGACGCCGGCGGTGGTATAAGAACGACGTGATCAATAAAGCGAGGCCCAGGACCACAAATGAAAGCACCCGATAGAATTGCTGGAGGAAGGAAAGATCATAAAGAAAAACTTTCACGACGACGACCCCAAAAAGAACCAGTCCCTGCCAGCGCAGCCCTTTGATCTTGCGGTGCACGCCTGTAAGCATCAGAGTAATCGCATAGGACGTCCAGAGAAGGGAGAGAGCGAGCTGTTGGGCCAAGTGGCGATCGATCGTAAACCTTATCCCCGGTCTACGGAATAGGTCCCAGAATTCGAGCGACAGAGCCCACAGCGCGAGGACGTTAACACCAACGGCGACTGCCGCGAACAAGCTCTGCTCGGACTGGTCCAAAACGTCCCCCCGGGGCCGGGCAAGCCAAGTCGCAATCGCGAAGCAGAGAACAGTGACCAGGAAAGCCGCAAAGCGCGCGTTCAATAAAAAGGGGCCCGAAGCGATGGGGAAAGCTGCCAGCCGAAACGCCACCAGGCCGAACAGAAGCAGTCCGGCGCCGCGAAGAAGGCGTAGGTTTGCGTAAAATCCCCCCCACACGAGCACCGCGCCCTCTACCGCCCACGCGATGATCATCCACTGTCCGCGGAGGAGAACCGGGACGACCAGAGTCGCAAAGGTGAGAGCTAGGCCGCCGTAAAGAAGGCCAGCGGTAGGGGGAGGCTTGAGGTCAGCCGACCACAGGGCTCGGCCCACTACCGAATGTGCCGCGGCAAGCGCCGTGAGGGCCGCCGCCAAGATCCACCGGTGGTCCAGCCACAGCATGCCGTGCAGCGCCGTCAAGAACCAGAAAGCGTTCGCGAGGATCAGAAAGATTTGGTCTCCGGAAACCGGCTCCCTCCGGATGGTTCGTATCACCGGGAGGGTTGCGAATTGGGCGAAGTAGATGGAGGCGAAGACGAACGTCGGGACGAGCCGGGAGGCATTGTAAAAGCTGTTGTACCAACCCCAAAAAAGGAACTGAGTGCCGAAAAAGGAGAGGAGGTCCAAGCCGCGCCACCGGCGGCCCCACGCAAGCGTCAAAAGGCTTCCGTTCAAGACCAGCAAATAAGTGAACAGAACCAGATGCCGATCTTCTCCAGTGCTCAGCAGGATCGGCGTGAGGTAGCCGCCGACCAATGCGAGGACGCCGATGCGTTCTGAGTTTCGAATAAGGGCGAGCGCCACCATGAGACCCGAGACCGCGATCATGCCGGTGAAAGCGACTGCTTGGGGGAACAAGCGATAAAAGCCCCAGCCGGCGTAGATCGATAGGAAGAGGATGGCGGCGCCCAATCCGGCGATGACCTCCGAGAAAAAGCGGTAGCCGCGCTCCAGCAGCCTGCGGCTGTATACGAGCAGAGCGCCGCCGCAAATGGCCCCAGTTAAGATTCGTGCCCTCTCCCCGATCCAATCGTTTTCGAAAGCGTGCTTAAGGAAAAAAGCGGTTCCGAAGATCAGGGCGATAATCCCGACATAGTTGAGCCACCGGCCGCCGATGAGCGCTTCGAGGTCGACGCTACGGCGAACTCTTTCGGGCGCAGTCTTCGCTGCGGTTGGCGGGGAAGCGGCGGCATCAGGCGAAGGCTCGGGAGAAGCGCTGACGGTCGGGGAGGGCTCTGCGGGCGCCGAATCCCGGACAACGGATTCGGGTGGCTTGCGTTCGAGCTTGGCCAGGCGCTCTTCCAGCGATTTCAACCGCGCGCGTACATCGAAGAAGTAGAAAAAAACAAGCAGCAGACCGAGAAAGAGGACTATTCCTACCACAACTCTCCCTTTATTTGCGCGGCACCGGCCGCATAGTACCAATCCGCACCGTGACGGGCAAGGAGAGCAACGGGTTCTTGCGGTTGGCAACGGACCAGCCGCTAGCCCATTTCAATACTCACGCTCCCAGTCTATGAGATTTTCCAACGGGCGGCCTTTCAGATAACGGTCCAGGTTCGCGCAAAATAACTCCATGCCGCGGTGCTCGGACACGTCCGTCACCGCGGAAACATGGGGCGTGATGACTACGCGCTCGTCGTCCCACAGGCGAGCGTCGGGCGGGCGCTCGAATTCACCGACATAGACGTCCAGGGCGACGCCGCGTAGCTTCCCTGCGGCCAGGGCATCGAGCAGCGCCTCTTCGTCGACGATCTCGCCGCGGGAGATGTTGACCAGGACGGTTGCCGGTCTCATCGCCGCAAAGGCCTCGCGGCCGATCAGCTTCGTCGTCTCCTTCGTCCACGGACAGCAGACGACCACGAAGTCGCTTTCGCGCAGTAGCTCATGCAGAGCGTCAGCCGCTTCTAAGCGCGCAAAGCCCGGCGGGAGCGCGGCCCCTTCGGTGCCGCGCCGGCGCGTGCCGACCACGCGCATTCCCGCTGCGGCACAGAGCCTTCCCACCTCCTGACCAATCCCACCCGCGCCGACGACGCAGGCGGTCTTGTCCCGGAGCAGCACGGGATTGTAGGTTTGATGATCGAAGAGGCGCCGTCTTTGGTCCCGATAGCTCAAGTTAAGGCCGCGGGAGAAGTGGAGGAAGCTCGCCAGCACGTACTCGGCCACGGGCCGCCTGTTCGTTAACCCCCGAGAGGTGGTCACCAAAACATCTGAGGCCCAGAGGTCCGTGTCGAAGAAATTGCTCGCTCCGGCGGGAAGCTCGTGCACCCATTTCAGCCGAGCCGCGCGCGCTCTGAGATCCTTCAGCGGCGGCCAGCCCAGGAGCACGACCTCCGCGGTGGCGAGCACGCCGTTGCGCTCTTCCAGAGTACTTGCGGGATAGTTCCGGGCGCCCAGATAACGGTCCACGGTCCACTGGGGCCAAGTGGCTCGAATCTCTCCGTCAAACCATCCCCTGGCGTCGACGACCTTGACCCGGTGGTCGACGCTCGCGATTCGAGCCAGCGCCTGATCCGATATCTGCGGGATCACCAAAACCTCGACACTCAGCATGGGTGGTGCACCATCCTACGAATTCATGTACTCGATCTCTCTTATTACCTACCGGCATGGGGGAACAATGTCCAGATCTCATACACTGCTCCACGATGCGACTGGCCTGTAAAAGCGTCTGGAAGGGAGGAAGAGATCAGGTGTTTTTGGGATTGACGGAGGCCTTTTTTTCGAATAATGGGTGTGCTTGACCGTAGCGCCGTAGAAGGAGGCCGTCATGGGCAAAAAGATCTTGTGTGCGGTGAGCTTTGTGGCTTGGCTCGTTGCTTTCCTGGCAGCCCGGAACCTGGCTTGGACTCAGGAATTTTACAAGGACAAGACAATCCGAATCATAGTCGGCTTTGCTGCTGGAGGCGGTTTTGACACCTACGCCCGGATCATTTCCCGGCACATGGGCAAGCATATTCCAGGCAACCCCACCATCATCGTCGAGAACATGGGGGGCGCGGGAAGCCTTCTCGCTGCCAATCATCTCTACCGCGCCAAGCCGGATGGACTCACCATTGGCAACTTTATCGGGACGTTGGTCCTTCAGCAGATTTACGGCACCAAGGGAGTTGAGTTTGACGCGCGTAAGTTTGACTGGCTCGGAGTGCCGGTTCAGGACTCCACTGCCTGTGCCCTCACCAAGGCGAGCGGAATAACGAGCCTGGAAAAATGGATTGCGGCCAAGGAACCGGTTAAAATAGGAGGCGAGGCCCCGGGAGCCAACGACTCCGATACCCCGAGGATTCTAAAGGTAGCCCTCGGACTGCCCATTCAGCTCATTGAAGGCTACAAGGGCACATCCCAGATTCGCCTGGCAGCGGAAGCAGGGGAGATTGCTGGAGGCTGCTGGACCTGGGAGTCCATCAAGGTGACTTGGCGTAAGGGGTTGGAATCAGGGAATGTTAACGTGGTGTTGCAGCTCAACCCGAAAAGGCATCCGGATCTGCCCAATGTTCCGAATGCCATAGAGTACGCCAAGACCGAGGAGGGGCGCATGTTGCTCGAGGCGGCGGTCCACAATCCCGGGGCCATTCTGCGTGTCTACGCGTCGCCTCCGGGGACTGCTAAAGACCGATTGGAGCTCCTGCGCAAGGGATTTATGGCGACGGTGAAGGACCCTGGCTTGCTGGCGGAGACCAATAAGGCCGGACTCGCCATCAATCCTCTAACTGGCGCGGAGGTGGAAAAAATCGTTGCCAGCTTCTTTAAGCTGCAGCCTGCCCAGATCGCGAGACTTAAAGAGGTCCTACAGCCAGCGAGATAACCGGGTGTGTTTTTAACCGGGTGAGGCGGCGGATGCAGCCGTTCACAGATGCCCCCAGCATCGGCGCCGGAAAAGACTAAGCTTGTGGTTGAGGTGAGGGTAACGTTTGTTGGTCTCATCCAGCGCCTGGTAGGGCGCCGCGAGGAGGCGGTTGTGCTCCCGCAAGAGGCCACCCTGGGCGGCTTACTCCGGGAGCTGGCAGCCCGTTATGGCCAGGAGCTGGAGGAGCGTCTACTGGAGAACGGAGAGCTGGCCGCCCACGTAACGATCCTCATCAATGGCCGCAACGCCCTGACCCAGGGAGGACTCACGGCCAAACTCAGCGATGGTTCTCAAAGCCGCGTGGAGATCGTGCTCCTGGGTCCCCCACTGATGGGAGGCTGAAGCGAGCAAGGCGAGTCTCCTTAACGAAGGGGGAGCTATGACAGATAGACAACTTGCAGCCGGGATCTGGGAAGACGTATGGATCCCCACGGCCTGTGACATGTGTTACAACGTCTGCACCGTTCGGGTGCATCGGGTCAACGGGGTGGCCGTCAAGATTGAGGGTATCCCGGAGGCCCCGCCCAACTACGGCAAGGTCTGCGCTAAAGGGAACGCCGGCCTGATGAACCTTTATAATCCCCATCGAATCACGAGCCCGCTCCTGCGCACCAACTCTCAGAAGGGAATCGGCGTGGATCCGAAGTGGAAGGAGATCTCATGGGACGAGGCCATGGATCTGCTGGTGGAGAAGCTCCGTCTGGCCCGTTCCAAGGATCCGCGCGGCCTGGTTGCGGCCACATTTGACCGCTGCTCCTACTTTTCGTTGCGCGCCTTCATGGCCGCCTATGGCAGTCCAAACGTCACCAATACCTCCGCCGGTTTCTTTTGCGGCAATGGGGTGCACCCTGTCGCGTACACAATCACCGGCTCCAACGATGTTCACCCTGATCTCAAGCTCTGCAACTACCTGCTGCTATTCGGCAGCTCCCATGGTTTTGTTGCGCAGCAAAATGCGATGGGTCTGGCGCGGGAGATGGCGGAGGCTCGGATACGCGGGATGAAACTGGTCGTGATCGACCCAGTCTGTACCTATGCAGCCTCTAAGGCCGACGAGTGGATTCCTATCCGCCCCGGCACCGATACCGCCTTCGCCCTTTCCTTGATGAACGTGCTTGTAAACGAGTTGGGGCTCTACGATGTGCCTTACCTGAAAAAGTATACCAACAGCACGTATCTCGTGCGACCGGATGGACACTACCTGCGGGACCCAAAGGATGGAAGACCCCTGGTCTGGGACGCGCGCAACGGCCGTGCCGGCGCCCTGGACGGCGTCGAGCCCACGGACGCCGCCCTCGAGGGGAGCTTCCAACTCGAGGGTGTCAAGGCAGCGCCCGCCTTTCAGCTCTTTAAAGAGCACCTGCGCTCTTATTTGCCAGAAAGAGCATCGGAGATAACCACCATCCCGGCAGAAACGATCCGGCGTGTGGCCCGGGACCTTGTGGAGGCTGCGCGCCTGGGCTCCACGATCCACGTAGAGGGGCATGATCTTCCCTTTCGCCCGGCGGCCGCCTGCTGGTATCGGGGGATTTCGGCTCACAAGCACGGCATGCTCAACGGTATGAGCGTGGCACAGATCAATCTTCTGATCGGAGCCGTCGATGTGCCCGGCGGTCTTATCAACTCCACCGCCGCGGGACCCAATTGGCGGCCGCAAGAAGGCCCCGATGGTTTGCTCGTTCCGGGAAACCCCTTTACCTATCATCACGCATCGCCGATACCTCCGCGCAAGGTGAAACAGCCGGAAACTTTGGAACTGGTGGAGCTCTTCCCGGTGTCGACCTATGCCCGGACGATGCTGTGGCTGGGCGTCCTTTATGGTGAGAAGTTCGGGCTCAACTACGGGCCTCAAGTCTTCATCCAGTGCCGGACGAATATGATGGCTGCCTCCGGAGATCCGGAAGTGATGGCCGAGGCGCTCAAGCGGGTCCCGTTCATGGTCTCTTTCGCCGACCAACACGATGAGACGACCGAGTTTGCTGACCTTCTATTGCCCGATACTCACGCGCTGGAAAGATTGGTGCCCGTCGTCTTCAATCCCTACGTTCACTACAACAATGCACCCCTGCCCGACGACGAGTGGTGCTTCAATTTCCAGCAGCCCGTGGTCAAACCCATGGGACAGGCCCGCTACTGGATGGAAGTTCTCACAGAAGTAGCAGACCGGCTGGGAATCATAGGTGACTTCTACACAGCCTTTAATGCTACCGCGCACCTCGAGGATGGCTATCGGCTCGATCCGTCCCAAAAGTATACCTGGGAGGATATCTGCGACCGGTGGTTCAAGTCCTACTGCGGGGAGGAGCACGGGCTTGAGTACTTCCGCGGACACGGCTACTGCAAGCTTGGAAAGCGGACAGCGGAGCAGAGCTACCCACGCGTTTTCCACAAGGGCCGAATTCCGCTCTACCTGGAGCACTTCATTGGAGCAGGAGAAGACGTCAGGAAATTTACCCAGGAGCACAATATTCCCTGGGACACCTCAGACTATATTCCACTGACGGAGTGGCGTCCCTGCCCAGCCCAGAAGGAGAGCCCGGCGGAGTACGACCTTTTTGTGGTCAACCAGAAGGTGCCGTTCCTGACTCTTACCTTTACCAGCGAGAACCCGTGGCTCGTGGATCTAGCCCACCATAATGCCAAGGTCTTCCCCGTCGGGATGAACGCGGCGACGGGGAGACGTAAGGGGATCGTGGCGGGAGATGAGATCGAAATAGAAACGCCGAGCGGGAAGAAGGTCCGAGCCATTGCTCGCCTGACCGAGGGACTTCATCCGGAATGTCTGGCCGTTCCCGCTATCCTCGGGCGCTGGGTCACCTCCAATGACCGTGCCCGTGGGCAAGGGGTCCACTTCAACAGCCTTCTTGAATATACCGTCGACCGCCTGGATACCTTATCGGCTGCGCTGGACGCCTGTGTGAAGGTGAGGGTGAGGAGAGTGCGTGCTTCAGGGCAAAAAGAGGCTGCGATTGCCCCCTATCGATCCCCATAAAACCAGAATTCCCCTTTTGTTCCGGGGTTATTCAAAAGAAATTTTTCTTGTGGGCTGGTTTTTGTTGTGTTACAATGCGCGAAATGGTTCCAAAGAAAGTTTTTTTTACCAAAGGGGTCGGGGTTCACAAGGAAAGACTTGCCTCTTTTGAGATGGCGCTGAGGGTTGCCGGCCTGGCCCACTGCAATTTGGTTCTGGTCTCCAGCATCTATCCCCCTGGGTGCAAGGTCATTTCCAAGGAGGAAGGATTAAAGCTCTTACGGCCCGGTGAGATTGTATTTGCGGTCTATGACCGAGAAAGCAACAACGAGCCGAATCGTCTCATTGCGGCGTCCGTGGGCTTGGCGATTCCCGCCGATTCTTCCATGCACGGTTATCTCTCCGAGCATCATTCCTTTGGAGAGACAGATGAAAAAGCAGGGGAATATGCCGAAGACCTTGCCGCCAGCATGCTCGCCACCACCGTGGGAATTGAATTTGACCCTGAATTGGATTGGGATGAGCGAGAGCAGCTTTTTAAGATGTCGGGGAAGATCGTTCGTACCACCAATATTACTCAGTCTGCCGTCGGCAATAAAGATGGGCTCTGGACGACTGTCTTCGCAGCCGCAGTTTTTATCAACGACGACAACCTGCCTGTTGAGGCGGTGAAGTCCGCAGCCGGGAATAATAAAGTTTCGGTGCAGGAGGAGGTTTTACAACAAGTAGTGGAAGGCCCCCTGAAAGATACCGAACATCACGAGCCTGCAGCTCACCTCAATAAGGAAGAGGCCAAACAAGGCACAGGACGCGTCAGACTTCCAAAGCCTCTTTAACGTTTTGTTTTCCTAATTTCGCCCCTGGCGTCACCTCCCGACGGTTTCCTCGACCCCAAATCTTAGCCGGCTCCGAGTTACGGGTTGGCGTCAATCCATGCCCTGGCGAGATTTATTACAAACCTTTCCGCTTCCTCAGAAGTGTTGAATCGTTCCGCTAGGCCGCCGATGGTATGCGAGTGCCGCTCGCCATCGCGCTTCCAGGTGATTTCCGCTCCCGGACTCCACAGTTTGGTGCTTTGGTTCATAGATGCATACGCGATAATGAGTCGATCGTTGTAAAACAAATTAGCCATGGTCACAAAAAATGAAATTTATCCTACCATCTCTCAAATCCCCTTGCGACCTTGTCCCACTGCTGCTTAAAGGCCCCAGCTGAAGCTTTTCTTGGGCGTAAATTCTATGATCGCAGAGTCCCCCTCATCGAGGGGCGCCCCCTTCTCGTACTGAGGGTATTTGTCGTAGAGAAGGCGGCGGATCTTACGAAAGCCTGGACCCTGCTCCATGATCTTCGCCTCTCCTTGGATCATAACTCCCCGAAGGGCCGACCAGGCTTCGCTATACTCATCGAAGACCAGAGCCATGTTTGGGTTTCGCCTGATGTTACCTACCTTCTTTGCAGCTTTGGCTGTGCCGAAGTAGATGCGCTTCCCATCGAAGACAGGACAGACCGGCACGCAGTGAGGTTTGCCCGCCCTGTCCGCCGTGCTCTCACGGCAGACCCGGGCCAATCTGATAAGCTCCGTCTCCGCCTTTTTAAGTCTCATTTCGTACCTCTTTACCCCTCGCCCTGCTCCGCCTGCTAGCTCCTCCGCCCCTGGCGGTTAATCGAGGCCCTTGAGTTTCATATTTCGAGAATTCTCGAAACGTGAGAAAGACCCGCACCGCGGCCCCTGACTGTCATGTCAAGACCCAACTCTCACCGATTCTCCGATAATTGGCCTTGCCCTTTTTTCCTCCTGCCCAGGTGATTGTTGCGGATTTGCGCAATTGAGCAACCATGAAACCATCACTGTCGCCCAAGAACCGCACGGACAGTTCCGACACCACGGCCGGACCTGGGTCAACGCTGTGAAGTCGCTACGCGCTGGCGCAACAGAACACAATGAAGAAGACCGTCAAGAATTGAAAGCTGGACCCCATGTCCTAATAAGTCAAACGACTCAACAAAAGATTTGACCCGTTTGCCGTTTGCTTTCTATTTCTTTTTTTTCGTCTCCGGCTCATTTCCGTCTGGTTCTTGCACGTTTGGTGCGGTACGATACAGGGGATTCGGCTACGCGCATCCCGTGACTGGTTTTTGCCGGCTCGAATACAACGCGAACCCGGGCGTGCAGGGCATCGGCGACGCGGCGCAGCATACTTAGGGAGTGGCCTTCGTATCCGGGGGACTCAAGTCGGCTGATCTGCTGCTGAGAAGTCTTGAGGAGCTTTGCGAGATCCTTCTGGGAAAGCCCGGCCTGCCGGCGGAGAGCGACGATTTGCAGCGCCACATCCCAAGCCTCGCCAGCGCGCTTAAAGCGGGCGGCGA
>JACPAM010000009.1 GCA_016180805.1 Deltaproteobacteria bacterium | reverse complement strand
CACAAGGGGGAAACCTGCGCCCTCCAGGGCCTCAAGATCCCTCCGGATGGTGCGCTCCCGGGGTCAAAATACCTCTAAACTATTACCAAACACCGGCTGGGAAAGGTAGAGGTAAGTGAGCGAGGAAGGAAAATGGTGGGCCCACCTGGATTCGAACCAGGGACCTACCGGTTATGAGCCGGTGGCTCTAACCAGCTGAGCTATGGGCCCGTAACTCTGAAGACGCATAAGGCAAAGTGCAAAGTGAAAAATGCAAAGTGCAAAATGAAGGAAGATTAGAGACCAAAGGCGGGCGGTCTGTATCTTGAACCTCTATCTTCTATTTTGACTTTTACATTTTGCAATTTTCATTTTGCATTGAGTTTCCTAGTCTAACTCTCCATAAAGGTCTTGAGCCGCTTGCTGCGGCTCGGATGGCGGAGCTTGCGCAACGCTTTGGCTTCGATCTGTCGAATACGCTCGCGGGTCACGGTGAATTTCTGGCCCACCTCCTCTAACGTATGATCGGACTTCTCCCCGATCCCGAAGCGCATCCGGAGCACCTGCTCTTCGCGCGGGGTGAGCGTGGCCAGAACCTTTCGGGTCTGCTCCTGCAGGTTGATGTTGACGACGGCGTCCGACGGCGTGATGATGCGCTTGTCCTCGATGAAATCGCCGAGGTGACTGTCCTCTTCTTCGCCGACCGGAGTCTCCAGAGAGATGGGCTCTTTGGCAATCTTCAATACCTTGCGGACTTTCTCCAACGGGATCTCCATCTTGGCCGCGATTTCCTCCGGCGTCGGCTCCCGGCCGATCTCCTGCACAAGGTAACGTGAGGTGCGAATCAGCTTGTTGATGGTTTCGATCATATGGACCGGGATCCGGATCGTTCGGGCCTGGTCGGCGATGGCTCGGGTGATAGCCTGCCGAATCCACCAGGTCGCGTAGGTGGAAAACTTGTAACCCCGCTGATACTCAAATTTGTCCACCGCTTTCATCAAGCCGATATTCCCTTCCTGGATCAGATCGAGGAATTGGAGGCCACGGTTCGTGTACTTCTTGGCAATACTGACCACCAGCCGAAGGTTGGCTTCGATGAGCTGCTTCTTGGCCAGATTCGCCTTGGTCTCTCCCTCTATGATGGACTGAACACGCCGCCTCAACTCATCGGCGGGGATCTCCAACTCCCGCTCCATGCGCCGGACCTCCCGCCGCGAGCCGCGAATTTCTTCGGCCATCTTCCGAATCGCGTCCTGACCCATGCGGAAAACGCCTACGGCCCTTTGCCATCGCTTCTTGTGGCCATCGAAGCCCGGAATCAGCTTGAGAATCTCGTGCGACGACCTTCCGCTTTGGCGCTCGTGGTTGCGCACCCGATGTTCCAGGGTGCTCACCTCTTCCATGGCCTTTTTCAGTCCGCCGGCGATCGCATCCGTCTGCTTGCGATTCAACTGGAGCGCTCTCAGGCCGGCAAAAATCTTCTCTTGCTGCTTCGTGAGAGCCTCCTGGAGGAGCCTGCGCCTTTGGGCCGAGACCCGCTTGCCTTCCAGTTTCTTTTTGATCTTTTCCTTTTCGTTGGCCAGGCGCCGGAGCTTCGAGATTTGATCCAAAAGCCGCTTCTCATGAACCTCCTCATCTTCCAGGTAGTCGAGATCCTCGTCGACATCCTTGATGATCTCCCGCACCCGGATTTCCTGCTCGGAAAGCCGCTCGCCGAGTTCGAGGACATAGCGGATCGCCAAGGGACTCGAGAGCACCTCGTGATGAACCCGCTTCTCCCCCTCCTCGATTTTCTTGGCGATTTCCACCTCCCCCTCGCGGCTGAGCAGCGAGACTGTCCCCATTTCCCGCAGGTACATGCGCACCGGATCCCCGGTTTTCCCCGCGATGTCCCCGTCCACCTCCACTTCGAACTCTTTCTCCTCATCCTCTTCTTCGGGCAGCTCCTCTGCCTGGCCCCCCAGGTTAACCCGTTGGTTGGAATCGACGACTTCGATGTCCATCTCGCCAAAGATGGACATGACATCGTCGATCTGGTCCGGCGATACGATGTCGGCCGGAAGCATGTCATTAACCTCGTCGTAGGTCAGGTAGCCCTTTTCCTTGCCGAGGTCGATGAGCTTCTTGACCTCTTTCTTGTGCGTGGCCAGGTCCGTCCGGGAAGGCTCCTTCGCAGGAGTTACGGGCTGTGGGTCTTGGCGGCGAGCCTCTGGCGGTCTAGCTGGCGCTCTCTTCGTACGACTTCCTGCCATTCCAGCATCCTTTCTCTCTTGGCCTTCTCATCGTTGGTCTCTTCGGCGATGCGAATCGCCCGACGCAACTCTGTCTCCAAATTGCGCAAATATTTGCGGCGTAGATGCGCGACGCAGTCGCTCAAAGCCTTTTCGCGCTCTTCCTCCGGCACATCTTCCCCCTCCAGCATCAATGCGGCAATCTCGGCGGCCTGATCCGGGGGAAAACTCTGAGTCAGACGGCCGGGATCGATCTCACCCGAGGCCCGCCATTCGGTAAGAATCCTTCCCATCATATCCCGCCAGTGGGAAGCACATAGCGTTTCGATGTCTTCCACGGGGGCCAGGAGGGAAACCATCGAAGGGTAGCGAAGGATAAGGCCCAACAGGGCGCGCTCCGCCAGATCCTCGCGGGATCGTAACGCAGGCGGCGCCGGCTTTTTCGGTTCGGGTTCGTTGCCCCGCCGTCCGAGCGAAGCCGCCGATCGACGCAGGAGGTCTTCGCTAATTCCTAAGGAGTCCACGGCACGACGGGCCAACAGGTCCGCCTCAAAGGGATTGCGCACCTTGGACAAAAGCCGCTGGATCTCCTTCGCCACCTCACTCTTGCCTTCGAGGCTCGTGCCGTACCGATTTTCCAGCCAGCTAAACGCGTAGTCGGCCAGCGGGGTGGCCTGGTCGAGCACGACCTCCATAGCCTCTTTTCCTCGAGCGCGAACAAAGCTGTCCGGGTCCTCGTCTTTGGGCACGAAGGCGGCCCGACCCAACTGGCCGGCATCGATAAAAATCTCGAAGCTCCGCGCCGCCGCTTTCCTGCCCGCTTCGTCCCCGTCAAAGAGAGCGATGATATTCCTCGTGAAGCGGCCCAGGATGCGGACATGCTCGGGGGTCAGGGCCGTGCCGAGCGTGGCGACGGTGTAGCCGATGCCGAACTGCGCCAGGGCGATCACGTCCAGATACCCTTCGACCACGGCCACACGATCGGCCGCGCGGATCGCCTCCTTGGCCTGATACAAGCCGTATACGTTCGACCCTTTGCGGAAGAGCGGCGTCTCCGGCGAGTTGAGATATTTCGGTAATCCCTCGCCAAGCACGCGCCCCCCAAAGCCCACGACCCGTCCCGCCGAACTGACGATCGGAAAAATGAGGCGATCCGAGAAACGCTCGCCGTAGTCGTGATTCCCTCTCTCACTGACAAGTCCCAGGCGCACCGCGTTGTCAAGCGAAAGCCCCTCCCGCTTCAGGAAGCCCGCCAGGCCCGTTCCCCGGCGCGGCGCGTAGCCGAGATAGAATCGCCGGGCCACGCCCTCATCGATCCCCCTCGACTTGAGATACGCAAGCGCCGTCCTTCCCTCCGCCTGCGCAAACAAGGCCTGATGGAAATAGGCGGCCGCCCGCTCATTCACGCGGTAAAGCGCCTCCCGCTCTTCCGCCTCTCGGCGCGCCTCGGGCCTCTGCTGCCGGTCCACCACGATCCCGTAACGCTTCCCGACGCGCTCGATCGCCTCGGGAAACGTCAGGTGCTCGTAGCGCATGAGAAAGTGAAAAACGTTTCCGCCGACCCCGCAGCCAAAACAGTGGAAGATGCCCTTTTCTTCGTTCACCGTAAACGACGGTGTTTTTTCCGTGTGAAAGGGACACAGCCCGAGGTAGTTTCGGCCGGCCTTTTTGAGCGTCAAGTGGTCGGAGATGACCTCCACGATAGAGGCCCGCTCGCGAATCTCGATAATCTTCTCTTCGGCAATCATCCGCCGCTCACAACAAGCCTGCCTCTTTCCTCTCCTGGGGGCCAGCGTCCTGGCCGGGAACGAGACTGGCTTTGCCGACCCGGACGAGCTCGCGCGCGAGCTGATAAAGCGGCGGCACGAGAAGAGAGCCGTCCATTTTTCTTTTCGCTCGCTCGGGCATCAGGGGAAAGGAAGCGAGCAGGAAGATCACCAGCGCCAAGATGGCTGTCCCCTTCCCCATACCGAGCACCACGCCGCCCACGCGGTTGACGGTTTGCAGGAAGAGAACCTTGGCGGACCGATGAAGCAGCCAGCCGATCACGTTAAATAGGAGATAGACGACCAGGAACAGACCGACGAAACTCGCCGCTTTGAGAAGGAGCAGGGGGGCCTTCCAGTACTCGCTCACGAGCGTCGCCAGAGGTTCATCGTAACGGACCGCGCCCATGAAGCCGATGATCAAGCCCAGCAGCGAAAAGCTCTCCCGGAACAACCCTTTGAAATATCCCCTGAGAGCAAACAGGGACACGCAGAGCAGAAGGATCGGATCGATGATATTCACGAACGGGCTATAACCCTCTTCGGAAGAGGCTTAATGCCATTCCGTGACCCGGAGTCGCACGCCCCCTCAGCCGCCCAGCATTTCCTTGGCAAGCTCGTTCACCCGCCTGCCGTCGATGCGGCCCGTGACTTTGGGCATAACCTGCCTCATCACTTTACCAAGGTCTTTAAGCCCTTGAGCGCCCACTTCCTCCACAGCATTCCGAATCATGGCGCGCGCCTCCTCCTCGCTCAAGGCTTGAGGAAGAAACCGCCGCAGGACCTCCAGTTCCGCCTCTTCCTGCGCTACCAGGTCGGCTCTACCGCCCTTGCGGAAGTACTCGATCGATTCCTGTCGCTGCTTACACAGGGTGGCAATGGTCTTCAGGGTTTCCTCTTGGGTGAGCTCCCGGCGGTCCTTGATCTCTTCGTTGTGCAGGGCGGACAGCAAAAGCCTCAGAGTGGAAAGGGTGACGCGATCCCCACGGCGCATCGCCTCTTTCATGGCACCCTGAATTTCGACCTTTAGTTCCACGCTGCGTCTCACGCCGATCGGGCTGTGCTCGGCGACTAAAAGTAATGCCGAAATCGTCGCAAAGCACGCTTCTTGGCCGCTATCGCCTTCTTCTTTCGCTTCACACTCGGTTTTTCGTAGTGCTCCCGCTTGCGCAGCTCGGCCAAGATCCCGGCTTTCTCGCAGAGCTTCTTGAAGCGGCGGATCGCGCTTTCAATCGACTCGTTTTCCCTGACTTTGACTCCGGTCATGATTCCGTTTCAGCTCCCCTCTTCCGTAGGTTGAGGCAAGATCTCCCGCCCGAAACCTGATTATTCTATCCGATCTTTCCTCCAAGTCAAGCAAACCCCCCCTCCCTTTCTTGACGAGGACGGCGGAGATGGGTACGATGAGAGCGATCCTTGTTATCCCCGTGAGTACACCCCACCCCAAAGCGACGGTCCCCGTGGGAGCCTTGGCGCTCCTGGCGCTGTGGATCGTCCTTCCCGGCTCGGTCCCCGCGGCGAGCCATCGACCCGAATCTTTCGTGCTCCCGAACGGGCTCCGGGTCATCACGCAAAACGATCCGTCATCGGCGCTCGTTGCGCTACAAATGTGGGTCGAAGCCGGCTCGGCTCAGGAGGCGCCCGAAGAGGCCGGCGTGGCGCACGTCTTGGAACACGTTATTTTTCGCGGCTCATCCGAGCCGGGAAACGGCAAGCTCGCCAGCGAAGTGGAAAATCTCGGCGGCACGATCAACGGCTACACCGCGCATGACCGCACCGTCTACCACATGGTCCTCCCCGCATTCCAGCTTCAAAGCGGTCTTCGACTCCTGTCCCAGATGATGCATTTGCCGAGCCTCGGGCACGCCGAGCTTCGCAAAGAGGTCCAGGTCGTATTGGAGGAGTGGAAGCAAGGACAGGACAACTCCAGGGCGCGAGTCAGCCGCGAGCTGTTCAAGACCGCCTACCACCGCCACCCCTATGGCCAGCCAGTCATCGGAACCCCGGAAAACCTGAGCGGCATCACGTGGGAAATGGTGACCCGCTTTTACCACCGCTGGTACACGGCAGAAAACATGACGCTCGTCGTGGCCGGAAACGCGACCACGGATCAGGTCAGAAAAGAGCTTGCCGAGCACTTCGCCTCCCTTCCCTCGGGCCGCGCGTTCACGCGCGGCCGTCTCCAACAGCCGCTCCAAACCGAGCCGCGCATCACGATCGTTCACGCTCCCGTGCGCCAGGCGCATCTCATGCTCGGTTTTCCGATCCCCCGGGCATCCGAACCCGAGGGCCCCGGCCTCGACTTTCTCGCTTTCATTCTCGGACGGGGCGAAAGCTCTCGCCTTGCCCAAAAGGTGAAAATTGCCGAGGGACATGTCAACTCGATTTCCGCCTCGACGTTCACCCCCAAAGGGCCCGGCCTCTTCCTTATCCAAGCGCAGCTCGAGGTCGAAAAGACGCAGGAGGCCTTGAAAGCCATTTTGAAAGAAGTCTTTCGCCTGCGCGAAGCGGAGGTGAGCCCGGCAGAGCTTAGCCGGGCCCATGTAAACTTCGTCCGCACCTTCGTCGAATCCAGGGAAACCGTGCAGGGACAGGCGAGCCAGATCGGCAGATTTCAGGCTCTGTTCGGCGACCCAAACTACGAGCAGACCTATCTCGAGGCGATCCGTCGAGTCGATGTCGAGAAGCTAAAAAGCCTCGCCCGGACGTTTTTCCGCACCGACCGGCTATCCGTGTCCTTGCTCCTACCCGAGAACTCCGAATCCCCGAAACCTGAGGAGATCGCGGGCCTGAGCCGGTCCTTGGACGGGTCCCCTGCGCCGGCGGCTCAGCGAGAGAACGGTATCCTCAAGACGACCCTGCCCAACGGCCTTAAAATCCTCATTCGCGAGGATCGCCGCCTGCCTCTTTTCACCGTTCACGCGGGCGTCATCGGAGGACTCCTCCTGGAGAACGAGACCAACAACGGCATTCACAACTTCATCGCGGCCATGCTCACCCAGGGAAATCCCCGTCGGAGTTCCGCCGAGCTGGTTCATGAGGTGGAGCAGCTAGGAGGGATGCTGAACGGGTCTGCGGGGAACTATACGCTCAGCCTGACCGGTACTTTTCCCAGCCAGCACGTTGAGAAAGGACTGAAGATTTTCCTCGAAACCCTGCTCCACCCGATCTTTCCCGAGAGCGAGCTGGAAAAAAAGCGCCAGGAGATCCTCGCCCGGATCAAAAATCGGGATGAACGTCCCCGGGCGCAAGCGTTTCGTCTGTTCTACCGCACGCTTCTCCGCCATCACCCGTACCGGCTCCATCCGGCGGGCGAGCGCGAAGCGGTGCTGGGCTTTCGGCGCGAGGATCTCGCCGCCCACTACCAGGCGCTGATCTCTCCGGAGCGAATGGTCCTCACCGTCGTCGGTGACGTCGATGGGGAGACGTTGCTCAAACAACTTCGGAGCGAGCTATCGACGCTCTCCCCCACGCCGTCAAGCCGCTCCCTTCCTTCCGCCGAGGCGGAGCTCAGCGAGCAACGCGTGGAAAAAAAGACCGGCAAGTTCAAGCAGGCCCACCTCGTTCTCGGGTATCCCGGTCCGGCGAAGGGCGAGGCTGATTACTTCGCCCTGAAGGTTCTCGAAGTGATTCTCTCGCGTATTGGCGGAAGACTTTTCGTGGAGTTAAGAGACCGGCAGGGATTGGCCTACTCGGTGGGAGCCTTTTCCTTGGATGACCCGTTTCAGGGAGCCTTTGGCATCCTTGCCGCGACCGACCCTGAAAATATCGAAAAGATAAAAGACGGCATTGTGCGCGAGATCCAACGGCTTCGTGAGGAAGAATGCACGGAGGCGGAATTGGCTCGAGCCAAGAACTATCTGATCGGCAACTATCTGATCGCGCGCCAGACCAACGCGGCGAAAGCCGCCGATTTGACCGCCAACGAACTGGTCGGATTCGGCCCGGAATTCCCCGAGCGCTATCGGGAGGGTATCGAAAAGGTGAGCGCCGGGGATATCCTTCGGGTGGCCCGGCAATACCTTGCGCTGGACCGCTATGTCCTGGCGATCGTCGGACCCTGACCCCGCTCCCGCCCGAGCTGCGGCCGGATTTTCCAAAACTTCTCGGGAAAGTCGGACACAATCCCGTCGACTCCAAGGGAAAGAAAACGCTCCATCTCGGCCACCTCGTTGAGCGTCCAGACGAAACGCTTGAGCCCCATCTGACCGGCTTGGTCCAGGAACTGGGGAGTCGCCAGCTCCTTCTGAACGTGAACGGAGTAAGCGGAGATCTCCGTAGCCAGATGGAACGGACTCTCGTTGATCCCGGCACCGTAGAGGACACCGATCCGCGCCTCGGGCGCCAGCTCCCTGAGTCGACGCAGCACGCGATAGTCAAAAGAAGAAAGAACGCTGCGGCGCAAATAATCGTAGTGACTCAAAATGAAAAGGACCTTGAGCTCAATCCCGAGGGGGCCGCGCGGCGCGGTTTTAATATCCAAATTGAGCTCCACCCGGCCGGCCACGTTCTCCATGACCTCTTCCAGGGTAAGGATTCTCTGGCCCCTGAAAGACCGTTTGAACCACGCGCCCACGTCGAGTTTTTTTAGCTGCCTCAGCGTCTTGCTCCGAACCGGCCCTCTTGCCCTGGCGGTGCGATCCAGCCGTTCGTCGTGAATAACCACCACGTGGCCGTCCCTGGAGAGCTGGCAATCGATCTCGATCATGTCGGCGCCCGCCTCGATCGCCTTGACGAAAGCGATACGGGTATTTTCCGGATAGGAACCTGAAGCTCCCCGATGGGCAATTCTAAGGAAATGGGCCATCGTCGTTCAAAAGATCACGGTCACGTCATTCACCTTCTTCGCTTTTAACCAGATGGATAAAAAACTCCTTATTCCCTTTCGGTCCTAGAAGCGGCGACTCGATCACCCCGGCCACTTTGAATCCCAGCCCCCGCGCCGCTTCCTGGATCTCGCCAATAACCCGCAGATGCTCCTCCGCGCTGCGCACCACTCCTCCCTTGCCCACCTTTCCCTTTCCCACTTCGAACTGGGGTTTGATGAGAGCGAGGATTTCGCCCTTCGGCGCTAGCAGCGCCTTCACTCGAGGGAGAACTAGACGCAGGGAGATGAAAGAGACGTCAACGGTGGCGAGCTGCGGCTTTTCCACCAGCTCGTCAGGTTCGAGATAGCGGATATTTCTCCGTTCCAGGACAACCACGCGCCGGTCCCCTCTGAGCTTCCAGTCGAGCTGGCCATAACCGACGTCCACCGCATAGACTCGGCGGGCTCCATGGGCAAGCAGACAATCCGTGAAGCCCCCGGTGGAGGCTCCGACGTCGAGGACGATTCGATCTCTGACCTCGACCTGAAACTCCTGGAGCGCCTTTTCCAGTTTGATGCCGCCGCGGCTGACGTAGGGCAGGGACTTGCCCCTGAGTCGGATCAGGGCGGTCGGCTCCACCAGGCTCCCGGCCTTCGCGGCGGGCCGATCGTTGACCAGCACCTCGCCGGCCAGAATACGGCTCCGTCCCTCTTCGCGGCTTGCCACCAGTCCGCGCTCGACCAGCAACCTGTCTAGGCGCTCCCTCTTTCCCATCCCTCCTTTTTTCTCTTCTTCTCTCCCCGCACCATCTGCATGGCCG
>JACPAM010000008.1 GCA_016180805.1 Deltaproteobacteria bacterium | reverse complement strand
CGCAAACTCGATTTTTCTTGGCGACCGGCTCAAAGGACCCTTTACTGCGCATGTCGCCTTTCTCGGTTTGAGACTTAGTTTTTAATCGTTTTTCATATTTTGTCAGTGTGCGCGGGGGGGAAGCAACTTGGGAGGAGGAGAACACAACATCGATGGGAGGATGGCTGTTCAGAAAGGCCACGGTCTTGTGGTCGGTTGGCTTCTTCGTGCTTGGCATGGGGGCAGGCGGACTACTCACCGCGATTTTCTACTTGCCTGCCCCGCAGCCATCCCCCCCCGCGCCTTCGGTTTCACTCGAAGAGGCTCATCGCCTTCTGGATAAAGGCCAGCTACCCGAGGCCGAAAAAAGCTACCAAAGCTTTCTCACACGCGACCCCGGTAATCCCGAAGCGATAACCCATATCGGAAACATCGCCTTTCAGCGTGGTGACGTCGAGAAGGCGTTGCTCTACTCAGGTAAAGAAGTGGATCGCCGAGGCTCAAGAGAGGGTTGGCTCCACAAAGGCGGTTGGCGGTAAGCCCGAGAAAATGATAAGGGAATTATCGAAGCTTTCGGAGCAGAAAGCGTCAAAGAAGAAAGCAGATCGATAAGAGGAGCTTTTCGAGAAAGAAAAGAAAGGAGTTCACTAGATGAGGGGCACGTTAGCTGTTTTTATTTTTCTCCTTTTCTTGTTAGCGACTGCCGACCTTGGCAGGGCTCAAGCCAAGGGTGATGCGAAGGCGGGGAAAACCAAATATGACCAGCTTTGCGCCGGCTGTCACGGCACTAAGGGTAAAGGCGACGGCCCGGCAGCGGCTGCGTTGAACCCAAAGCCTCGCGACCATACTGATTGCAAGGGGATGGCCAAAGAGTCTGACGATTCTCTCTTTAAAGTCATTAAAGAGGGAGGGCAGGGTGCCGGGCGGTCTCCTTTGATGCCTCCGTGGAAGGCTTCGCTCAAAGATCCGGACGTCCAGAATCTCGTCGCCTACATCCGAAGCTTCTGTAAGAAATAAAGGCGGAGTTTCCTCCTTTGGCAAAGAATGGCCATCCTCGGGGAACTTTAGCCGTCCTGATCATCTTTCTTCTGGTCATCCTTCTCGCGTGGGGAGGACTCTATTTAGTCCTTCTCGGGAGGGGTTAGGCAGGATGCGCGTTGAGCCCTGTGGGGACTGGCTCCGAAGGTGCCTGTCCCCGTGTCTAAGGGAAGGGGCTGAGGGCAATGCGGGTCGATCTGTATGAGAAGGTCTGGATCGCTCTCAGCCTCCTGATGCTCCTTGGTTTTCTGGGCGCGATCTCGGTGAGCGTCTTTGTCCACGGCATCTCGCTGCCGGGCGCCGAGCAACGGATCGATCCCAAGACGGTTGTCAACGAGCCCCCGTTCGCAACGCCGGGGATCCGCGAAACCGGTCCGGGAGAGTACGAGGTTTATCTGCTCTCCATGGTGTGGAGTTTCGTTCCGAACGAGATCCGCGTTCCGGCAGGCGCACGGGTTACCTTTCATGCGACGAGCCGTGACGTCACGCACGGGTTTACGATCCACGGAACGAATCTCAACCTGATGCTCATTCCCGGGCTGGTCGCGACCGGCACAGCGACGTTCAACAAGCCCGGTGAGTATCTCTTTATCTGCCACGAATACTGCGGTCTCGCGCACCAAACCATGGCCGGGAAAGTCATCGTTGAAGAAAAATCGTGAGCCGCGATCCGAGAATCTTTTTGGCAGGAATGATGCTCAAAGCCGCTCCGGGTGACCTCCTCGCCCTCTTTTGGAGGGAGAGGATAAAAGGTGAGGGTGGTGCGCGTGCATTTTGCCCTCACCCTCGCCCTCTCCCGCGAGCGGGAGAGGGAAATTGATGATGCGCCGCGCAAATTTATTTCGGATCGGGGTGAGATGTTCAAACGACTCAAACGCCTCGAACGATTGGAACGGCTGAAACGACTTGAACGGCGGAAACCCTTCGTAGAAGGGAAAAGTAATGTTTGCGCGTGAGGATCGATTAGTTCGCTGGCATTTACTTATCGCCTTCATCGCGCTCGCGGTCGGGGGGCTGTTCGGTCCGCTTCAGGCTCTTAACCGGATGGGCATCTCTCTCTATCCGGTCCTCGGAATCAGTTACTATCAGGGCCTGACTCTCCACGGGGTTCTCGTGGCTCTGGTCTGGACGACTTTTTTCATTTGCGGCTTTCTCATCTTTGTCACCGTTCGGTCACTCAACCGTTCGCTGGTGAGCCTGGGAGCTGCCTGGATTGCTTTTTGGGTGATGCTCGTCGGAGTGGTGGCTGCCGGATACGCCATCCTCACCAATCAGGCGAGCGTGCTTTACACGTTCTATCCGCCGCTCCGGGCTCATGCTTCTTTCTATATTGGCCTCACGCTTGTGGTCGTGGGGACGTGGATACTTTCGGCCGGTCTCTTCGTCACTTACCGCCGCTGGCGCGGTCAAAATCCGGGCAAGGCTACGCCCCTCATGGCGTTTGGCGTTCTCGTCACTTTTATTCTGTGGGACCTCGCTACTCTCGGCGTTGCGGCTGAGATGCTCTTCCAGCTCATCCCGTGGTCGCTCGGCTGGCTTGGCGGGATCGACGCGCTGCTTGCGCGCACGCTCTTCTGGTACTTTGGCCATCCACTGGTTTATTTTTGGCTCCTTCCGGTTTATGTCTCGTGGTACACGATGCTGCCGAAGCAGGCCGGCGGCAGGCTTTTCAGCGATCCGATGGCGCGCCTCGCGTTTCTGCTTCTTTTGGTGTTTTCGGTCCCGGTTGGTCTCCACCACCAGTTCGCCGATCCCGGTATCGGCCACGGCTGGAAAGCTCTGCACACAATCCTCACCTTCAGTGTGGCCTTCCCGAGCCTGCTCACGGCGTTCAACGTGATCGCCTCGTTGGAGATCGGCGGCCGAGCGAGAGGTGGAGCCGGCTTGTTCGGTTGGGTAGTGCGCTTGCCATGGGGAGAGCCGAGCTTTGCCGCACAGGCCCTGGCGATGCTTCTTTTTGCGTTTGGCGGCGTCGGGGGCTTCATCAATGCCTCTTACAATTTGAATCTCATCGTTCACAACACGGCCTGGGTCCCAGGGCATCTCCATCTCACGGTTGGCTCAGCGGTTACCCTCACGTTTGCCGGCGTCGCCTACTGGCTGGTTCCTCTCTTGACCGGGCGGCAGCTATGGCATCGCGGCTTAGCCTTGGCCCAAGTTTATCTTTGGTTTTTCGGCATGGCGCTGTTCTCCTTTGGGATGCATTGGGCGGGTGTTTTGGGCCAGCCCCGGCGCACGGATATGGCAACGGCTGTTTACCGGCTGGCGGAATGGTCGGTCCCGGACCTTTTCACCGGGGTCGGCGGCACAATTTTGCTGCTAAGCTTGATACTCCTCGTCGTCAATGTCGCCATGACTGCTTTTTTTGCCGCGCGGGGTGCCGTGGTGGAGATGCCAAAGGCCGAGCCAGCAGGCGGAGCGGAAGCGGCCCCGTGGATTTTCGAGCGCTGGAGTGTTTGGCTTGCCGTTACAGCAGTGCTCATCGTCATCGGCTATGGCCCGGTTCTATTCGAGCTCGTCAGGACAACGACGGCGGGCTCGCCGCCGTTTCGGGTCTGGTAATGGGGAATGGTTATTTCAAATTTAAGGTCTTTCCTATTTCCAGGAATAACCCGGAAGATTTTTCTAAAACTGAGAATTAAGCGAAACGCCGATTAGATTCGCTTCTTTTTTTCGCTTGGAATATAAGAATTTTATCGGCGGGTTTTCATGGCATAGACCTTGCTCTCCTGAGGGCGAGGCTAATGGGTTGGGAGCTTCTGTGACGGTAAAAACGCTGCTCAATTGGAGCGTGCTTTGGTTCCTGGTCTTTTTTGCTCTCCCTGCAACGGGGCAGGAGGAGGCAAAGATCTTCGAACGCGAATGCGCCGGCTGCCATCGGCTTCCGGCGATGGTGCAGAGGAACTGGGACGCGAAGCGCTGGCAGGAGACGATTAGCCGGATGCATACGTATGGCGCCGCCATACCGCAAAAAGATATTGAGCGCTTGGCTAACTATCTTGCCCGCGCGACGAAGGGCCGGAGACAAAGGGCGATGGCCTATGTGGCCGATGAGGATTTAAACGAGGTTCTGGTGCTCGATGTGGATGGCGGAAAATTACTCGGTCGGGTTGCGGTAGGGAAAGCTCCGCATGGAATCGCCGTCACGCCGGATGGCTCGCGCGCCTATGTGGCGAACATGGGCACTCACGACGTATCGGTCATTGACCTAAATGCCAATCGGGTCATTGCCACGATACCCACGGGCCCCAACGCCCACGAAGTCGCGATCACTCCGGATGGCCGTTTTGCCTATGTGAGCAATCATAGTCAAGCTTCTGTTTCCGCTATCGAGGTGGCGTCCAACCGGGTCGTCGCGACCATACCCGTGGGCGAGGCTCCTCATGATCTAAGCGTTAGCCCTGACGGGAAATGGTTGTGGGTAACGCACGTAGACTCCAATGACCTCGCCATCATCTCCGTGAGCGAGCAAAAGCTCGTGGAGCGCATCCCTCTGCCAAGTTCTCCCCATGGCATTCAAGTGGCGCCGGACGGAAAACTGGTTTGGGTCGGCCTCATCCACCGCGACAGCGTTCTCGCCTTGGATACTGCTTCGCGGAAAGTCGCGGTGGAAGTCAGGGTCGGCAATGAACCCTACTATCTTGTAGCAGATTCCCGCTATGTCTGGGTGAGCAACGAAGCCTCCGACACAGTTTCTGTCATCGACGCCATGAAAAAAAGGGTAGTGGCCTCCATTCCAGTGGGCCAGGAGCCTCATGGATTGGCCCTCACGCCTGACGGTCGTTACTTGTGGGTGGCGCACCGCCGTCAGGGGACGATCTCGATCATCAGCGTGGAGAAAAGAGCCGTGGTGGCGGAAGTGAAGGTGGGAAAAAGACCGCACAAACTCGCGATTGCCGTGCGCTCCAGTGAAGCGGTGACGAAAAAATGACGCGGACGGCCAAAATTTTTGCTGGCTTAGTGCTTTTCGTCGTCCTTGTGCTCACGGGGATCATGTTTGCCGCGTATGGCCGCGCGAATGCCCCTGAGCAACCGATCAAGTTCAGCCACAAGGTCCATGCAGGAGACTTTGGAATCGCCTGCGAGTACTGCCATTCTTACGCGCGCAGATCCACGGTCGCCGGCGTCCCGTCGGTGGCGCGCTGCATGGGTTGCCATAAAGTTACCGCTTTGGACAAGCCCGAGGTGAAAAAGCTTGCTGACTACTGGAATCGGAAGGAGCCGATTCCATGGGTGAAGGTCTTTGATCAGCCGGACTTTGTCTATTTCTCCCACCAGCCGCATATCGCTAAGGGAATCGCCTGTCAGAGCTGTCATGGGGCGGTAGAGCAGATGGAGAAGGTGAGGGAGGCCGTCGTTGTAAACATGGCGCGATGCGTTAACTGTCACATGGAGAAAAAGGCAAGCATCGATTGCTGGACGTGCCATAAGTAGCACACCCTCACCCTCGCCCTCTCCCAGCGGGAGAGGGAAGGGGTGAGGGAGAAATCCGATTGAGGACGACGATTAACTGACGGTCTGCAATGGAAATTAACCGACGAGATTTTCTTAAGGTTCTTGGTGCCACCGGAGCCTCGGCGCTCGCTGGTTGCGCGTCTGAGGCACCCGAGAGACTGATCCCCTATCTCATCCCTCCAGAAGAGGTGATTCCCGGACAGGCCCTGTGGTATGCCTCCACCTGCCGCGAGTGTCCTGCAGGCTGTGGTGTTCTCGTCAAGGTCCGTGAGGGGAGGGCAATCAAGGTAGAGGGCAACCCAGAACATCCGGTGAATCGGGGGAAACTCTGCGCTCGTGGTCAGGCTTCTCCTCAGGGGCTCTATAATCCTGATCGCGTCAGGCAGCCCTTAAGGCGCGACGCCTCGGGCAAGCTCCAGCCCATCTCGTGGGACGATGCGGAGAAGTTTTTGGCTGAAAGCCTCGATGCTGTCCGAGGAAGAGGGCTAGCTCGGCAGATAGCGCTTGTGACTCCGCTTCTGACCGGGAGCCTCGATCGTTTGATTGCCGACTGGCTTAAGGCCTTGGGGTCTCAGCGCCATCTCCGCTACGAGCCGTTTGCTTATGAGCCGCTGCGGGCTGCGAGCAAGATCTGCTTTGACCGCGACACCGTCCCAAGCTATCGCTTAGGTGAGTCTAAGTTGATCCTTTCCTTTGGCGCCGACTTCCTTGAGAGCTGGATCTCGCCGGTTGAGTTTGCCCGGGAGTTCTCCAAGAGCCGCAGCCCACGCGATGGAGAGATGGGGCGTTTTATCTACGTCGGGCCGCGCTACTCGCTTACCGCGGCGAACGCTGATGAATGGGTCTCCGTGCGGCCAGGGACCGAGCTATTTCTCGCTCTTGGGATGATCCATGTGATTGTGGAGCAGGGGCTTGCGGCGTCTGCGCCGCAGGATCTCACGGCTGAGATCCGAACTTTGGTTCGTGCCCACGATCCGAAGGCAGTGGCCGCTCGCACCGGGGTTGCGGCGGAAAAGATTGTCCGTCTGGCTCGGGACTTTGCTGCCCAGAAGCCCGCGGTCGCTTTGGGAGGAGGTATTGCTTCCAGCGGGTCGAACGCGCAGGCCACGGCCGTTGCTATCCATCTCCTAGACTACCTTACGGGAAATATGGGAAGGACGGTCCGCTTCGACACGGCGAGCAGCTTGGGCCAGCTCTCCTCCTATGGGGATCTTGTCTCTCTCGTTCAGTCGATGGCACGAGGGGAGATCCAGGCTCTCTTCCTTCACAACGTCAACCCGCTCTTCACCCTGCCGCAGTCGGTTGGTTTTGCGCAGGCGATGAAGAAAGTCCCACTGGTGGTTAGTTTTTCGAGCTTTATGGATGAAACCGCAGCCGACGCCCATCTCGTTCTCCCCGATCACACCCCTTTGGAAAGCTGGGGCGACTATTCGCCAAGAGAGGGTGTTATTGGCCTCATGCAGCCTGCCATGAGGCCGCTTTTTGATACGAAGGGCTTAGGGGATCTTCTCATCAGCGTGGCGAAAAAGATGGAAGGCGAGATGGCCAAGAGATTTCCCTGGGCAAGTTTTTACGACTACCTTAGGGATCAGTGGAAGGAGATCCAGCGGCGCTTCGATCCGCAAAAGGAGTTTAAGGACTTCTGGGATGAAGCACTCCAGCGTGGAGGGGTTTGGAAGGAAAGCCGAACGGAAGCCGTCCGCCTGAACGGCAGGGCGATCTCGTCTCTCAGGTCTCAAATCCAGGAGGCAAATCTTACCGGGGACGGGGATAAACCTTTCTATCTCTCTCTCTATCCCTCCCTCTCTCATTTCGACGGCCGCGGGGCAAACAGGCCGTGGCTTCAGGAGCTGCCCGATCCCATGACCTCGATCGTATGGGGTAACTGGCTCGAGCTTCACGCGGAAACAGCCAAACGCCTCCAGTTGCGCGACGGCGATGTTGTTTCGGTCGCTTCGCCTTATGGGAAGATCGAGCTGCCTGCGCGGCTGAGCGAGACCATCCGCCCTGACGTTGTGGCGATTCCGATTGGGCAGGGCCACAGCAACTTCGGCCGTTTTGGCTCTGCCGTTGGGGCGAACCCGATTCACCTCTTATCGGCAGGAGCCGATCCTCAGTCCGGAGCTCTTCCCTGGCTTTCGGTGAAGGTCATGTTGGCTAAGACCGGAAGGCGGCAACCTTTGGTTTCGGTAGCGGGAAGCGAAAATCAGCAAGGGCGCGAAATCGCCCAAGCCATCTCCTTGGCGGAGCTGCGGGAGGGAGAGAAGACGGAGGAGGAAGAAGTTAAGCAGATCTATGCGCCCCACGAGCACCCCAAGCATCGCTGGGGCATGGCGATCGACCTCAACGCCTGCACCGGCTGCAACGCCTGTGTTGTGGCCTGCTATGCGGAGAACAACCTTCCCGTTGTGGGGAAGGAGCAGGTCGCCAAGGGAAGGGAGATGTCCTGGATTCAGATCCAGCGCTACGTCGACGAGGGGCGCGAAAATCCGCAATCCGCAATTCGCAATCCAAAATTTATATTTCTCCCCATGCTTTGCCAGCAATGTGACGCTGCGCCCTGTGAGTCTGTCTGTCCGATCTACGCTACCTATCACACTCCAGACGGGCTCAACGCCCAGGTCTATAATCGCTGCGTTGGCGTTCGCTACTGCGCCAACAACTGTCCCTATAAGGTGCGGCGCTTTAACTGGTTCGAATACGACTGGCCGGAGCCGCTGAACTCCCAGCTCAATCCCGATGTAACTGTCCGGAGCGTCGGGATCATGGAGAAATGCACTTTCTGTGTCCAGCGGATCAGAGAGGTGGAAAACCGAGCGAAGGCGGAAGGTCGAAAGATTAAAGACGGCGAGATCGTTCCGGCGTGCGCCCAGACTTGCCCCACCGAGGCAATCGTCTTTGGCGATTTAAAGGAGCCGGAGAGCAGGGTGGCAAAGCTGAGTCATGATCCCAGGCGCTACCGTGTTTTGGAGCATTTAAATACGCAACCGGCGGTCACCTATCTTAAGAAAGTGAAGAATGGATAGTGAATAGTGAACAGCGAATGGCGAGAGTTAAAGAGGGCTGAGTGGGCTCCCTGAGCGCAACATGGACGGAGCAGCGGAGGCGAGCGAGGGGAGCGCGAGCGAGGCTGCGGACGTCCGATTACAAACAGTACGACTCATGGCAGGAACCCATCGGCCGCAGCCGAGAGCGCAGTCCCCGAGGGAGCTTGCCAAGCGAGCCCCGGAAGGGTCGCTGCGGGAGGCCGTGGAGCGAAGGGAGCCCTGAAGCCCGAAAGATTGGATCTGTGAAATGGAGCTGAGTTACCGCCAGATCAACCGCGATTTGCTTAAGACCATGGAGCCGCCTGGCAGGCTCTACTACGTCGTCCTCGGCTTGGATATCCTCGTTCTTCTGTGGGGTATCTTTGCCTGGATCTATCAGATCAGGACCGGCATCGGCGTTACCGGGCTCAACAACCCTGTCGGCTGGGGGGCCTACATCGCCACCTTTGTCTTCTGGATCGGCATCGCCCACTCGGGAACGCTGATCTCGGCCATTCTCTTTCTCTTCCGTTGCCGCTGGCGCAATCCGATTTACCGTACGGCTGAGGCGATGACGGTTTTCGCCCTCATGACGGCGGGGCTTTACCCCATCATCCACCTGGGGAGACCATGGCTCTTTTACTGGCTTTTCCCCTATGCTCAAGAAGGTCATCTCTGGATCAACTTTCGTTCGCCGCTTATATGGGATGTCTTTGCCGTCGGCACTTATCTCATCGTGAGTTGTGTCTTTTTCTTTACCGGGCTTGTCCCTGACTTGGCTGTGGTGCGGGATCAGGCGGACGGATGGCGGCGGAAGATTTACGGCTTTCTGGCCCAGGGATGGCAAGGGACCGACCGCCAGTGGCGCCACTACGGCAGCGCCTATCTCTTCCTTGCCGCTCTTGCGACTCCCCTGGTGGTATCCGTTCACAGCATCGTCTCCTGGGACTTCGCCATGTCCGTTGTCCCGGGATGGCATTCCACGATCTTTGCCCCGTACTTCGTTGCCGGAGCGATCCATTCCGGGTTGGCCATGGTGCTAACCATTTTGATCCCCATGCGCCGGATCCTAGGGCTCAAAGGCTACATTACCGAGCTTCATCTCGAGAACCTGGGGAAGCTCATCATTCTTACGGGACTGATCATGGCCTACTCCTACGGGGCGGAGTTTTTCATTGCCTGGTATAGCGGCAACATCTTCGAGAGGGAAACGTTCCTTTACCGCGCCTTCGGGGATTACGCCGTGGCCTTCTGGATCATGCTTATCTTTAACGCTGTCGTGCCGCTGCTCTTCGTTTTTGGGAAGATCCGCGCTTGGTTCTTCTTGTGGTTCCTCCTTTTTGCCAAGCTTCTTCCCGTGGTCTCGCTGACCGAGGTGAAAGAGCTGGCTCCGCCGCCCGTCAAAGGAGTTTCGCCATGAGCGGAGAGATGGTGCGCGTCCTCGGGATCTTTGCCCATCTCGATAGCTTTACTCAGGCGATTCGGCAGATGCAGCATTTGGGTTACCGAGATCTGACTGCCTTTTCGCCTGTGCCGCGCCATGAAATCGAGGAGGCGCTTGAAGCCGGGAGGAGCCCGGTCAGGCTCTTCACCCTGGTGGGCGGAATCTTGGGGGGCGTGACGGCCCTTATCCTGACCATCGCCAGTTCGCTTCACTATCCTTTGATCACAGGCGGTAAACCCATTGTCTCCATCCCTCCTTTTTTGGTCATTGTGTTCGAGCTTGTGATCCTATTCGGTTCCCTCGCAACGATTCTTGGGATGCTCATTAACATCCGGCTTCCCCGCATCCGTCTGGAAGCGGCCTACGATCCGACTTTTTCCGAAGACCGCTTTGGTCTCTGGGTTGGATGCCGGCCGGATGAGAATGAGCGAGTTCGGGACATTCTGCGCGGGGCAGGTGCGGAAGAGGTGCGTCATGAAGGCCGTTAGACTCATGATCTTTGGCGTTGCGATCCTCCTCCTTTCGGGCGCGGCTCTTTCTGCTTTGGTGCTCCACGGGGCCTTGACTACCAACATGGGGGATCAACCGTCGTTTAAGCCTCAAGAGCGGCCATTGGAGCCCCCTCCAGGCTCCGTGCCACAGGGCCAATGGGAACCAGTGCTCAACCGCGACGAAGCCGGGAAGGTTCTGCGCAATCCGATTCCGCCTATGCTAGCCTCTCTGGAGAACGGCAGGCGCCTCTACGCTGTTTATTGTACTCTCTGCCATGGAGAAAACGGGAAGGGAGGAGGGCCAGTGGCGGCGAAGTTTGTTCCTCCTCCGGACATCACGATAGCCTTTTTCCGCCAGCGGAGTGACGGCTTTCTTTACGAGACTATTCGCAGCGGCGGCCCGTTGATGCCGGCCCAGGGAGAAGCGTTGTCGGTTAAAGAGCGATGGGATATCGTGAACTACCTTCGCAACCTTCAAGGAGGTGCAGGATGAGGCGTCTCAGCCTACTACTCTTGTCCTTCTTGGTGCTAGGCGGTGCGAGCGCCCCTCGGACAAAGCCCAAGATCGATATCAAGCGGGGCGAGGAAGTCTACAAGGCACTGTGCTGGACCTGCCACGGCAACTACGGTCGCGGGGATGGCCCGGCGGCGCAATACCTCGCCCGTATTCCTCCCGATTTTACCGATCCGCGGATTTTGGGAGCGAAATCTGATCAGCAGCTTCTCGCCGACCTCTTAGAGGATGGGAAGGGTGAGGGGCGGGGGAACCATAGGACCATGATCATCGGAGAGGTCCTAAGAAA
>JACPAM010000327.1 GCA_016180805.1 Deltaproteobacteria bacterium | reverse complement strand
ACAGGCCGGCTCTACTCCACGGAACATGGTCCGAGCGGCTTTCAAGGCTGCTGCATGGACGAGGTGAATGTGATCGAGGCGGGCAAAAACTACGGCTGGCCGGTGATCCGGGGAGACCAGAGTCAGGAAGGGATGGTCGTGCCGGTTCTCCACAGTGGCGAGAGCGAGACCTGGGCTCCGGGCGGCGCCGCCTTCGTCGGGCGCGGACCATGGGCCGGCTCGCTCCTTTTTACTGGGCTGCGAGGCCAGGCCCTTTACCGGGTCGTGCTCGACCGTGACAACCCGCGCAAGGTCATTTCTTTCGAGCGGCTGTTTTCCCGTCAATTCGGCCGGCTGCGCGATGTGGCCGAGGGACCGGATGGCTCAATCTATCTTCTCACCAGCAACCGCGATGGCCGCGGCCGCCCCGCTCCAGACGACGACCGGGTGCTGAGCATTACATTTAAATAAATTGAGGTTGGCTAGAAATAGCCTTTCATCAGCCTCTCGACCCACTCGGGAATTCTTGCCCCGGGGCGACAATCAAAGGCGGGCAAATAGGGCTTCAAATCCACAACCGGCGTGCCGTCGATCGCATCCAACCCCCTCACCTTCACGACGTTGTGCCGCACCTCAAGGAGCTCGACGGCGGTGACCCCAATCGGGTTGGGCCGATGCCTGGCGCGCTGGGCGAAGGCGCCCACCACCGGCATGTCAGCACGTCCGCGCGGCCGGCGCGCCAAATAGGTTTCCAAATCAAAGGTGGATTGATGCATGAAGAAGACGACGATGAGATGAGAAAATTGCTCGATTCCCTGCAATCCCGGAGCCATCGAGTCGAGAAGATGAATTTCGGCCACGACATTGCCCCAATTCTCGTCCACGGCCTCTGTCACAGGAGACTTGACGATTCCGATCGGTTCGATATTCATCGCTGATCTTTCTCCTTATAGACGGCAGGGCTCACCCCGCGCCTCCGTCTTCCGCGAACTCCACTAAGGACTCCAGGGACTTGTCTTTGGTCTCAACCGCCAGGACTGCCATAGCGGTCGCCGCAAGGATAAAAAACCCGACCATGAGATAAAAGACCAGGGCCTGACCCTGAGCGCCGGGAAGAAACTCCAACAGCAGGCCAACCGTCAAGGGGGCGATAGCAGCTCCGGCCCGGCCGAACGCCGTGGCCCACCCCGTGCCCGTCGCCCGCACGCCGGTGCTGTACACCTCAGGAGTGTAGGCGTAGGCAAGAGCAAAGGCGCCGGCGTTGAAAAAGTTGAGCAAGGCACCCCAGAAAAGAACTTCTGCTGGCTCCACGGTGGTCCCGAAGATACCGGCGCTGATAGCGGACAAGATCATGAGCGCCACGAAGGTCCAGCGCCGCCCCACTCGATCCGCAAGATAGCCGGTAAGAAAATATCCCGGGAGTTGAGCCAAACTCATCAACAGAATGTATTCCAGCGAGCGAGCCAACCCCAGCCCTCGGGCGAGGAGCAAACTCGGAAGCCAGATAAAAATACCGTAGAAAGTAAAGAAAAGAGAGAACCACAGGACCCAGACCAAGATCGTCCGGCGCAGATAAGAACGTGCGAACAGCAGCTTCACGCTCGACGGAGCAAGATCGGAGTCGAACGACGCCGTGGAATTCAAATCCAAGACTTCTTCCCTCACTCCCGCCCTGTGCAAGACCTCCATCGCCTCCTTGTGCCGGCCGGCGGCTATAAGGTAGCGGGGAGACTCAGGAACACCCCGGCGCAAGACAAAGACATACAGGGCGGGAAGCGCGCCCACCAGGAAAGCCGCCTGCCATCCAAATGAAGGAATAATCAGAAATCCCACCAGCGCCGCCAGTATCCAACCATAGCTCCAAAAACTGCTGCCTCGCCGGCACCCACTCCGTGACCAGCGTGACCACCACGGGGAGCTCACCTCCCAAACCCAAGCCGACGAAAAAGCGGATCAATAAAAATGATGGAAGGTTTGCTGCCAAAGCCAAAAGACCCGTACCAAAAGAGTAAATAAGCAAAGTCGCCTGGAATAGAGCTCGCCGGCCGTAACGATCGGCCAACAGGCCCGCCAGAGCAGCGCCACAAAGCGCTCCGAGGCGGTCTACCGTTCCCACGAGCCCCACCTGAGTGGCCGAAAGCTTCCAACCCAACATCAACGCGGGCAAGGCAAGAGACAACAGGATGGTGTCCAAGCCGTCGAACATCCAGCCCAAGCCGCTCAGGAACACGAGTCTCCAGTGAAACCGGTTGACGGGAAGACCATCCAAAACGGCAAGTGCACCTCCCCTTTCTTGACCCAGCTTCGCGGCATTTGGCGCGCCAAGGTCGGCCATAAACTTTCTCAACTCCCCATCTCTTTTCTCATCTCGGGCAAGAATCCACTGCGGAGTTGCAGCATGCTCACATCCAGGCCGATTGACACCGATTGCGTGTCTCATCTGCCGAGCTGCGCCGCGAGCCACTCTGCGATGGTGTTGATGGTATGTGGCGGATCCCCCATGTGGCCGGCGTCGAAGAAGCGCGCAGACTTCGGCATGCCGTGCTCAAGCAGCAGGTATTGGTCCTGTATCGGGAACACAGTGTCATGCAGACCGTTCACACACAGAAGCGGGGCGCACGGTTGATCGAGGACCCCTTGATCCAGGAGCGATAGCCGCGGTGCGTACTCCACCCACTCCTCGAAGGTTGACCTCCCGAAAGCCGTGGCCAGCGTCTCGGCCAGCTCCAGCGGGTACTCCCCCTGCTGGGCCTGCTCGATCCACTCTGCCTGGAAAGCGTAGTGCGTGCAGCCGCCGTGGTTTACAGCCGCGCGGATGCGGTCCCGGTGGGTGTGCGCCAGCTTCGCGGCCCAGTAGCCACCCGTGCTGGCGCCGAGGATGCCGACGCGCGCAGCGTCTAGGCCGGAGTGGGACCCGATCCAGTCGAACACGCCGTCCCACATGCGCTCGGCATCTTCCGAGCCCGGGATGGGCGCCTCGCCGGTACCCGGCTGATCTATCATGAGCACCGCCAGCTTGCGCGCGAGAAACGGCTCCGCCCGGCGGTCTTCCTTGAAACCGTCGATGCCACCCCAGCTCACGACCACTGGCAGCGGGCCAGGCAGCGGCGGCTTTCGCAGGTAGCCGACCACGGCCTCTCCTTCGCCGGGGCGTCCTGAGAAGGGCATTGCGACCTCTTCCAGCGGCGGGTCGAAGTAGCGGGCAGCACTCAAGTAGTTGGCCTTGTACCGCGCGTAGGCCTGGCGCTTGCCCGGCGAGTTGGGCGCCGGGTAGCGGGCAAGGCGGTACCAGTTGTAGGCGCGGAGATAGTTCTCGTGCGCGGC
>JACPAM010000007.1 GCA_016180805.1 Deltaproteobacteria bacterium | reverse complement strand
ATTCTCGGCTGCGGCGATGCCTTCGGGAGCGGGGGCCGGAACAACAGCGGCTACCTCGTCGAAGCCGAAGAGCGGCTCTTTCTCTTGGACTGTGGCCCGACGACGCTCGCCGCTTTGAAACGGGCAGGCTTCGACCCGCGGCGGCTGGATAGCGTCTTTTTAAGCCATCTGCACGGCGACCATTTCGGCGGCTTGCCATTTTTTTTCGTCGACGCCCTTTACGAAAACCCACGAGCCGAGCCTTTGGCGGTGGCGGGGCCGCCGGCCACCGAGGAGCGGGTGAGCGCCTTGTTTCAGTTCATGTTCGGCGACCCCGCCGAACCCAGAGAGCTTCCGCCCACCCGTTTCCATCTACTGGAGCCCGACCGCGAGGCGGTGATCGAGGGAATCGAAGTCCTCCCTTTTCGCGTGCCTCATCAGGTACGGGAGATCTCTTTGGGTTTAAAGATTCGCTACCGGGGAAAGCAGATTCTCTATTCCGGGGACTCCGCCTGGAGCGAAGCGTTCATTGCTCATTCCCAAGGGGTAGATCTCTTTCTATGCGAGTGCTGTTTTTTCGATCGCGAGGTTCCCAACCATATGAGCTATAGGGAAATCGTAGAGAACCGCAGCCGGCTCGGGTGCAAGAGACTCATCTTGACCCACCTGGGTGAGGAGATGTTGGCTCGATCGGGCGAGCTAGATGTCGAATTGGCCGAAGATGGGATGGTGATAGAGATCTGACGGAACGGGCGGGCAGGTTCTCAGTGTATCAGCTCGGTTTCTTGGCGCCATCGGCCGGGATGATAATGGGCCTGAAGCCGCTTTGGCTCTCGACCTCTCTGGCTGCATTCTGGGCGTCGGTCAGTTCGTGATAGGGTCCGACCCTGACCCTGAAGGTGACCTCGCCGTTGCTCAGAAGCGCTCGTTCCAAAAAGGCTTCCCGGCCTCCTTCCAAGATTATCTTTTGCAGGGCTTCGGCGCGGTCACGCTCGCGAAAAGAGGCTACCTGCAAGAGATAGCCGCTCGCGGAGCGGAGCTGTTTTTCTTCCTCCCACGAGAGAAGCGGGGAGGAGGGTTTGGGTCTGCTCAGGATCAGTTGCTCGTCGAGCGCAGCGGGCGCGTCGGGCTTTCTGTTATCGACGCTCCGGCCGTCGTGGTTTTCGAAGCCGTATTCGAGCAGCCGTCGCGCATCCCCCCATAGATCCCGCGCGCCCAGGACGGAGACGATCAGCGTCGACCCGTTACGGGAGACCGCGCCGACGAAAGTTTTCTGCGCCGCAAGCGTATAACCGGTCTTGCCGCCGATGGTCCCATCGAAGGTCCAAAGGAGCCGGTTGTGATTGCGGATCTGGATATGGCGCGCCCTTTTCGGTCTATCGACGGAGGCGTAAGCGTTCACCGAGCTGGTCTTGGTCTGGATGATCTCCCGAAATGTCGGATTGTGCAGCGCATAGCGGAAAATCACCGCCAGGTCCCTTGCGGTGGAGTAGTGCCCCGGGGCCGTCAAGCCATGGGGGTTTACAAATCGACTGCTCCTCGCCCCGATCTCACGCGCCTTCTCGGTCATCATCTCCGCGAAACGCTCCACCGAGCGCCCGATGCCCTCAGCTACGACCAAGCTCGCGTCGTTGGCCGATGCGAGGAGGATGCTATAGAGGAGATCATTGAGGCTCATGGCCTGCCCCGGCCGCAGATGAAGCCTGGCGTACGGGACGCGAGCGGCACTTTTGCTCGCCCGCAAAAGCTCCTTGCCGCGCAGATCGCTCTCCAGGGCGACAATGGCGGTGAGGACTTTAGTCGTGCTCGCGGGAGGAAGGGGGAGGTCGGGTTGCCGTTCGTAGAGGACATGCCCGCTGGCCGCATCCATGACAAAAGCGGCACGGGCTGTCAGCTCGGCTTCGGGAAAGCCGGACGCGAAAGCGATGCCGGCCGGAAGGAGGAATAGGAGCGGGAGCAAAAAAACGCCGAGTTGTCTATGCCGTTTCAGGACCGCCAATCCTCCGTATCACTTTTTCTCTTTGGCCGGCTCGGGCGTCACGCCATGTTTTTTCAGTTCCTTCTCGGCCTGCGCGCGCACGTTCGCTTGTTCCCCTAACGCCTCGCGCCGGATTCGCTCCTGGCACGGATCGCAGATCCCGCCTTTAAGGGGCCTTTCCTGGCCGCAGATCATGCACCTTTTCTTCTCGGCCATGACGCCTATTTTACTCATTTGGGATTTTTTTTCCAACCTTTTTCTTTTCGGAGGCCTCAGTCGAGCACTTTGATCTGCGCGGGGTCTTCGAGGACCATTTCTACGCCGTATTGAGGATGATCCTTGATGACCCCGGTGAGCTCGATCTCTCTTCCTTCATAGCGCCTTGGCTCGATGTTCTTTTTTTCGAAGGCCTCGAGGGCGGAGGCGAAGATGACGGCGGTGAACGCGGAGCGTGAGGGGCCGAAGTTGAGGAAGTAGGTGTTGCTTTTGGCCGAGAAGCCCACGCGGTAGACCCTTCCCCGCACCCGGGCTTGGGTGCCGGCAAGGGCTCTGAGCTTCTCTACCTCCCGCGCCGGGACAAGCGGAGGCTCCACCCGGGTCTCCGCCGGAGGCGGACGAGGCGTGTACGTTACCGGGTAGCCCTGGTTTTCGGCTGGCGGGCTCGTCCATTTGCGGTACACGGCGTGGGTGAAAAAGCCGGCCACGAAGGACGCCGCGACGAGCAGGAGCAGAGCGGGCGAAGGCCGTTTCATCGCTTTTTCTCCCACAACCGGATGAACTCTTTGCGGAAGTCTTCGGCGAGCGGCCCGGCGTCGCGGAAAATCAGCAGGCTTTCCTCGTTGAACTGGTCCGCCGACACGGTCCAATTGTACGATCCGGTAAGCACGGCCCTGCGGTCGATGACGGCGAACTTCTGGTGCATGAGGCCGGGGCCGCGCTCCGGATTGCCCGTGTTCAAGCCCGCGACGCGCCGGACCACGATTCCCTGCTGCTCGAGCAGCGACCCTTTGGAGGTTTCGTTAGTCGCGTCGAATTCCGTATCCAACACGACCTGAACCTTGACGCCGCGTTGTTTCGCCTTGATCAGCGCCCACGCCAGCTCATCGCTGGTGAACGCGTAGACGGCGACGAGAATTTCGCTTCGCGCCTGGGCGATCTCGCGCACGATGAGGCTGGAGCACCTGCCTTTGGGACTGAAGCAAGCCTGGACCGCCATCCCCGCCCAACCCTCGGCGAAAAGCAGTGCAAAGTGAAATACGCAAACTACAAAAACAAGAAGGATTTTACATTTTTCAATTTTCATTTTGCATCACACGAAGTGGCTGACACATCTCCAGGACAAGACGCTCCAGCACCAGGCGGGGCGGATGGGAGCTTGATTTTAGCCGGGTGTCCGCTTGGTAAATCCGTTCCAACGCCCGGACGAGCTCCGCCGTGGTAAACTTGGCTGCGCTTTTGAAGGTCACATAGTCGCGGTAGGGATTGCGGCCGAGCATGGGAGGGCCGTGCTTAAGGACGCTGCGCTGAAACTGCTCGTAGCTCATCTCTGGCCGCCAACTTTCCCGGAGCTTCCCTTCGATGAGCTGTCGCGCGGCGAGGAAGCGGCGCACTTCGCTCGCGACGACGCCCAAAAGTCTCAGCGGATGATTGCCCTGGGAGAGCAGCCGCTCCAGGTGACCGAGGGCCGTCGACGCATCCCGTTCGGCAATCGCGTTAGTCAGATCGAAAATCCAGCCTTCGTCCAGATCGAGGCAGACCTCCGCCACGTCCTTGGCTCGGATCCAGGGTTCTTCGCCGACGTAGAGGAGCAGTTTCTCAAGCTCCTGATGCACCGCCCAAAGTTGCTCGCCGGCCCGGGCCACGATCATCTCCTCGGCGGGCGCCTCGATACGCTTTCCCGCCTCAACCAGACGCTGGCGGAGAAAGTCGCGCAGAACTTCCCTGCTGATGCGCCCGCTTCTTTCCCGCGCCACGGCGAGGTCTAGGGCCGCGCCCTTCTCCGCAAACTTTTTATAGAGGCGGTTTCGGCGGTCTACATGAGCGGCGGTCATGAGCAGAAAGTCCCAGGGTGGAAGCCCCTGCTCGAGAAACTCGATCAGCCTTTCTGCTTCGACGCCGCGTTGCTTGAGCGCCCATCCTTTGCCGCGACACAATGCGAGCAGCGCCTCCGCCTCGTCGCCGACGTCGTCGGCGTCTTCACCAAAAAGCTCGCCAAGCTCGGCCCGGCTTAAGGGGGCCCCGGCCTGCTCCCATCGCTCCTGCGTCCACCCCGTCGCGAGCAGGAGTTCCAAGAAGTGCCGTGCGCCTTCCTCCTCCTTTCCTTCACGCCAAAGCCGCAGCACCCGCTCGCGCAAATCTTCCGTGTGTTCCTGCGATAGAAAATAGGGGACGTTTTCGATGAAGACAGCTTTTCGCGGCGCAAACAAGGGCGGGGTCATCAGCGCGGCCTCGATCTGGTCCCACGGGGTCGTCCGTCCGTCGAAGCGCTCCAGATTGAAAGAGCGGCCCGGCGCGACAAGATCGAGGATTGCCTGGATCGCTTCGTGGACCTGAAAGTCATCGCCGTGAAGAACAAGGCACGAAGGGCCTTTGCCCTTGCGGATCTCGGCGAGGAGGCCTTGCAGTCCCGTGCTCATCTCGTGTGAATTCTAACCCAATTCCCTCGAAAGCTCCTCGGGGGTCGATCCGCCTCAGGCGGACGCGGCCGATGGACTAAGCTCCCTCGGGAAGCGCGCTCTCGGCTGCGGCCGATGGGTTCGTGCCATGAGTCGTACCGTTTGTAAGCGGACGTCCGCAGCCTCGCTCGCGCTCCCCTTCGGTCGCGGACAAGCACGTCCGCGGCCTTCCTTCTCGTCCCCCTCGGGATTCGAAGCGAGAGTGCACCGGTAGAGGAGCCGGCTGGGGCCGTTCATATGCAATGGCGAAGCCCGTTTTATGACCATTACAACGCAAGCTAGCTCCTCCGGGTCCACATCCGGCTTTTTTCGTTCCACACGTAGTCGGATTTCCAGATCTTCACTCCGATCGTGAAATCCCCTCCCGATTTGGTGGCGAAGGCGCGTTCCTGGGAGTGGGGAACATCGATCCGGGCGACAATGTAAACTCTTTTCGCGATTCCCTTGTCGATAAGGATGCGGTCGCCCACCTGCATGGTCGCCCGGGTTTCCCTGCGCCCTTTCATCGGTCCTGCAATGTAACACTCGCCTGATTTGCGCGCAAATTCTCGCCTCGGCATTTAAGCTCCCGGTTCGATGTGTTATGAAGCGTAGCTGTTGGAGCCGAATTCACACGCAGCCGGGAAGCGCTGGTTCTTTCTTTTGGTCGTTACTTTGTGCCAGGTGAGCCTGTCGGTTATCCATCTGGGCATCCCTGCCTTGGCTCCCTTGATCCAAGAAGAGCTTCGGCTCACTCGAACCCAGGTTGGTCTGCTCAGCACGATCATGAATGGCGGGGTGGTGCTGACGGCGATTGCGGCGGGCAAGGCCGCGGATTTTTTAGGTGAGAGGCTCATCATCGCCTATGGGTCGATGGCTGGCGGCCTCGTCATCATGGGGATCCTCGGAGTAGGCGGCTCGGCGACCCTTTTTCCCGTTTTGCTATTGACCGGTTTGGCCGCGGCCACCTCGACTCCGGCGGGCAGCAAAGCGGTTGCGGGTTGGTTTCCGCGCAGTGAAAGGGGTACCGCCATGAGCTTGCGGCAAATGGCAATTCCCCTAGGCGGGGCGCTCGCCGCTATGGTACTGCCCTCTGCGGCACTACACCTCGGCTGGAGAGCGGCGCTGGCAGCATCCGGCCTTCTCGCAGTTGGCATGGGTGTCGTGGCGTTGCGTTTATATCACGAGCCTCCAGCTTCGGGGCTCCATAAAGAGGAAGCGGGTCGATTAGGGATCGGGGAACTTCTGCGGCGGAGCGATATCTGGGCCGGTATCGTGTTTGTTTTCGTTCTGGCCGGCGGGCAATGGTGCTACCTTTTTTATTTGGAGTTGTACTTGAAGGAAACCTTGGGCTTCCCGATCACGACCGCTGCCGCCATGATGGCTTTAGGTCAAATCTGCGGTGTCGGAGGGAGGATTGTGTGGGGGTTGGTTAGTGACAGGCTTTTGCGGAGCAGGCGCAGGCCGGTCCTCATTCTAGTAACTTTTTTGGCGATTCTCACGACGCTTTGGACCGCCCAGTTTACCGCTCGGACTCCGTTCTGGCTCGTCTTCGTGGTGCTCGCGCTTTTGGGCTTCACCCTCATGGGTTGGAACGGGATCTATCTCGCGTTGTTAGCGGAGCAGGTCGGAGTCCACGGGGCCGGGATGGCCGTTGGGCTGAGCAATACGGGCGCCTTTCTGGGGATTGTCGCGCTGCCGCCCATTTTCGGTTTTGTCGTCGATCGGACCGATTCCTACCGGCAAGCTTGGTTCGTGCTTGCAGGTTTGGTCTTCCTTGCGCTCGTAGCGCTTCGTTGGCTTAAAGAAGATAGATGAAGAGCGCGGCTTTTGCCTCCTAACTTCTTGACATCCGGTTCATGGTCTCCTAATACCATCCTGAGGCTGTTCTGCGGAGAAGAAGCTCAAGTCGAACGCTTTTGGAGGGTGAGATGCGATTTTTAACGTTTGCGAAGAAGGGTGAGAGCCGGCTGGGGCTCATGGGCCCCGATGACATGGTTATTGATCTGGCCGAAGTCAACCGGCGCTATCTGAGAGGAGGTTCCGCTCCCTATCTGGCCACTATGCAGGCCTTTATCGAGGCCGGGGCGAAGGCCTTGAGCGTGGCCAAGAAGGCAGAGCGCTATGTTGCGAACAAAGACCCGGGCGAGTTAAAAAAGTTGAGCCGTGCCGGAGCGCTTTTGAAGCTGGGCCAGGTAAAGTTTTTGTCTCCGATTCCGTGGCCGCGCAAAAACGTGATCATGCTGGGGATAAACTACCGGGAGCATGTCGAAGAGGGCGCCCGGGCAAGGGCGCTCGATCTTAAATATCCGGATGCTCCGGTTTACTTTACCAAGCCGGCCACTTCGGTGATCGGCCATAGGGGAAAGGTGATTCACCACAAGGCGACCGAGAAGCTCGACTACGAAGCGGAGTTTGCGCTGGTGATCGGCAAAAAGGGGCGGGACATACCCAAAGAGAAGGTCTACGATTACATCTTCGGCTACACGATCTGTCTGGATATGACCGCGCGCGATCTGCAACGCCGCCACGGCCAGTGGTTCAAGGGCAAATCGCTCGATACCTTCTGCCCCCTGGGGCCTTGGATCGTTCACAAAAGCGCGCTTGCCGATCCGCAGCAGCTCAGGCTCGTGTGTCGGGTGAACGGCGAAATCATGCAGGATGGGAACACGAGGGATATGATCTTCGACATCCCGACCATGGTCTCGGAGCTTTCGCAGGGGATGACCCTGGAGCCAGGAGAAATCATCAGCACCGGGACTCCCTCCGGCGTTGGTTTTGCCCGGGTGCCTCCCCTTTTCCTCAAGCCCGGGGACAGAGTCGAAGCGGAGGTCGAGGGAATAGGAAAATTAGAAGTGGAGATTGCCGCTCCTTAAAGTTTTTAGTTTTTAATTTTGAGTTAGCATTTCTGAACCAACTAAAAACTGAGAACTTAAAACTAAAAACTCGCCGGGGATCATGGAGAAAATTAGGCGACCGGCCGTCGCAGGCAGCTTCTATCCCGCCGAAAGAAGAGCGCTCCAAGCGCTCATCGAGGAGTGTTTTGTCTCAAGCCCCTTGGGTCCCAAGGGAGCGAAGCCTTCTTTCCCTTCGCTCCTGGGCGGGATGGTTCCCCACGCCGGCTATGTCTATTCGGGTCCCTGCGCCGCCTATTTCTATTCCGCCATGGAGCCCGACACCGCCGCAGCGATCGTATTGGGCGTGAATCATCGCGGCCGGGGATGGAAGGCGGCCTTGAGCGTGGCCAAGGTGTGGGAGACTCCCCTGGGCGAGGTCCCAGTCGATCAGGATCTCGAGCGGCATCTCACGGCTCAGGTTGGGTTTCTCCAGGAGGATGACCGGGCTCACGCCTTGGAGCATAGCATCGAGGTGCAGCTTCCCTTTTTGCAGAAGGTTTTGCCGAGCTTCACCTTCGTCCCCATTTCTCTCGGGTACCTTGACGAGGAGGAATGCCGCCAACTCGGCGAAGAGGTGGCGCGCGTCTCGGCGGCGAACCAGGCCTTGGGGAAGAAGACGGTTGTAATTGCGAGCAGCGATTTGAGTCATTATCTTTCCCCGGCCGAGACCGAGAGGCTTGACCGGCTGGCCCTCGAGCAGGTCCTGGCTCTCGATCCGTCCGGATTGCTCAAGACTGTGGAAGAGCGGGATATCAGCATGTGCGGGGTCCTGCCCACAGCAACCTTCCTGTTTGCTGCCAGATCCCTTGGAGCCAAGAGGGCCGAGCTCCTCAAACACTGCCATTCGGGCGATGCCGCGCCCATGAGAGAAGTGGTGGGTTACGCCAGCGTGGCGGTCGGGCACTGATATATTTGACTTGCCCCTGCCCATCTGTTAGTTGTCTTGTGAGCTGGGGGTGTCGCCTAAGGCGACTGAGAGCCAGCGTGAGGCTGGCAACCCTTTGAACCTGATCCGGATAGTACCGGCGTAGGGAGGCGTGAAAGGCTTTGCTCCGGCGGCCCGTTGCGGTTCGAGGGGGCGAACTCAAAACCGTATTCCCTGGCCACGGTTATGTGGTCGTGTCGGGTACGGTTTTTTATTGCTTGCGTGATTGTCCAGATTAACGGCGACAAGAAGGAGGTCGCGGCCGGGACGAGCGTAGCCCAACTGCTCGAACAGTTGGGGATTCGCCCGGGTAGAGTCGTAGTGGAGCTCAACCGTGATGTCGTTGCGCGCGATGCTCACGGCCGGACCGTGTTGCAAGAGGGCGACGCGGTGGAAATCGTACATTTTGTCGGGGGAGGCTAGCCAAGAGGTGCGTTATGGAAGACCTTTTTAAGCTCGGCGATAAGGCTTATCGATCCCGCCTGATTGTGGGAACGGGGAAATATAAAGATTTCCGCGAAACGCAGAAAGCCATCGAGGCCTCGGGCGCGGAGGTTGTCACCGTGGCCGTGCGGCGGGTCAATATCACGGATCCAAGCAAGGAAAATCTCCTCGACTATCTGGATGCCAAGAAGTATACGATCCTGCCCAACACGGCGGGTTGTTACACGGCGGAAGACGCGATTCGGACCTGCCGGTTGGCCCGCGAGGCCGGCGTGGGGAAGATGGTCAAGCTGGAGGTTATCGGGGACGATCGCACGCTCTTTCCCGACATCCCGGCAACCCTGGAAGCGGCCGAGCTTCTCATCAAAGAGGGGTTCATTGTCCTCCCGTATATCAATGACGACACCGTGGCGGCGAAAAAGCTGCAGGAGATGGGATGCGCCGCGGTGATGCCGCTGGCGGCGCCGATCGGCTCGGGGTTGGGCATCCGCAATCCCTACAACATTCGCATCATCCTGGAGCAGGCCACGGTTCCGGTCATCGTCGATGCGGGGGTAGGGACAGCGTCCGACGCCGCCATCGCCATGGAGCTGGGCTGTGACGGGGTGCTGATGAATACCGCGATCGCTGGAGCCAGGGATCCGATCCTGATGGCGGAAGCGATGCGGCTCGCGGTCGAAGCCGGCCGAAAGGCTTTTCTGGCTGGCCGCATCCCGACGAAGCTTTACGCCACTGCCTCCAGTCCTCTGACGGGCATTCTGGGATAACGCTTCCGTTGCCGCCGCGCTCGCTGACATTCGATCTTTATTTGGTCACCGACCGCCACCAGACCCAAAGCAGGGACCTCCTCTGGGTTCTCGAGCAGGCGCTGGAGGGTGG
>JACPAM010000006.1 GCA_016180805.1 Deltaproteobacteria bacterium | reverse complement strand
CCGCTTCGATGGTATTCTGACTTGAAAGATGATCAACAAACCCTAGATACAGTGGAACGACTCATAGATGCTGCATTGGCCGGAGCATCCGCCGTTCGGGAAGGCCGACCAATAGGACCATTCCGAGGGTCTCGTAAAGCCGATGGGTCCTTGGTGACCGACAGCGACTATACTAGCCAAGCAGCTATCATTGACGCGATTCACAAGAACTTTCCGGGAGCAGATATCCTTGCGGAGGAACACCCATACTCGTTCACGGCTCGCGGCCTCAAACGGGAGCTTCTCGTGGTAGATCCGCTCGACGGCACGACCAACTTCACGCTTGGGCTTACGATCTGGGCAATATCTATCGCGCTATTCCAAGATTGTGAGCTGGTGGCCGGCGTAGTGGTGCAGCCAGACACAGGGGATCTCTATTATGCAAGGGTCCTAAGCGTCTGGGGCGGAGGCGCTGTAATTTGGCGGATGCGGTCATCGCACTCGAGTACGATCCTTCTGACCCAGACAGTCGCGACCAGTGGTGGAGGTGGTTGAACATACTTAAGCCGCCGCGAATATTCCGCGTCAGGACATTTGAATGCGCATCACTAGAATTGTGCTGGGTCGCTGCTGGTAACCTGGCTGGCTATCTTCATCCGAGCGACCACGCCTGGGATATGGCTGCCGGCGGGCTGGTAGCCAGAGAAGCCGGCTGTGACGTGTTTTCAGCGGATTGGCAGCCCTGGGATCCGCTCGGAAGGGGAATTGTCGCAACAGCCCCTGAAGTAGCCGCTGAGCTTATGCCCGTGCTGCAAGCCAGGTAGCACCGCAATTCGCCCTCGGCGTACGCGCAAATTCTTCACCTAGCCGATACAGTCTTGCGATAGACTGACATAGAAGGATTCACTCCAGAAATTTGTCCAATCTACCCTGACAGTTGGCCACGATAACCTGGCAAAGAAACTGTGACCCATCTACCGTCACTTCGTGACGGCTGCCCGGGTTCACCACGATAGACTCTCCAGGGTTGAGAACATAATGCTCCCCTTCTACTTCCATCAGCATCCTACCCTCGAGCACCGCGTAAATCTCCGTTGCGGCGGCGCGAAAATGTCGCCTTTGTGGAGCGAGTTGATTAAAAAACGCAGTGGTAACTGTTAACTTGCCTAACAGCCTCTCATCGGATACCCTCCTCTCAAAAGAGTGACCCAAGTCGGCCCGATTCTCTTTTGTCGCGGCTCGAAGAACCTGTAAAAGAATGACACACCGCATCGTCGTTGTGGGAGGCGGGATCTCCGGTCTCGCAGCAGTGCACCGGCTCACGGAGTTCAAGCGGGAGCGAAATTTGCCCGTCGAACTAACTCTCCTTGAGGCCGGTGAGCGCCTGGGCGGCGTCATCTCTACGGAGCGCAAAGAGGGGTTTCTCATCGAGGCAGGACCGGATTCTTTCATTACCGAAAAACCCTGGGCGCTTCAGCTATGTGACCGGGTGGGGCTTACGCCCCGCCTGATCTCGACGAATCCAAACCAGCGTAGCGTGTACGTCGTCCACAAGGGCGCGCTGGAGCCTCTCCCGGACGGTTTTGTCCTGCTCGCTCCCACGCGTGTTTGGCCTTTGCTCCGAACACCGATTTTTTCCTGGCGCGGCAAACTCCGCATGGCCTTGGAGCCTTTTATCGGTCGGCGCGACGCGGACGGCGACGAGAGCCTTGCCTCTTTTGTCCGGCGCCGCTTTGGCCCGGAGGTCTTGGAGCGCGTGGCCCAGCCCCTGGTTGGAGGAATATACGGGGCTGATCCTGAGAAACTGAGCCTCGGGGCGACCATGCCTCGATTCCTGACGATGGAGCAGAGCCGGGGAAGCGTGATTCGAGCCCTGTGGGCCGAGCAGCGCTCACGCGGCCGGCAGGAGGGGAGCGGAGCGCGCTGGAGTCTTTTCGTGGCGCCCCGGGATGGAATGCGCGACATCGTCGACGCTCTTGCCGCCCGTCTCCCGACCGAAACCGTCCGTCTTGGCAGCAAAGTTGTAAGCTTATCACGAGACGGAGCAAACTTAACGTGGCGGATCACCACGAGCCAGGGAGAGATTTCGGCCAGCGGTTTAATTCTCGCCTTACCCCCCTGGAGTTCAGCCTCGCTGATTGCTCCTTTCGCCCCTGAACTCGCCCGAGAACTTCAAGCCATACCGTACTCTTCTACGGCAACCGTGAATCTCGCCTATCGCAAAGAACAGATTCCCCGGCCACTTGACGGCTTCGGCTTTGTCGTCCCCGCGATTGAAGGGCGAAAGATCATCGCCTGCTCTTTCAGCAGTGTGAAATATTCCGATCGGGCGCCCGCTGGATTTGTGCTTCTCAGGCTCTTTGTCGGCGGCGCGCTGCAGCCGGAGCTTTTCGCGCAGGATGATGCGACCATGGAAGAGGCGGTACGACAGGAGTTGGCTGCCCTTTTGGGGATCAACACCCCGCCTCTTTTCCGCCGCATTCACCGCCATCCCCGCTCGCTCCCTCAATATGAAGTTGGCCATCTCGACCTCGTCCGACGCGTCGAAGGTCACCTAGCCCATTTTCCAGGACTCGCCTTGGCCGGCAACGCTTACCGGGGAGTGGGTGTTTCTGATTGCGTGCGCAGCGGCGAGGAAGCGGCCGAGAGAGTCTTGGCTGCGATCTAGCCTTCCCTTTTTTCTCGCAGCGCCCGCAGAACTTTTTCCGGCGTGATGGGAAGAGATTTGATCCGTATGCCGATGGCATCGAATATCGCGTTGCCGATGACCGCAGCGGTGGGGTCAAGCCCAAGCTCGCCCAAGCCTTTGGCACCGAAGGGTCCCGTAGGCTCGTAGGAATCGGCAAAAGCGTAGCGGAGCGGGGGCATGTCGCGCATGGAAGGGATTCGGTAATCGGAAAAGTTCGGATTGCTCAGCCGTCCCTCCTCGATCTTCAGTCCTTCGATCAGCGCATAACCGATTCCCTGGGCGACCGCGCCCTCGACTTGGCCTTCTGCGGCGATGGGGTTGATCACCGTACCGCAATCCGAAGACGCCACGTAGCGCAGGATTTTCACCTGCCCGGTCTCGGGATCCACTTCCACCTCTGCGCCCTGACAGCCGAAGTTGTAGGCTCCGGACTCGTTGCCGAACCGGGTGGTATCTTGCAGCACGGAATCAGCATCGAAGCTGCCCGAGGCGATGATGGGGGCCCCGCCGCGGCGAAAAAGCCTGGCCCGCGCTACGTCTCCGACAGTTACGAACTTGGCCTCCGCTCCTCTGACAAAAATCCGGCCGTTGCGACAAACCAGGTCTTCCACGCTGCTCTCCAGCATTTCCGCTGCGGTCTCCAAAAGCTGCTGCTTTACCTTGGCTGCGGCATCCTTTACCGCATTGCCGCCGACGTAGGTTACACGGCTGCCATAAGCTCCCAGACAAAAGGTGGTCATGTCCGTATCCGCGCTGAGAATCTCAACGTCTTCCAACGGGACTCCGAGCTCCTCGGCAGCGATCTGACACATGGCGGTGTCGGCTCCTTGGCCGATCTCGCCTTCGCCGCTCAGAATGACGACCTTGCCATCCTCGTTGATTTTGATTGTCGCCGAGCCGCCGTCAAAATCGCCGTAGTGGCGTTTGCCACTCACATGGACCGTGCAGGCCAGGCCGAATCCACGCCGGGATTTTTTTTGCGCCCGGCTCGTTTTCCACTCCATGAGCTTCTCTACCTGATCGATGCACTGCTTGAGCTCGCAGCTCCCGACTCGATTCCCATGAGGGGAAACGTAACCGGGCTCGGCGGCGTTCAGGCGCAAGAGATCCAAAGGATCGATGCCGAGTTGATGGGCTCCGATGTCCATAACCTGTTCTACCGCCCAATCCGCCGAAGGATTGCCGAAGCCGCGAAAAGCGCCCGTGGGGATTTTGTTAGTATAAACGAGATAGGCCTCGGTCTTCACATCCGAGTATTTGTAGGCGGTGTCGTGCCTTAAGGCGGCTACGCCGGTGATCGCCGGCGCCTTTGCCGAGTAGGCACCATTATCGGCGACGATCCGCAGTTGTTTCGCCCGGATGCGGCCGTCTTTTTTAAAACCCATCTTGACCCAAATCTTCATCGGCACCCGGGGGCGGCCTCCGGCCGTAAATTCCTCTTCGCGGGAGTTGATGAGCTTCACGGGCTTGCGCGCCTTGCGCGCAAGAAAAGCGGCGACCATGGGGTTATTGTCGTCGGCTAATTTACCGCCAAAGCCGCCGCCGACAGTGGTTTGGATGATCCTTACGTCGCCTTCCCTGACACCCAGGGCCCAGGCGATGCGGTTGCGCGCCAGAAAGAGCGTCTGGGTGTTCACGTAGATCGTGTATTTACCGCTCGGGCTGTAGTCCGCGATGCTGCCGATGGTCTCGATGGCGCAGTGCCATTGCGGCGTGCTTTCAAAGGTGTCTTCCACGATGAGGTCCGATTCGCCAAAAGCGCGTTGGACATCGCCGCGCTCCACTTCGATCTTTAAGGCTATGTTGCGCTCTTTGTCCTCGTGAATCCGGGGAGCCCCTTCCTGCATGGCCGCTTCGGGATCGAAGACGGCGGCTAGCTCCTCCCACTCCACGTCGATCAAAGCCAAAGCCTCCTCGGCGATATCCGGGTCGATTGCGGCCACCGCGGCAACCTCCTCCCCCACGTAGCGCACTTTTCCCACCGCCAGCGGAAACTGGTCCTTGAAAAATGATCCCCAGGGTCGTTTCGGCGTATCTTCCGCGCTAACAACCGCGCGCACCCCGGGCATGCGCTCCGCCCTGTGAGTGTCGATGTTAAGGATTCGGGCATGGGGATAAGGACTGCGCAGGACTTTTCCAAATAACATCCCGGGAAGAACGATGTCCGCTACGTATTTGGCTTCACCGCTAACCTTTTCGTAACCCCCAACCCGGCTCACCCGGCGTCCGACGACGGCATAGTTTTCGGCCTTGGCCATGTTTCCCCTGTAATCCAACTTTATTCGCTCACTTGATCTCCTGCGGGCTCAGGTGGGGCTCGTAAAGGACCTGGATGATGATTCCATCAGGATCCGCGCAATAAAAAGAGGCGCTCTGGTCCCGGTGGGCCTTAAACGGATGGACGATCTTTACCCCCCGGCTCCGAAACTCCTCCTCCAGCTCACGAACCCGCTCGGCGCTTTCCACGACGAAGCCGAGATGATCCAATTTTTGTCCGTGGGGTTCGACGCCGCGCCCTTGAGGAATCTCGTGAAGCGCAAGATTGTCGCACCCGGAGGAGAGGTAAACGTTTTTCGGATCGGGCTCCCACACCACCTCCATGCCGAAGAACTCCTGGTAAAAGCGCTTGGAGCGCGTGACGTCATTGACGTTCAAGGCGATGTGGCGCATCCCTTTAATTCCCCGAACCCTGCTCATCGTCGTCTATATACCACAACCCGTTGCGCTTGGCGCGCCACCCACGAGTCGTTGTACCGTCTTGTCTCTTGCGCCCCGGGAAAAAAAGAGGAATATTCCCTATTATGAAAGAGGCGCTCTGGTGGGAGACCCAAGCCGATGGCCGCATCCTGTGCACCCTTTGCCCGCGCTTCTGTAAGATCGGCGAAGGACAGGCCGGCTTCTGTTATATCCGCAAGAACATCGGCGGCAAGCTTTACTCCCTCGGATACGGCAGACCGACGGGCTTCGCCATCGATCCGATCGAAAAGAAACCGCTCAACCACTTCCTTCCGGGAACGGGGATCCTGAGCTTCGGCACGGCCGGCTGCAACCTCGGGTGCCGGTTCTGTCAAAACTGGAGCATCAGCAAAGCCAAGCTGGATGAAGCCCAGAGCCTGAGAGCCAGCCCGGAGGAGATCGTGAAGCTGGCGCTCATGCATAAAGTCCCCAGCATCGCTTTCACCTATAACGACCCGGTCATCTGGGGCGAGTTCGTCATCGACATCTCTCGACTCGCTCGCGAGTGCGGGCTTAAGAGCGTTATGGTCACCGCGGGTTACATCACCCCCGAGGCGCGCCCCGAGGTTTATCGCTATATCGACGCGGCCAATGTCGACCTCAAGGCCTTTACCGAGCGATTTTACCACAAGCTTACCTTCTCTCACCTCGAGCCTGTCCTGGAAACCCTCCGCTGGCTGAAGCATGAGACCGACATCTGGGTCGAGATCACGAACCTCATGATCCCGGGCGAAAACGATGATCCCGGGGAGACCGGGCGCATGTGCGAGTGGATCTTAGCGAATCTTGGCGACAGCGTGCCGCTGCACTTCACCGCCTTCCACCCGGATTTTAAAATGATGGACAAGCCGTCCACTCCCGCGTCGACGCTGAGGCGGGCGCGGCAAATCGCGCTCAACGCCGGCATCAAGTTTTGCTACGTGGGAAATGTCTTCGACGATGAAGGACAGACGACTTATTGCTCGAGCTGCGGTCGTGCCCTGATCCGCCGCTCCTGGCACGACCTCCTAGAATATGAGCTTATCGGCGACCGTTGCCCATGTGGCCAGAGGATCCCGGGGCTGTTCGTTTCCCGCGAAAGGCCCAGCCTGGGTCGGCGCCGGCGCGCATTCCTCCCTTTTCAATAAGCGATTCGCTAGCAAGCGATCGGAAAACCCGATTTGTGTTTTGTCGTGCAACCCGCGTAAAATATAGGTTTCGTATGGCCAAGACGCGCAAAGCTCCGCTAAAAGCACTTCCACATCTAACCATTCTGGAAGACATCAGCACGGTTATCAGCCACTCCCAGGACCTGCAGGAAACGCTGCGGAGCATCGTCGCCATCGTTGCTGAGAGGATGGAGACAGAGGTCTGTTCCCTCTATATTCTCGATCGCCAGCGCGGTCGCCTTACCCTGCGTGCCACGATGGGACTAGACCAAGAGGCGGTGGGAAAGGTCTCCATGGGGACCGGTGAAGGGCTGACCGGTTTAGTGATCGAAAAGATGGGTCCGGTGACGGTGGTCGATGCCCTCGCCCATCCCCGTTACAAATATTTCCCCGAGACCGGCGAGGAGCGCTTCCATTCCTTTCTGGGCGTCCCCCTGATGGAGCGAAAAAAACCGCTGGGGGTCCTCGTCGTGCAGACCTCCCGGCGTCGCGAGTTCAGCCGGGACGAGATCCGCCTGCTCAAGGCGATCTCGAACCAGGCGGCAAGCATCATCATTCAAGCGCGCCTGCTGGATTCTCTGAAGGACAAAGAGCGCGAGCGCAAGGAGTACCACAAGCGCCTGGTCGATGCATTGCGGAGGCTCCGCTCCTACGAGCGCAGGCGACGTGAACGGGGATTGCGGGGAGTGCTCCACAAATGGCGCGACCGTTTGAACGGGCAGGCAGCCTCCCCGGGGTTTGGTCGCGGCACCGCCCACGTCCTTCGGCCGCGGATGGATTTGCGCGCGGTCAAGAAGGATTCGACCAAGAATCCGCAGCGGGAGATCGAGAGGTTCAGGGCCGCGGTCGAGAAAGGCATTGCCCAGGTCGAGGAGCTGAAGCAGCGCATGAGCCGTTTTCTTTCCCGGGAGGAAGGGGCCTTGTTCGATGTCCACCGGCTCATCCTTGAGGACCCGACCATCATTGAGCAGATCGAGACGCGGATCCGCAAGGAGCGTTTCGTCGCGGAGTATGCGGTCAGCAGCGTCTTCGAGCAGCACCTCCAGTCCTTCGCTAAGATCGAGGACGAGTATTTGAAGGAGAGGGCGGTGGATGTGCGGGATGTGGCACACAGACTTTTGGAGAACCTCTCCGGGATCAAAGAGGAGGCGCTGGTTGTTCCGCACGATGCCATCTTGGTTGCTGAGGATCTCTCGCCTGCTGACCTGGCGCTGATTGAGAGGGACCGTTTTCGGGGCATCGTGCTGGCTACAGGAGGTGTGACGTCACACGCCTCCATCCTTGCCAAGTCCTTCGAGATTCCCAGCGTCGTTGCAGTGGACGGCCTGTTGGAATCGGTGCGGCAGGGAGACTCGCTCATCGTCGACGGTAACTCCGGACTGGTTTATATCAACCCCAATCAGGAGGTCGTTGGGGAATACGATCGACTTGAGCGCGATTATCTCGCTTTTAATCGGGAGTTGGACGCGTTGCGGGAGCTGCCCGCTGAGACCAAGGACGGACATCGTGTTTCCCTGTACGCCAATATCGGGCTTTTGAGCGACGTCGCGTTTGCCCAACTCCACGGCGCGCAGGGAATCGGCCTTTACCGTACGGAGATACCTTTTCTGGCCCATCGGGATTTCCCCAACGAGGAGGAACAACACACGCTTTATCGGCGCGTCGTGGAGGCGATGGTGGGCATGCCAGTTACGATCCGCACGCTGGACATCGGAGCCGATAAATATCCCGCCTATGTCCGCCGTGCCAGCCTCGAGCCCAACCCGGTGCTGGGGTGGCGTTCCCTCAGGGTTTCACTCGAGTTGGCGGAAGTCTTTAAGACCCAGCTCCGGGCGATCCTGCGCACCGGCACTCTGGGCCGGGTCCGGTTGCTGCTCCCGATGGTCTCCAGCCTCGAGGAGATCCTCAAAGTCAAGGAGATCCTCGTCGAGGTCAAAGAGGCACTCGGGCGCGACGAAGTTCCTTTTGACCCGCAAATGGAGTTGGGGATCATGGTCGAGGTTCCTGCGGCGGTTCAACTGGCCTCTCGGCTCACCCGAGAGGTGGATTTCTTGAGCATTGGCACCAACGATCTCATCCAATACATCCTGGCGGTAGATCGAAGTAACCGGAAGGTCGCGGGGCTCTACGAACCGCTCCACCCCGCAGTGCTAACCGCCCTGACGCACGTGATCGAGGTAGCGAAGAAAGAAGGCAAGCGCGTGGGCATGTGCGGCGAGATGGCAGGGGACCCGCTGTGTACGCTGCTCCTTTTGGGGATGGGGCTGGATGAATTCAGCATGGAGCCGCTCTTCATCCCGGTGATCAAGAAGATCATTCGTTCCGCGTCTTATCAGGCCGCCAAAACCTCGGCCCAGATCGTTCTGCAGATGGACACAGTGGGGGAAATCAAGAAATACCTGTTCGAGCAGATGCGCGACCTGGGTATGGTAGAGCTGATGGAGCTCTACCACTAGGGCAAACACCGGCTTGCTTTTCCTCCCCCTTGGCTTGATTTTTGCGCCACGGCAGGCTATGATTCGAACGTTCGTTCGGACACGCTATAATTTGAGAGGGGGCCTGCGATGAAGAAAATTTCTACCTTTGACGACTGGATCGATTGTTTCCGCGAGTGGCAGAAAGACATCGGCTATGACCCGGTTCTGCTCGGTGACTATAGGTTCGAAACCAAGCTCGATGAGCCTCACTCTTCGGAGATAGAATTTGGCGACTTCAAAGGGCGGGGGAAATGGGAACGGGTGGGGCAGATCCCGAATCAGTCCATCCGGGACGCGCTGCTCAATCTGATCGTCTATCAGGGAGATACCGAATTCGCCTCGGTGGAACAGCAGAAAAATCTGCTTCACACGGCCCCAACCGACTACGACCGCCAATCCCTGATCCGGGTCAACAGCGACGAGATGCGCCACGGGTGGCAGATGTGCTATCTCCTGGTCACTTATTTCGGCGACTCGGGGAAGCTCGAGGCCCAGAAGCTTTTGGAGCGGCGCGCCACCAAGGGCAATCGGCTTTTGGGGTCTTTCAACGCGCCGGTGAACAATTGGTTGGACTTCTTCACCTATACTCAGTTCGTGGACCGGGATGGAAAGTTCCAGCTCACGATGTTGACCCATTCTTCCTTTGCCCCGTTGGCGCGGAGCGTCTCGGCGATGCTCAAGGAAGAGTTTTTCCACATGTTCACGGGTAACACGGGGTTGACCCGTGTGATCAAATCGGGAAAGATCCCGGTTCCAATCGTCCAAAAATATTTTAACAAGTGGCTGTCCACGGCCTACGATCTGTTTGGAACTGACCACTCCTCGTCAGCCCATTGGGCTTATGTGTGGGGGCTGAAGGGCCGTTACGACGAGCATGAAGCCAGTGGGGAGGCGGACAAAGGGCGGCTGAACGAGCTTTCGCGGGTCCAGTATTTCAACGAATGCCAGCGGTTGGTCGATGAGTTGAACAAACTCATTGAAGCATTTAAAGGAAGCTTTGCCCGGCCCTGAAGACGAACGAGTGCTCGCCGGGATCTTCAAAGAAAAAGATTGGTTGGTACGGGCGAATTGATCCCTATTTAGGAAAAGAGCCGAAATTAAGTCGTTGGAAGGAGAGGGGTGTGAAGCGGCTCTGCCTAGTGTGTCAGAACGTGGATTGCAAGAGCCGGGGCTCCGAGGAGATCATGAAGGAGCTTCAGCGGCGCGTTGCTGAGAAGGGCTTAGTCAATCTGGAAGTCCGGCCCTACATGTGTTTTGGCGCCTGTCAGGAAGGACCCAATGTCGTTCTGTACCCGGAAAAGAGCTGGTATGCCGGAGTGAAGAAAGAAGACCTCGATGACATCTTGAACCATCTCGCGGGCGGGCAGGTGGTTAAAAGGCTTGACACTATCGATTCCTCCCTCAAAGAACTCGGTGTGGTGGAGGGGAAAGAGGGCTTGAAAGAGTATCGCGCCCGCGGCGGCTATGGCGCCTTGGAGATGGCGCTGCGGGAGCTTTCCCCGGCACGGGTGCTCCAGGAGGTAACCGACTCGGGTCTTCGGGGCAGGGGCGGCGCAGGTTTCCCGACGGGGAAAAAATGGGCGTTCACCGCAGCGAGCTCCGAGCAGCCGCACTATCTGGTCCTGAACGGCGGAGAGGATGAGCCGGGAAGCAAAAAGGATCGCCTTCTCATGGAAAATCTTCCCCACCTCGCACTCGAAGGGGCGATCCTTGCCGCTTATGCGGTGGGCGCGTCGAGGGTATACCTTTACATCAACGCCGAATACAAGAACGCGATCCAAAGCATTGCCGATGCCTTGGCGGAGGCCAACAAGGCGGGTTATTGGGGCGAGCGCGTTCTGGGA
>JACPAM010000005.1 GCA_016180805.1 Deltaproteobacteria bacterium | reverse complement strand
TAGCGGCCTCCGTGGAGAAGCTGCTGGATCGAGACCGCCCCGTAGCGGTTGATCATCTCGGCCACTTTGGCCAATGAAGGGATATATTTATCGTCGCTGAGGGCGAGCTGGCGGAGATAGGCTTTTCCTTCCCCCTTGCGGTCCGGATAGGCCCCTTGGTTGGTGATGATGCCGCAGCCGGTTCGGGAGATGACCTCCATCCGGGCCATCTCACGCTCCGAGGTATACCCGTCCAGGGTATTGAAGTTAGAGACTCAGCAGGCTGCGTATTTGATCCGGTTTAAGGTGTCGAGCCGGCCAAGTTTTCCTTTTTCAAAAAGGCGGGTAAAGTTTTCTGCCATACGTATTTAGGGCTGCCTTCCCACAATATTCACCTCAACTTCACTCCCTCTTAGGCTTCAAGAGTCAAGGTTTAATAGCCGCGCGGCATTTCCTCCGAGTATCTTTTCAGACTCAGAGGGTAAAAGAGATTTCAGGCGCTTCACCGCAGGGACCGGATCGAGGTCTCCCATGGCGTAGGGGTAATCGCTTCCGAGCAGAACTTTCTCGCTCCCCACTGCTGCGATGAGGTACGCAAGGGCGGCGTCATCATGGAGTATCGTGTCGTAGTAAATGTTTCCCCGGAGGTAGGCGCTCGGAAGCCTGGGTATTTCCCCTGTGGATTCGCGTCGCGCCGTGTATCCATGGTCGATCCTCCCCTTGAGATAAGGGAAGGCTCCGCCGCCGTGGGCAAAGCAAACGGTCAGATCGGGCAGCTCCTCCAGAACCCCTCCCAGAATCAGCTTCGCCATGGCGATTGCGGTGTCGAAAGGGTTCCCCAGAAGGTTCCAAAGGCGGTGCTTTCCCCATCGCTCGGCTCCCACCACGTTGGCGGGATGGACGAAGATGGGGACCTTGAGGGCTTGCGCGCGCCGGAAGAAGGGGCGAAGCTCGGGATCATCGAAATCTTTCCCGTTGATGTTGGAGCCGATGCAGACGCCCTGCAAGCCGAGATCCAAGATGGCCCGCTCCATCTCTTCGATCCCTTTGTCGATGTCCTGAAGCGGAAGGGTCGCAAAACCGCCAAAGCGACCCGGATAATTCTTTGCCGCCTTTGCGTATTCATCGTTGACCAGACGAGCCAGTGTCACGGCGAGCCCTGGCTCCGCCCAGTAGACCATGGGAACGGTTAGGGAAAGAATCTGCATATCAATGCCGGCCCGATCCATGTCCGCCAGCCTGAGCTTGAGGTCAAAATTCTCCTTGCCTACGGGACCCATGTCCATCCCCTGGAGGTGGATGACGACTCGCCCTTCACGATCAGAAGTCACCTTGCCGCCGTAGTCCGGGCTCACTTCCGTAACGGCTTCGATAAAGGGCTGCGGCAAGAAATGGGCGTGAATGTCGATCACTTTTGGCATCGCTTGATCTCCTTCAAGCATTCCCTCGAAAGCTCCTCGGGGGCCGAGTTATCAGGCCGCGGCCGTGCTTGTCCGCGACCGAAGGGAGCGCGAGCGAGGCTGCGGACGTCCGATCACAAACGGCACGACTCATGGCACAAACCCATCGGCCGCAGCCGAGAGCGCGCTTCCCGAGGGAGCTTACACCATCGTCCGCGGCCTTCCTCCTCGTCCCCTCTCGGGCTTTCATCCGCGAGGGCAAGGTGAAACTTGATGAACTATCATTCCAAGCTTACCGGGTCTGAGACGTTCAAGGCAAGCATCTCCAGGCTGGCAAGAATCCGGTCCGCATTTTTAATTACAGCGGGCATGCCGGCTTCCAGAGCCAACCGCTTGAGTTCCTCGGCGGCCTCCCTGATTGTCTTGATCTCCTGATCCATATTTTTGAGCTTCTCGTTCATCTCTGATCCTCGAAGCGGCTGGCCTTGACCTCGAAGCGGGGTAGCGTTCCGTACGCCTCCACCTCCACGTTAATGCGGATGCCGGTGTAAAGCCTCAACGCCTGCCGCAAGCGCTCCTCCAACTCGGGGTTTTTCCGCCGATCGGGTTTAATTTCCACTTTCACCGTCACCTCATCTAATTCGTCTCGCTTTTGGAGGATGACTTGATACTCATCCCCGAGCTCGGGAAAACCGCGGACAATCTCCTCCACGCTCGTGGGAGAGAAGAGGACGCCTCGCACCTTGGTCAGCCGGTCGCTTCGTCCCAGGACTCCCCCTTGGAGCAGCCGGAAGCTCCGGCCGCACTTGCATGGATCGTCAGTGAGGATGGCGGTGTCCTTCAGGTTGAAGCGCAAATAGGGCTGCGCCCTTCGATCCAACGGCGTGATGACCAGTTCCCCCTTTTCTCCCGGCGCTGCGGGCTGTCCGTTCTCGATATTCAAGACTTCCAGAAAAAACATGGCTTCGTTGATGTGCAGCCCGCCCGGCTGCTCGGCGCATTCGAATCCCCACGCGCCGCCTTCGGTCGCTCCGGCATGGTCATAGACCTTGGCGCCCCATCTCCCTTCAATCCGCCCCTTGGTGGAAGGAATCAACGCGCCCGGCTCGCCGGAGCAGAGCATCTTACTAACGTGAAGCTCGCTCGCCGGATCGATGCCGAGCCGCGCCGCCACCTCGGTCATGTGCAGCGCGTAGGTGGGGGTGCACATCAAGGCGGTCGCCTTGATCTCTCTCATCTTCAAGATGCGGTCTTCCGTGGACAGCCCGCCACCCGCGATCACTTCGCAGCCGATCTTCTCGCAGGCGTAGTGTCCGGCCCAAAAAGCTATGAAGACTCCGTAGGAGAAGGGGATGAAGACGCGGTCTTGTGGGCGAAAGCCCTGGGCCCATAGGATCGTTGCCCAGCACTCGCTCCACCATTCCCAATCCCGCCACGAATCGGCTTGCCGGACCGCTTGCCCCGTGGTGCCCGAGGTCTGATGGTACGCGGTCACGTCGTCGGTTGGCACGGAAAGAAGGCTGCCGTAAGGAAAGGGATCGGTCTGCTGAGCGTCGCGCAGCTCGTTCTTGTCGGTCCTGGGAATCTTTTCGATATCACTCAGGCTCTTGATATCGTCCGGCCTGATTTTTGCGCCATCGAGTTTCTTGCGGTAAAAGGGCGAATTCGCGTAAGCGTGACCGACGGCGCGCTTGAACTTGAGGAGCTTAAGTCGCTCCAGTTGAGCTCGCGGCATGGTTTCCAATACCGGGTTCCAATATCGGGACTGGGTATAACTCATGGCGCCTCGTCATGCGCGGAGAAAGTTGCCTTGCGCCACTGAATCATGTCTCGCTATCGCTTGATCCAGCGGCGGTAATCGTGAGGGCTAAGGTATTCTTTGAGATCGACCTTCTGGAATCTTGCTCTTTCGAACAGGGCGAGCTTCGTGCCTTGCTTTAGATGCTTGAATTTCCACGGGACGGTGGCATCGATAATCATTTTTGCCTTTCCTACGAAGGAGCCATCCAGTAGCTCTCGGGCGCCGGCGATGGGGTTATTTCTGTGGGTTTTGACTTCCCGGATAATGTGAATCTGCTCGGATGGGTTGCAGCGGGTGGTCACGGCCCAGTCGATTTCGTTCATGTCGAGGATATTGACGTCTTCATCGACGATCGTGATGGTCTCGAGGTAAACGGAAAACCCAAAGGCCGCCATGGCGACGTGGACTTGGAGACCTTCAAAGTCATAATCGTCCTTTCGCACCTGGATGATGCCGTGATGCCAGTGGGCGGTTCCGTGAGTCAGGGTGGCATCGATGACGAAATTCGGCTCGAGGGCCTTGACGAATTTATAGAAGGCGACATCGTTGGAGATCCTCAAGTTGTAGTTTTCTTTCGTTCCCGCCACGACGGCGTATCCGAGGGCGTCTTCCCTTAAAGTCAGGGCCTTGATTTTAACCAGCGGCTTCTGCTGGGGTATGCTGAGATAGGTCAAAAATTCCGGCCACGGCCCTTCCCCTCCCAGCTCGTAAGGGGGCTCCGCGACCCCTTCGAGGACAAATCCGGCCTCGGCCGGGACCTCGACATCGATGGTTTCGCATTTGACCAGCTCGACCGGCTTGCCTCTGAGCGCGCCGGCGAGTCCCATCTCATCCTGGCCCAGGGCAAGCTTCGTCGCCGCCGAGATGTACATCTCCAGCGGGGCTCCGATGACGAGCGCCACCTCGAAAGGCTTTCCGTCCTTCTTGCACTTTCTAAAATCCTGGCCGACGCCGGTTTCGTTCCTCACATTCAGCACTACGGTGTTATCCTGGAGGAGCATGGCACGATTCATGGCCATGTTCTGAATGCCGGTTTCGGGGTTCTTCGTGATGACGATGGGCTGGAAATATTTCCCGCCATCGTCCGGCGTCGCCTTGATGGAAGGGACGATCTTAAGGGCATCGAACCCGTTGCGGTAAATTTTCTCCTTGCAGGGTCCGCGGTCGACTCTGACCGGGGGAATGGGATGCTCCGTGATCTTGATAAAGGCCTCTTTGAACTCAAGCGGCGAGGAGGGCAGGCCAAGAACCTCGCAGGTCCTGTCGCGCTCGGAAAGAATGCAGGCAGCGGCTGGAAAGGAGTAGCCCTTGACGTTCTTGAACAGGACTCCGGGAGTTCTCGGGAGCGAGTTGAGAGCCGAAATAATGCCCGGCAGCTCGCATTCGGAATCGACCTCCCGCTCGATCTCAACGACTTCGCCGCGTTCGGCGTAATAGTCGACGACGTCACGCAGTCCCCGCAGCTCGCTCACTTTCATCATTGGGTTGCTCCCGTTAAAGGCTTGACAGATTCAGATAGGCCTCGAGGTTGATCCTCTCCATGACCTCCCTGGGCACCCTGCTCCTCCTTGGAAACGACGCGAGAGACGGCTTGGCCGTAGCATCGATCCCCATCTTCGTTACCACCCCCTCGGCCGCTGCCGACGGATCCAGGGACGAGCCCCTGGCTCCCGGAATGACCACGATGTCGCGATCGGCTTGAGCCCTCGTGGCTACTGCCCAAAGCACCTCCTGGAGGTTGGTGATATCAATGTCCTCGTCCACGACGATCACGTGCTTGAGATACATCTCGGCGGAAAAAGCGGCGATGATCGCCGACTGCGCCTGTCCCGCAAACCTCTTTTTTATCGACACGATCACGGAGAAGGGCGCCGGCACATGGACGTCCACTAAGGTAGGGACCGCGCCCTTGATGGTTTTATACAGGTTCGCCTCCATGGGAATCGTCGCCATGACCAGGTGCTCCCGGTGCTGACCGCCGCAGATGTCCTGGTAGATCGGGTTCTTCCGCAAATGCATCGCCTTAACGGTCACGACCGGCCGCAGCCCTTTTCCGGTCGCATACCCTGAGAACTCGCAAAAGGGACCTTCCTCTTCCCGTAAATGGGGCTCGATGGTTCCCTCGAGAACGATCTCCGCATGGGCGGGAAAAAGCGCGCCCTTGAGATTCCCGTCGATGACCTCGACCGGGCTTCCCAGAAGGCCCCCGATGATGCCCAGCTCGTTGTCACCGTAAGCGCCGATATAAAGGGCGCCGAGCGCCCAGGCCGGATGGTTGCCGAGCGAAATACTGATCGGCAGCGGCCTTCCCTGGTCCTCGCTCCGCGAGTAGATCTCGTGGAGGTGCTTGCCCACGGTCATAAAAATCCCCAGCCGGTTCCCGTCCTTATACATGAGCCGGTTGAAGCTAGCATTACACCCGCCGCTTTCGTCTTGTGCCAGCACGATTCCCGCAGTGATGTAGGGCGCAGCATCAGCCTCGTGATAGGTCATCATGGGAAGCGCCGTCAGGTCCACGTCGTCGGCGCCGATGGTCTCGTCCATGACCGGACCGTCGGTCACGATCCTGGGCGGGACTTGATTTTCCATGGCCGCCAGGTATTTCTCCCTGAACTCCTCCGGATCGATACCGATGCTGGCGGCGATCTTCTTCTTCGTGGAGTAGACATTCGCCACGACGGGAAAGTCCGAGCCCTTCACCTTTTCATAGAAAAGGATGGGAAGCTTCCTCGCCGCTTCGAGCTTGGTCAAAATCGCCGCGACTTCGTATTTGGGGTCGACCTCTTTCTTTATCCGGCAGAACTCCCTGGGATTTTCCCTTTCGTAGTCGGCGAGGAATTCTCTGAGATCTTTCGGCATCCTAGTCACCCTTCGGGCTGGTGTACCTTTGCTCGGGATCCAGCGTGTGGAGAATTTTCAGCTCCTCCGCCGTAGGCGGAGCGGCTTCATAGAGCTCCTTTTTGACCAAAAGCTCGAAGCCGGTATTTTGCCTTACCTCCTCGACCGTGGCGCCCCGCTGGAGCCCTTCGAGACACATCACTCCCTTTTCTTCATCAAACCCCAGGATCGCGAGGTGGGTGACGACCTTAAGCATGCCTCCGGCAATCAAACCCGATTGTTGCCTCGACCGACCGCCGGTCAGGTAGCCGGGGCTCGTGACGAAATCGACCTTTTCTACCAGCCGTCGCTTCTCGTGGTGCATGGCGACGATGACCTTGACCAGACTGGCGATGTCGTTCCCCCCACCGGTCCCCGGCAGCCTGACTTTGGGATTATCCCAGTCGCCGATAAACGAGCTGTTGATATTGCCGTACCGGTCGATTTGGGCGCCTCCCAAAAAGCCGTAGTCGACGTAGCCACGCTGTTGGAGAAGCAGGACATCGGTTGTGGACAGGACCATGTTGGCATGGGCGGCGCATCTCTGTTCATTCGTCGATGGAGGAAGCTTTCCCGGTTCGACGAAAGGGCCGATAACTCCGCCCTCGAAAAGGATGGTCAGGCTTTTCGCGTGGGTTCTTTGCGCGAGAATCGCCGCCAGGAGCGGAAGGCCCGCGCCCGCGAAGACGACCTTCCCGTCCTCAAGCAGTCTGGCGCTTGAAACACACACCAACTCCGCCGTGTTGTAGGAGACCTCAACCGCCATGGCTTTTTTTCGCCTGGAGCGTGGCTTTCAGGATGTCTTTGACGCTGAACTGATCGAGGTAGTCATCGAACGTATTCGGTCCATAAAAGTATCGGTCCAGGTACTCCTTGACCCCGTCCACGCCCCTTTCCATCATCAGCTTCACGTAGGTGTCCATGTGATGGAAGTCGGGCTCGTAAATGCCGTAACACTCGTGGGGAAGACAGCCGTAAGGCGCCTCCACCACCGCATCGACGCAAAAGAAGGGTATGGCCGTCTGATCGGGAGCTTTTCGGATATCGCTGTTATCGATGATCTGCTCGGCAGATAGAATCACCGTGTCCGCCGCCAGGGCGATGTCTTTATCCATGAAGGGCAGCCCCCGAATCTGCGCGTTGCCGTACGGATCGGCCTTTTGCACATGGATGATCGCCACGTCCGGATTCAGGGCCGGGATCAGGGCGAGCTTTTCCCCGGTAAAAGGGCACGGCATTTCCTTGATATCTTTAAGCCGCTTGAAGACGTCCGAGCCCAACATCGACCGTGAAGGTAGGAAAGGAACACCCATGGCTCCTGCCCTGTACCTCAAGCCAAGGCTCATGTGGCTCCACTCTTCGTATCGCGCCTCCCCCGATTGCACGTAGTGTCTCATGATCCTCGAAACGCCCCAGGTGACTCCGGCACTAAACCAGCTCGTGACAATGTGCCTGGTGGCGCCCGCGACCAGGAGGAGGTCGCCCTCCGTGGCGGTGATGCTCTTCGAGATGGTCAGGCCTTTCTTGCCCTGTCTGATCATCTCCCAAATGATGGCCATGGGAGTGCGCGAGTAGTGGCATCCTCCGACCGCGACGTGGGAGTTGTCGGGGATGAGGGCGGCGGCCTCGCCTAAGCTCTTAACTTTCTCTTTGAGCCCCTTGTCTTTTTGTTCGATCTTCGCGCGCAGCTCGAGGTATGAACTCACCATGAGAAGGGCCACCCATCTATCGGCTCGGCCAATTGTTGTGGGAAAAGTCTATTGTACCCCGGCGGTTATGTCAATTGGCTTAGGCCCTTTGTTGACCCGTTGGTGAAGGGGTGGTACGTTGGGGCGCTTGGCAGGGCGGCACAGAGAAATTTTTGCGAAAAATTTAATCATAAGGAGGAACCATGATTGGCCATCGCTTCTTTCAGGGATTGGCGCTGCTGACTTTCGCCGCAGCTCTGATGTTTCCCTCTCCGGGCAGGGCGCAGAAGGTCGTGGTGGGTTGGTCGGCAGTAAGCGCGTTGAATTCCCCCTACTGGGTGATGAAAGAGGCCGGCTTTTTTAAGCAGGAAGGACTCGACGCGGATCTCATCTTTATTGCGACGTCGACGACGATGGCACAGTCCATGTTGGCCGGCGAGGTGGCGGTCTCAAGCGCTAACAGTCAGGTGGTTGCGGATATAGGATTGCAAGGAGGCGACCTGGTCGCGATGGGATCGGTCATCAATGTTGTAGCCTTCTATGTTATGTCCGCTCCGGAGGTAAAAAGCGTTAGGGATTTAAAAGGTAGGGCCGTGGGGGTGACCCGCTTCGGCGCCTCCACGGACTTCGGGATGCGGATGCTCCTGGCGAAATATGGGCTTGAGCCCGTGCGGGACGTTCCCATCATGCAGATCGGTGGGATGCCGGAGCTCGCAGCAGCGCTTTCGAAGAGGTCCATCTATGCCGCGCCGATGTCCTTTCCCATGGGCTACGTGGCCCAGCAGGCGGGGATGAAAATCCTCGCTAGCCTTGCGACAGAGGATATCCCGTTTATGCACGTCGGCATCACCACGACCCGGAAGTTTATGAGAGAGCGCAGGGCTCAGGCGAAAGCAGTCCTTCGGGCCTATGGGAGGGCGGTTCACTTTATGCACACGCAGAAGGAAGATTATAAGAAAATCATGGCGCGCTATTCGAAGATTCAGGATCCCGGGATGCTCGAAGGGAGCGTGCAGTACGCCCACGACTTTGTCGAGAAGGTTCCTCTGGTGAAGTCGCGGGCATTTCAAGTCACGCTGGAGGAGATCGCCAAGAAAAACCCGAAAGCCAAGCAAGTGAAGGCGGAGCAGTTCTACGATAACGGCCTGGTCCAGGAACTGGTCGACGAAGGTTTCTTCACCGCGCTTTGGGGCAAAAAGCCTTAGGCTCGGTTGCTGACGTTTTCTTATAAGGAACCATAGATGATCAAACCGAGATTGATCGGACCCGGTGAAGTTAGGGGCATCGTGAGCATGGAAGAGGCGATCGAGGCCGTGCGGTTGGGGTTTCGCGAATGGGGACACAACCCTCAAATCAACGCCCCCCGCCGGCGCATCCACGTTCCGTCCGGCGTCCGCGTGAGCGTCCATCAGGGCGGCGTTCCGGCCGCTGGAGTCACCGGCTTGATGACTCACTGCGAATGGGTGAAGCCCCTGAGCGATCATCAGGAGTATCCCCGGCTGAACCATCCGGTGTATGTCCTCTACGACAGCGCCGAAGGGGAGCTGAAGGCCCTCATCGTGGGCGAGCTCACGTGTAGCGAGCTCCCGAACAATGCCCCGGTAACCGGACTTCGCACGGCGGCGACAAGCGCCGTCGGGACCGATCTGTTGGCGCGCAGGGACGCCGAGAAGTTGGCGCTTCTCGGCTCGGCGGGACAGGCACAGAACCACCTGCTGGCAATCGCCAGGATCAGAAAGCTCAAAGAGGTGAGGGTATACAGCCGCAGTCCCGAGAACCGTAAAAAGTTCGCCGCGGAGATGGGTAGGGCCCTGAATCTCGACATCCGCCCGGCCGCCTCGGCCGAGGAGGCGGTGAAGGGGGTCGATATCGTTCTTTGCGCCACGAACGCGAGCGTTCCGGTTTTTGACGGCAATTGGCTCGAGCCAGGGGTTCACGTGACCTCGATCGTGGGGAGTAACGTCGGCCTGGTTCAGGGTGGCTTTGCCAAGGCCAAGCGGCGCGAGATCGACGATACGACGGTCAGGCGCTGCGACGTCATTGGGATCAATTCCATCCA
>JACPAM010000004.1 GCA_016180805.1 Deltaproteobacteria bacterium | reverse complement strand
AATATCAATAACGCGATAACGAGAATGACGATCAATTCCGGCATGCCGATGCTTCCAAACATAAGAATCTCCTTTCTCTTGGAACGCCGTTGAGGGCTAGCTCACTTGATCCTCTTTTGCCTCCCCTACCGTCACATGGAGGATTAATTCTTTTCCATCTCGCTGGATCTTCAATCGGACTTTTTTCCCTACGGATGTCCGGGCCACGATAAGAGGCAGATCATTCGATCGCTTGATCTCCTTCCCATCAAACTCAACGATGACATCGCCGACCTGAACTCCTGCGCGGTTGGCGGGGCCGTCCTTCGCGATCTCCGCGACCAGGGCACCTCGCGGCTTATCTAAACCAAGAGACTCCGCAATCTGTGGAGTGATCCCCTGGATCACCATCCCCAACCAGCCCCGGGTGACCTTTCCCGTAGCCTTGAGCTGCGGGAGGATCTCTTTCACGAGATTAACGGGAGTCGCAAAGCCGATGCCGATATTGTCGCCCGTTTCGCTAAACATGGCCGTGTTGATGCCGACGACCTCGCCGCGCATATTGATCAAAGGCCCGCCGGAGTTCCCCGGATTGATGGAGGCGTCGGTCTGGATGAATTGGTCGTAAGGGCCTTCGCCGATATTTCTGTCCTTCGCGCTCACAATTCCTCGGGTTACGGTATTGTCCAGACCGAAAGGATTGCCTATTGCCAAGACCCATTCTCCGACCAGGAGCTGATCGGAATCTCCGAGAACGGCCGTGGGGAATTCTTCCTGGGCATCGATTTTTACGAGAGCGATGTCGGTCTTTGGATCTTTGCCCGCAACCTTTGCCCCAAATTCCCTCCCGTCCGATAGCTTAACGATCACCTTCTCTGCGTTCTCAACCACATGGTTGTTGGTCAAGATGAAACCCTCCCTATCGATAATGAATCCCGTTCCAAGGCTCTCTTGGGAGAAGGAACCCTGAAAGAGCGGGCCGTCAGAAAATCTCTCCCAAAAACTGCCAAAGTCTTGCTCGCCAAACGACCTTTCGGCGGTCTTGAGCGCGGAGATATTGACGACCACGGGCCTGATCATCGTCACCAGATGGACAAAGTCTGAACCTCTCTGAGAAGCTTCAACTTTTGGGCTCTCTGTGGCGAGCCATTCTAGCCCCGACCCAACTATCGTAGCCCCAATGAAAAATAACAAAGAGACGGTCAGGAGGGTCTTAGAGCAGAAGTTTTTTAGATGAGCGTTCCAATTTATCATTTTTTAGCTCCTGTTCTGCTTCAGCATCGAAGACCGGTGTGAAGGCTTGATAACAGGGCACAGATGCCTCGCTGCCCCTGGAAATAAGGACGAATCCCTTTCGTCCTAACTCCAGACAGTCAGTGAAATTAGTTGTGGGAGTGAATCAGATTAGAAAAACAGAATGGAGCTTGTAGAGCTTGAGATCCTCTTTTTGGATTTTTACCTCTTCTTTAGCTCCGAATGAGAAGATACTTTCAATAGGAAGGGGATAAAAATACTTAGCCTGATAAGGTAGCTTACAGCACGCTGTTACCCGCCCCTCGTCTTCTTGGTTGATCCCGTTCCCCAAACTAACTAAGGCGGCTTTTACGGGCCGGCTCCCGTAGGCCGTGGATCCGCCAAATTCAAGGTCGTCGAGAAGTTCGAAGCTAAAAAGCGCGACCCAAGCAAGAGCGAGGAAAACAGCTGCGACCTTACGGATCATACTCCTACTATCGATCCAAAAACGTAGGCTGTCAAGCCGGCCGCTCCTATTGGTGAGGTACATCCAAAATTAAGTTGCAAAGAGGGCAGCGTTTCTGTGGTTTACGATCACGTTGCCCCGGCGCGCCGCTTTTCTTGCGCCACGCGAACGGCGCGGACGATGTCGCCATAACCGGCACAGCGGCACAGGTTGCCAGATAGATATTCGCGCACTTCGTCGTCCGTGGGGGTGGAATTTTCATCGAGGAGGGCCTTCACGGAGAGGATGAATCCCGGCGTGCAGTAGCCGCACTGCAGCGCCCGCTCCTCGATGAAAGTTTCCTGGATGACATCGAGCTTGCCGCTGGCTGCCAGCCCCTCGACCGTGACGATTTCCCGTCCCTCGGCCCGACGAGCGAGCACGAGACAGGAGCTTACGGGCTTTCCGTCCATGAGGACGGTGCAGGTTCCGCAGGCGCCGACCCCGCACCCTTCGCGGACGCTCCAAAGATTTAGCTGGTCGCGCAAAACCTCGAGCAGGGTATCGGCGTCCTCGACCTGAAGTTTGGCCAATCGGCCGTTGACTGTGAGTGCCAGTTCTCGCTTCATGACGACTTCCTGTGCGCCTCTTTCTCCCGCCGCGCCGCTAGGTGGCTGAGAATCCTTTCGGGGGTGATGGGCAAGTCGCGAATGCGTATCCCGACGGCATCTTCGATGGCGTTGGCGATCGCGGCCGAGACCGTGAGCGCGCCGGTCTCGCCTATTCCTTTGGCCCCGAAGGGACCGCTTTCGTGCGGGACCTGGACCACGATGGAGCGAAATTCCTTGGGCATATCCTTGATCGAAGGAATTTGATAATCGAGCAGCGAGCCGTTGAGGAGGCGGCCTTCTTCGAACACCATCTCCTCGAACAACGTAAGGCCCAGATGGGTGATCGCCGAGCCCAGGAGCTGCTGCTCACAGTGCTTAGGGTTGATCGCCGTCCCGGCATCGCCCACGGCAAAGAACTTGAGGATATCGACCTGTCCGGTTTCCGTGTCGACCTCCAGCTCGACGGCGGTCGCCGACGGAAACCAGTATTCCGTGCACTTTTCCGACTGGCCGGTTTCGGGATCCATGGGTATGGCCGTGGTCTGGCAGATCGCCTCCCCCGTTAGCGTGGTTCCCAGGCTACCGAACTTGGCGAGGAAGGCCTCGCCGATCGTCATGCCCCGCTCCGGACTGCCTCGGACGAAGATGCGCCGGCCTTGGGCGACCAGGTCCTCCGGATTGACCTCGAGCTTGGCGGCTACGACGGCGGCGAGCTCGGATTTGATCTTGGCCGCGGCCATGCGGACCGCGTTCCCCATGTGGTACGTCGAACGGCTTCCCGCCGTGATCGTGTCGTAGGGTGTGATATCGGTATCGGGCTGGACGATGTGCACCTGGTCGAAGGCGACCCCCAGCTCCTCGGCGACGATCTGGGCCATCATGGTCTCCGCCCCCTGGCCCATCTCCACGGTGCTGCTCAGGATGTTGACGCTGCCGTCGGCGCTCATGGTTACGATCGCCCCGGAGATGGAAGGGGTGAGCACCGCTTTCACGCCCGAAGCGATTCCTCTGCCGCGGGCTTTCGCTCCGCTCGAAGCGGTTTTTGGCTTCGACCACCCGATGGCCTCGGCCGCCCGGCTGATCGCTGGCTTGAGGCCGAAGGCCCGGACTGGTGTGCCCGTGGCGAACGCTTCGCCTTCATCCAACGCATGCCGCAAGCGGAACTCCACCGGATCGGCTCCCAGGGCGCGCGCGATGATGTCCATCTGGGAGTCATAGGCCCAGATGACCTGTGGCACGCCGAAGCCTCGAAACGCCCCCGCCGGAGGCTTGTTGGTGTAGACGCAATAGCCGTCGATCCACACGTTGGGCATCCGGTAGGGACCCGCCGATGTGTAGCCGGATTTATGCACAATGCGCGGGCCGATCTCGGCATAGGCGCCCGTGTCCCAGTACACCTCGCACTTTCGCGCCGTGATCGCGCCGCCCTTGACGGCTGTTTTCAGCTTGGCGACCACGCCGTGTTTGGTGATCGTGACGAATTCCTCCTCGCGGGTCAGAGCGTAACGCACGGGCTGGCGCGTGATCAGGGCGAGGGCGGTGACCAGCGGCTCCAGCTTGGCGTAGAGCTTGGCGCCATAGCCGCCGCCGAGGTAGGGGACCCGGATCCTTATCCGGTTCATCGGCAGACCGAAGATCGCCGAGAGCTCCGTGCGCACGTAGGAAGGGGTCTGCGTCGCTGACCAGACATTGATTCTCTGGCTTTCGTCAAGGTAGGCGAGCGTGATGTGGGGCTCCATCGGCACGTGCTGGGCCGGCGGCGAGCGGAACGTGTCTTCGAAGACTCTGTCGGCTTCGGCGAACGCCTTTTCCACGTCTCCCTTGCGGAGCTTGAAATGGTAACACACGTTGGAGCTCTGTCCGGCTCGAACGTGCGCGAGGTCGGCGAAGGTCCCCGCGGCTCGTAGCTTGGGATGGAGCACAGGGGATTCGGGTTTTACCGCCTCAAGGACATCCAGCACGGGCGGCAGCGGCTCGTATTCGATCTCGACGAGCTGGAGGGCATCCTCGGCCAGTCGGCGGTCGGCCGCCGCAACAGCCACAACCGGCTCGCCGATGTGGCGCACGCGGTCGACGGCGAGGATGGGCTGGTCGCGAAAAGCCGGGCCGTAGTACGGGTCCACGCCCGGCATGGCGGCGACGTCGGCTCCGGTGAGCACCGCCGCAACGCCGTCGAGCGCTTGCGCGCGCGCCTTGTCGATGCGGGTGATTTGGGCGTGCGGGTAGGGGCTTCTAAGGACCGCAACATGGAGCATCCCGGACATCTCGATATTGCCCACATGAAGGACCTGCCCGGTCGCTTTCTGCGCGGCATCTTTGCGGTAAACCGAATGCCCCACGACTGAAAAATCGGCCATAACATAGTCCCTTAGACGCTTTACCCTCACCCTTCCCTCTCCCTTGAGGGAGAGGGTTAAAGTTAGCTTCTTCAACCTCACTCTGCTCCTCTCCCTTGAAGGGAGAGGATTAAAGGTGAGGGTCCTCTTCAGCCAGCGCGCAGATTGCCCGCTTGACGAATACCCGCGCCATCTCACGCTTGTACCATTCCGAGCCGCGCAGGTCTGAAATCGGGGAGATCTGCTCATCAACCAGGCGAGCGATCTCGTCTAGCAAACTGTCCGTGATCGTTTCGTTGCGGGCCAATTCCAGTCCTTCGATCAGGAGCGGTTTTTCCGCAAGCCCGCCCACGCCGAGCCTAAGCTCGTCGCAGCGTTTCGCGTTCCCCTTGAGCAGGGCTGCCACCCCGAGGCAGGGCCAGTCGTTGGCCGATAGCGAGCTGTATTTGAGGTAAAGAGTCCGGCTTCCTTCAGGCGCGGGCGGGACTCTGACCTCGGCCAAGATCTCTCCGGGTTCCAGCGCGGTTTCGTACAAGCCACGATAAAAATCTTTGATCGGCACCGTTCGTGTTTGCTTCGGGCTCGACAAGACGAGATCGGCCCCCAAAATCAGCAGCACGGGCGGTGGGTCAAGCCGATAGTCGGCATGCGCCAGGTTCCCTCCCACAGTGGCCGTCGTGCGGACTCGGACGTTGCCGATCTTGCCGAAGGCATCAGCCAAAGCCGGAAACGAGCGGCGTACAAGCAGCGAGGTCTCCACGGCGCGCTGCGTCGCCATGGCGCCGATCCGAAGCCCCTCGCCATCCGCCGTGATATGGTCGAGGCCGGAGATTCCCTGAAGGTCGATCAGATAGGGATAGTAAACCGTCCGCTGCTTCATGAGGATCACCAGCGTCGTTCCACCGGCGATCAGGCGAGCATCGTCGCCGTGCTTGAGGAGAAGCTCGCTCGCTTCGGCCAGGGTCTTGGGCCGCAGAAGCTCGAATACTGGGATGGTCATTTGCCGCCCTTCAAAGCAAGACTGCTCTCTCTAATCATAATGCCGCTGGAGAGTCAACTTTAGGCAGAAGGAAGCAGACAAAAAGCCGCTATATCAGAAGGCTCTACGAATAATCGAAAAGCTTAAGAAAAATACTGTCTTCCGATCACCGACTGGAACTCGCCTCGCTCTAATCTATCTCAGAATCTCTTTAAGCCTATCGATCAATGCGGGCTCCAGCTTAAACAATGCCTTAACGTTTTGATCTAGCTCCTCGCCATCTAACGGATTGATTTCTAGGTTCGCCTTTTTTGCTTCTGCTACGAAGTCTGGGTCCTTTATGGTGTCCATGAAAGCTTTACGTAGGACATTAACCCGTTCTTTCGGCGTTCCAGGAGGTACGACATAGGGACGGTTCGTGGCTCCATGGACCCGAGTGATCGCTTGGATTAATTTCCTTGCCTCTTCAGTCTTCGCTAAATCATACGCAACGGGTACATTAGGGACTTCGGGATGTGGCTTGACAGTCGCCTGGAGCACGATCACAACCTCCCCCGTTTCCATCTCCTTACGCCAAGTTGCTTTGAATGAGTCCCAAGAGTTACAAACCCCTTGGACTTCACCAGCATGGAAGGCAAGCCGAACGGGGCCAGTACCTTTGTAGCCTGAGACCACCTGAATGGGTAGCCCTAAGGTTGCCTTCAAAACTTTTGGGATGTCATCCGTAGATGCACCAGGGGCGGTTCCACCAAGCTTGAGCAGGACCCCAGAGGCCATCCATTGCGAAACGCTTGTAATCCGTGCAGCCCTCGACAAGCCTACCATGAACTCGCCTTGAGCGGGGACCCCGACGTACTCAAACTTGGTGGCATCAAATTCAATGCCGGGCTTCCCTAGAAGCTGTTGCAAAAATAGGCCACCGCTAAAGTTGGCGATGGTGAGTCCATCGGGCTTGGCAGCCTTATATACGTGGTTGGCAGAAAGCAGACCGCCAGCGCCTGGCATGTTTTCCACGAATATAGTGGAATTCCCGGGGATATACTTCCACATATGGCGAGCAATGAGGCGTGAATAGGTATCGAAACCACCTCCGGGCGCAAGTCCCACAACGATCCGGATCGTCTTTCCTTTGTAAAAAAGTTCTTGCCCGGAACTAGGTCTAACAACCGGGCTGAGACAAAGTGCGGCAATTATGGCTAGTGTCAGATACCGTGACTTCCTGACCATACCTATCTCCTGATTGGGGCGAAAATGTTACGATACAGGTTGTTCATGAACGCCTAGGGCTATGGCCATGCGCGTTCCCTAATGTAATTGTGAGAGGTACACCATTTGTTCCTGACAGAGCCCACAGACCAAGGATCTTCCGACTGTTTTACCCCTCCCACTTGTAGGCGCCCAGACCGGGCCGGTATTGCTTCTTTGCGAACTGCTGTATCCCCGGGCGCCCGCCATGCTGCTGCGTCACGCGCTGCGAGATGAGGGTGGAGATTTCGTAGGCCACGTCCGGGGGGGAATAGAAGGTGTAGTACCAGGCCTCTTTGACCGCCTTTAGCGCTAAGGGATCCTTTTCGAGCAGGTTGTTGGCGATCTCCATGGTCTCCTCCTGCAGGTTCTCTCGGGGAACGGCCTTCGTGATGAGTCCGATGCGCTCGGCCTCCTTCGCGGTGAACGTTTTGCCTGTCAGAGCATAGAAAAGACCGTGCTTGGGCTGGAGCTGCTCGGTCAGCACTATCGTGACTTCTCCTCCCGGAAAGTGGCCGAAATTTATCTCCGACAGACCGAAGACGGCATCCTCAGCGGCGATCGCGATATCGCAGGCCGTCACGATCGTGAATCCACCTCCAAAGCACCATCCGTTGACCATGGCGATGACCGGCTGCGGCAACGTTCGGATCATCTCGTTTCTCCACAACCGCGCCATGCGGCGCACCTCATCCCGCACGCTTTCGGGCTGGGAGTCCATCTCGAGAAAATACTGCTTCAAGTCCTGGCCGGCGCAGAAACTCTCTCCGGCTCCCGTGATGACTATGACCCGGGTGTCTTTGTCGTAGCGCAGCTCGCCCAGGACCTGGTACATTTCCCGATGGAGCTGCGGGCTCATGGCATTGCGCTTCTCGGGCCGGTTGAGCGCTATGGTCGTCAGTCCGTCCTCCTGTTTGACGAGAATTGCCTCATATTTTCGCTCATTCATCTGTAATCCTCCTGCCTTTGCTCATCGTACTCATTCCGCGTCCGGCTGGTTCTCGGGCGCGGCTTTCGTAAAAGCGGGCAGCGCGCCGCAGCTCGCAACCCAGTCCCTTGAGGTTGAGCGCAATGCGCACGCGATAGGACGCCGAGCTGCGAAAAAATGTGTAAAGTTTCATACGGCACCCAAGGGTGCCAGCGTGACTTCGACCGAGCGCTCCGATCCTAACCGAACGACGTTGACCGTGCCGGCATAGCCAGGGGATCCGGAATAGTAGGCGTTAATCTGCCCGTCGCCTACGCGCGCGGCGAGATTCCAATGTCCCAGGGCGACATAGTCTGCCCCGGTCGCGACCAGGTCTTGACGGCGGATCAACCAGGAACCGAGCAAGCGGCCCGGCTCGTCGGGCTTCTCGACGTAGTGGCCGTGCGCGGCGGCGAGCCGCCAGCGCCGCGAACGAGGAGGCGGCTTGCTCAGCGGTGACATATCCGAGTAGTCCACGTGCGCTTTTCCCCAGACCTCCAGGTCGAGCCCAGGGAAAACCACTGCTTCCTCTACGGTGAGCCCCAGCACACAGACGTTTGGGACGGCCGCGAGCTCGGGGCGCCGATATACCGAGTCGGGGGTCAGGGGATCGTGGTTGCCAGGAAGAATCACGATCGGTGAGTTGAACTCGCCCAAGGTTCGCGCCGCTCGATCAAGCAGCTCAGGCGGCTGGCGATTGTTGTCGAAGGTATCGCCCGCGAGTACGAGGAGATCGGCGCGCGCCGCCGTGGCGGCCCCCAGGACCTGGTGGAGAACTGACAGCGTATCGATGCACCGGGAAGAGCCGAAGCTCGAATCGGTTCCCAGATGCAAGTCCGAGCTGTGGACGACAACGACTTCGTGGTGTGAAGCCAGGCTCATTTGCATCGAAAACTAGCCGATAATGGCATGCTATGTCAACGCGGGATCCGGCCAGGCGCGTTGTTTGATGTAGTGGTGGGCCGCTATGGCGGCCACCGCTCCGTCTCCCGCCGAAGTGATCGCCTGCGCTGGGGAATCTCGCCGGATATCACCCGCGGCGAACACCCCGGGGCGCTCGGTTCTCATCCAGACATCGGTAGGTATTCGCCCGTCCGAGTCGAGCGGCACCACACCATTTAGGAACTTCGTGTTCGGCTCCAAACCCACGTATATGAACAAGCCCGCCAGTTCTACCTGAGTCTGTTGCCCCGTTGCCAGATCGCACGCGCGCACTCCGCTGACTCCTCCGTCTCCAAGGATCTCTTCCACAGCTACGTTATATCGCACAGCGATTTTGGAATGGCCCAGGACCCTTTTTTGAAAAATATGCTGAGCTGTGAATGCCTCGCGGCGATGGAATAGAATCACCTGGGAGGCATAGTCAGCAAGGGTGAGAGCCTCCTGTAGTGCCGAGTCGCCCCCTCCCACAACCCCGACGGTCCGGTCCCGAAACAAGGGGCCGTCGCAACTCGCGCAGTGGCTGACTCCTTTGCCGCGAAACTTGGTTTCCCCCACAACGCCGAGTTTCTTCGCATGAGAGCCGGCAGCGATTATCAGTCCTTTGGCTCGATATCTGCCTTCGTTGGCGATTATTACCCAGTACGGATCTTGCGCCTCTACGTCTCGGACCTCCGCCATGCGGAACTCCGCACCCTGGTTTGCTGCTTGTTCCTGCACGGAAGGACAAAGCTCGTAGCCAGCTACCCCGGTGGGGAAGCCCGGAAAGTCTTCGATCTTCCCGATGTTCACCAGGTGCCCCCCCGGGACAAAGGATTCCAAGACAAGGGTGGAATGGCCATGGCGCACCGCAAACAGGGCAGCAGTCAGCCCCGCTAGTCCCGCGCCAACAATCACCACGTCATAGCTCGGCATCTCAGTCACGTTCACTCATGCTCCTCGCCCGTATTCCTCCGAAAGCTGCCTTTCACCTTGGGCTTCGGGGCTCCCTTCGCTCCACGGGACTCCGCTACGCGACCCACCGGGCCTGCGCTCGGACGAAGCTTCCGGAATTCCCTTCGAAGCCGCCCCGAAAGCTGTCAGTTCCGGCTTTCATCCGGCGCAGTCCTC
>JACPAM010000329.1 GCA_016180805.1 Deltaproteobacteria bacterium | reverse complement strand
GTGATGGTTCCTACTCCCTGTAAGGAAGACGGGGAGGGATGGGATGCCACCGACTCGGTTGATCTCGATGAAACTGCCCGGATGACGGAGAAGTACATCCATGCGGGCATCGGCCTTATTGCGGCCTGTGGAACCACCGGGGAATGCGCTGCCCTGCTTTGGGAGGAGAAAAGGGCATTCATCGATGCCATCGTTCAGGTGGCGCGAAAGAGGGTTCCTGTTTTTGCGGGAGCTACATCGTTGGGGACAAAGGAAACGGTCAGACAGATGCGCGGCTTGAAGGATGTGGGTGCCGATGGTGCGTTTGTTGGCCTTCCGCTGTGGCAAACGCCTACTCTCGACAACTCGGCCCAGTTCTATGCCGACCTGGGTGAGGCCGTGCCCGATATGCCCATACTTATTTATGCAAACGCAAGATTTTTCAAATCCATGTTTCCTACGGGATTTTGGGCCCGAGTGGCAAAAAAGGCGCGAACGGTTGTCGTGACCAAAATGTCTTACAGCCATGCCAATTTGCTAGACGATCTCAGGGTTGCGGGCCATCAGATCAACTTCATGCCCGGCGAGACTTCGATCTATCCTGCGTACAGGATGGCCAGGCCCAGGATAACCGCTATCTGGTCGTCAGGGATGGCTTGCATGGGGCCGGAGCCGGTGGTTGCGCTGGCTGACGCCATTCTGAAGGATGACGAAAAGCGAGTCGATGAGATCTGGCAAGACTTGCGTTCCGTTCCGCCGGCTGTGTCGCCGGAGGATTTCGCAGCCGGGTTTCCGCATTACAACGCCCAAATCAACAAATACCTGACCAACGCAGCGGGCTATGTCAAAGGAGGTCCGTGCAGAGCACCCTACCGCATCAGCGATTTACCCGACAGTTGGAAGACCGGAGCGGATCTTCGCGCCAAGGCCTGGAATGAGCTTAGAAAAAAGTACACGAGACCTGCGGGCCTATAGCTCGTGACCAAATAACCGATGGGAGGTGCGCGCGATGGGGTCAAAATGCTTTAGCGCTGCTGCGGCGCTTTTTTTTCTCGTCTCTATCTCGCCTGCCACATTGGCTCAAGGAAAGCCCGAGAAAGAGCGCATTCGCATCGGTTATTCTGTCCCGGCCGCGGTTTTCTCGATTCCGTTTCTCGCCAGCGAAGCGGGTCTTTTCCGAGAGGAGGGGATACAGATCGAGTTCATCCGGACACCGGGCTCCCTGGCTCCGATGGTTCTCATCTCCGAGGACGTTGACTTCTCCATTATGTCAGCTTTCCTGCTCATCCCGGCGGCCGTGCGGCGTGGCGGTGATCCGGTTATGCTGGGAGGTTTCTCTACTCGCTTCGGGGGGAGGGTGTTGGTTTCACGTCCTGAGATCCGTACGGCCAGTGAGCTTCGGGGAAAGCTGGTCGGGATCCAGCGGCCCGGCGATGCCGTGGAAAAAATGGCGCGTTTTGCTCTGCAACATTTGGGCCTCGACCCAAACAAGGACGTGAAGTTCAACTATCTTGGTAGTGACGATGTGTTATGGCCTGCCCTGGAGACCCATCGAGTGTCCGCGACGATGATTTCTCCGCCCAGGACTATTGCGGCTCGTCGGGCCGGGATGAACTTTCTCGTGAACATCGCTGACCTCAACATAGAGTACCAGGGCGCCGCGCTGACGAGCCGGCGATCTTTCATGGCCAGACACCCCATTCTGGCCTTTCGTACGGTGCGAGCGCTAGTCCGGGGGGTCCATTTTTTCAAAGCCCGGCGCGAAGAAACGATCGGCATTCTCGGCGGGCGAGTTCATCGATTCGGGATACCTTTCGGAGCTGGATCGTAGCGGGTACATAGACCGGCTCTACGGCGGGGCGGGACCAAAGGGAAAGTGAGGAAGCGGCAAGACCAAGGCCGACGGATACGGAGGTCGCCCATGAAAAAAGTTAAGGACATACTAAAGGTCAAGGGTCATGATGTCTGGTCAATCGAACCCGGCGCTACGGTTTATGACGCCATGAAGCTCATGGCTGATAAAGAAATCGGCGCGCTTATGGTTATGGAGGGGACCAAGCTGGTCGGGCTTATTTCGGAGAGAGACTACGCGCGGAAGGTGATCCTTCTGGGACGCTCTTCGAAGACCACCGAGGTCAAGGAGATCATGACGTCCCGAGTCGTGTACGCTCAACCCGACCAAAATATAGAAGAGTGCATGGCCTTGATGACGGAAAAGCGCGTCCGGCATCTTCCGGTCATGGAGGAAGGGGAATTAGTCGGCGTCATCTCCATAGGCGACCTCGTGAAATCTATTATCGCCGAGCAGAAATTCATCATCGAGCAACTGGAACGCTACATCACCGGATAACGACCCTTCGACGCGGGCCACGGCCTCTGGCCGTGGGCCCTTGCTCAGGGTCGTCCTGAGCGAGCGAAGCGAGTCGAAGGACGACGAAGTGGAGCCACGGGCTCTCCCCGTGGGGCTCCACTTTTTTTGACAGAGAGCCTTTAAAAACTTGACATCTGCATCGAAACAGCATAAAAGATTTCGGGAAGAGGCGTCAGAGACCTAACGAAATAAACTTGCTGGACCCAATAGATTTAAAAATTCTTTCTATTCTTCAAGATCACGGCCGTTGCCACCTCGCCGATATAGGCAAAGAGGTGGATCTCTCGTCGCCTGCCGTGATGGAGAGGCTGAAAAAGCTCGAGGCGCACGGGATTATTAAGAGTTACCAAGCCGTGCTTGACGCCAAGAGGGTAGGCAAGGACGTCACGGCCTTCATCGGTGTGTCGGTTGCCCACCAGCGCTACATTGACGACTTTGCCGCGCATATGGTGCGACAGCACGATGTGCTCGAATGCCATCATGTAACAGGGGAGGAAAGCTTTATTCTAAAGGTGAAGACGGCCAATACCGAGTCACTGGAAAAGCTTCTCGGAGAGATCCGCTCGGTCGAGGGAGTGACGCGAACCGTAACGAAGGTGGTTCTTTCGACTCCCAAGGAGACTCAGAAGTTAGA
>JACPAM010000328.1 GCA_016180805.1 Deltaproteobacteria bacterium | reverse complement strand
CGTAGATGTACTGGCCGTAGCGCCGTCCCCAACCGGCGGCGGCCCGACTCGGCACCGCCTCCGACATCGCCATCATCACGGCTTCAATGATGTTATGTCCCACATTGACCGGGGCTCCCCCCATCGGCGCGGGATACTTCGCGTTGACCACCAACCCCTCGGGGGCGACCACCTCGACGGCCTGCATCGTTCCCTCATTGTGGTAGTCTGCCAGCGCGGGATCGAGAAAAAGGATGGCTCCGGCAACCGCGATGCTGTACGTGCTGGGATAGCTGGAGTTGATGAATCCCCGGCGCTGCTTGTCGCTCTTGGAAAAATCGACGATGAGCTTGTCTCCCTTCACGGTGGCCTCGCAGCGAACCGTCACGGGAACGTCCAGCTCATAACCATCATCGTCGGTGGAGGACTCGCCGTAGTAGGTGCCGTCTCTCATCTTCTGAATGCAGGCGTGCACTGCCTGCGCTCGGTGCGGTCCTGCATGACAGAAATGCAGTGCTCGACCGTGTCGATCCCGTATTTCTCGATCAGCTCGGTTAGCCTCTGCTCGGCCACTGTGGTCGCCGCAATCATCGCGTAGCAGTCGATCCTCACCCCCTCGGACAGCCGCACGTTGTTCCAGATCAGCCGCAGAATGTCGCGCTGCTCTTTTCCCTTCTCAATCACTTTGACTCCAGGGATCAAAATGCCCTCGGAGTGAATATCATAGGGATCGGAGAAGTAGGCGCCGGGGAAGGCCGCGCCGGTGTCCTCCACGTGGGCGCGGGCCAGAGTCCAGAAGGCCACCTTGTCGCGGTAAAAGATGGGGCGGAAAAAGCCCCAGTCGGGCGGGTGGCAGGAGTAGCCGTTGTAGGGATCGTTGGCCAGAAAGACATCGCCCGGATAGACGTTGTCGCGGTACCCCAGATGCCGACGGAGATGTCTTTGAGCTGGGAGATGAGATAGCTCTGCGAGGTTCTCTCGATCACCCGCCGCATCTCCCGGCAGATCCGCTGCAGGGAGTGCCAAACCGTGGATAAGGTTAGAGGATGGATTTCGCTGGTGCTCATCGAGGTCTCCTACGAGCGTTGCGGGGCACTCATCTTATCCGTACGTGCGGATGGTCGGTTTCGGTGGAGCAATGTCGGCTGCCGTTGACACTAAAAAATCTCCACGATCTTGTGCAATCGTCGTGCCAGAGGGCCCACATGAGATTCTGCCGAGTTTTTTCGGCCGGTGAAAGACGTTTCGAAGCTTATTCTTGGAAAAAGGAAAAAGTCAAGGAGGTTTTCTAACTTTCTGGAAGAGCTTTTCTCCATCCCCGGTCAACCGCGAAAGTTTATGCAAGGCTGAAGCTTCCTTGGCGGTCCGTCGAGAGGAAGGGGGCTTGGCATATTAGTTGCTCCAAAATTTAACGAAATCCTGCACAACAACTGACCAATCCGGCGCGAAGGAGGTTCTCATGCAGTCGATTTTCGGTAAAGGTTTTTGGTCTTTCATTGCTGCGCTGTTCATTTTTGTTGTTAGCCGCTCTGGTCCGGCGAACGCCCAGTCCGGCAAAACGGTTTCGCTCCCACCGACCATTACGATTGTGTTCCCGTTTGCCGCAGGGGGCGGCGGCGACGTGCAAACTCGGATCGCAGCGCGCTACCTGCCGAAATACTTGCCGGGGTCACCTAGCTTCATCGTCAAGAACGAGCCAGGCGCAGGGGGGCGAACTGGCGTGCAGACGGTTTACCGATCCAAGCCCGATGGTTCAGTGATGGGTTCAACTTACACTGCCGGTGCGGTGGGCAATCAGGCGGTCTTTGGGGCTGATGCCGGCTACGATTTCTCAAAGTTCGTTATACTGACTTCGACCTACCACAACCCCTATACGATTGCCGTTGCCCCTCGGACCCCTTACAAGAGCATCGCCGATCTCAAAAAAGCGGCGAAACCTATCCCCTTCTGTAACGAGGGCGGCAGCGTATCTCTTTCCTATATTGTCGTCGCAGCAAAAGAGATGGGTTTCCCGTATCGCTTAATCCCCGGCTACCCAGGCGCTCCAGCCGCTACCGCAGGAATGTTGCGTGGGGACTGCGAGGCCGTATCCTACGGCCTTGAGTTTACCAACAGGTACCTCAAAGAAGGGGTGCGCCCGATCGCGGTTCATGCGGCGGAGCGGCACGAATTGTGGCCTAATGTTCCGACGTCGAAAGAGCAGGGGTATCCGCTCGAGCTTATGCTCGACATGGTCTTTTATTTGCCGCCGGGGAGTTCTCCGGAGCTGGCCGACTTGTTACGGGATGCGCTGACAAAGCTTTACCAGAACAGGGAGTTCTTAGACGCCATTCGGGCGGCCAAGTTTAATCCCACGTTTGCCGACACAAAGCAGACGCAGCGATTTGTGTCCGAGCTAGCAAAGCTCTATTCCAAGTACGCTGCCGAGCTGCGCGAGGCGGAAGCCAAAATCAAGTAGGCCGTCGGAGGGCTTCAATGAGTCGAGTCGCCATCGATGTCGGTGGAACCTTTACCGATTGCCTGGTTTTGGACGAGCGGGGCCAGCTCAGGGATTTTAAGGCGCCCACGACGCCCGAAGAGCCGAGCCGGGGTCTGATGGACTGTCTCGAAAAAGCGGCCCGCGCGGAAGGAAAAAGCGTTCGGGAGTTCATCCAGGGACTGGAGTGCATCATTCACGGGACAACGCTCGCAACGAACGCGCTTCTGACCGAAAGGGGCGCAAAAGTGGCGATGCTCACTACCGAAGGATTCCGAGACGTAGCGGAAATTCGTCGCGGCCTCAAGAACATCCGCACCTCTATGTACAACGTCGCCGTGCCGCCCTATAAACCGCTCGTGCCGCGCTATCTCAGGCTTCCCGTCCGCGAGCGCACGCTCTTTACGGGCGAGGTCAAAACACCCGTTGACCTCGAAATGGTCGAAGCCGCGATAGAGCAATGCCGGGCCGAAG
>JACPAM010000003.1 GCA_016180805.1 Deltaproteobacteria bacterium | reverse complement strand
GGTGACCAAATCCAGTGGCAAGAGCCGTGTGGTCCACTTTCGTTTTGCCTGCAATAAAGTGCTGCGATACGCTTCGTACTGGTTTTCGTTTAACTCGCTCCCTCGCTGTGAGTGGGCGAACAGATACTATCGTGACCAACGGGCTAGGGGGCACAGCCACCACGAAGCGCTTAGGGCTCTGGGAGCGAAGTGGCTTAAGATTATTTTTGTCATGTGGAGAGATCATAAACCGTACGACGAAAACTACCACCTGGCGAACATCGCTCGACAGAGGATGCGCCAGGCGGCGTGAGAAAAAATAAACAGGGGACTTGACAAGAGTCATAGAAAGTCTCGGTCGCCTCCGCTGCTCCGGCCCACAGCCTGCTGTGCAGGCGGTGAAAATGGCAGCGCTCGGGAAGCCCGCTCAGCCCTTAAGTTTGATGCTGCGATCTGGTAACAGCGTTCGCGAGTTGTTAATTTTTTGAGCTCCACCGGAGGGAGAACATGAGCAAGGAAACCGCTTTGATCCAAGGCTATCACGCTCACGTTTACTACGACCCTGAAACCCGTGATGCTGCCGCGCGGGTGCGGGAGGGGTTGGCCGCTCGATTTAAGGTCCTGCTCGGCAGTTGGCAGCCGCGCGGGTGCGGGAGGGGTTGGCCGCTCGATTTAAGGTCCTGCTCGGCAGTTGGCATGACCGGCCGGTGGGTCCCCATCCGAAATCGATGTACCAAGTGGTCTTCTCTCCGGATCAGTTTAGCCAGGTCGTTCCATGGCTGATGCTCAACCGTGAGGGGCTGGATATCCTCGTCCACCCCGAGACCGACGACGGGGTGAAGGACCACTTGGAACGCTGTCTTTGGCTGGGAACTAAGCTCAAGCTTGATGTCAGAAGACTAGGGCAATAGGGAGCGCGGTAGCGTTCTTTGATTTATGTCAGGTGAAACAGCGCGCAATGAGGGGCCGGGGGAAACGCAGCCCCACCGTTCGGGTTTTGTCGCCATCGTCGGGCGGCCCAACGTGGGGAAATCCACGCTGCTCAATCAGCTTCTGGGCGAAAAGATCGCTATCGTGACCCCCAAGCCGCAGACGACAAGGAATCGGATCCGCGGCATCAAGACGCTGGCCAACGCCCAGATTGTCTTCTTGGACACGCCGGGCATCCACCGCGCTCATTCCGTGATGAACCGGCGTATGGTGGAGACCGCTCTCACGACGCTCGATGAAGTCGATGGCGTTCTTTGGCTCGTGGATGCAAGCACAGGGATCGGCCGCGAGGACGAGGATATCGCGCGGACATTGTCCCGATCGGAGACGGCCGCCCTCATCCTGCTCAACAAGGTGGATTCGGTCGCCAAGGGAAAGCTCTTGCCGCTCATGGAACGGTTAGCCGAGCTTTTGCCCGGAAGGGAGATCGTCCCGGTAAGCGCGCTCAAAGGGGAAGGGGTGGCGCTGCTCTTGGATCTCATCATCAAACAGCTTCCCGAAGGACCGCGATATTATCCGGAGGAAGAGCTGACGGACCAGACCGAGCGCTTTTTGGCGGCCGAGATCATCCGGGAAAAAGTGTTTCTGCTCACGCGCGAGGAGATCCCTTACGGTACGGCGGTGACCGTCGAGGAATTCAGCGAAAAAGAGGCGCGGAATCTGATCGTGATCAAGGCGACGATCCACGCCGATCGCGATTCCCACAAACCCATCCTGATCGGCAAGAAAGGATCCATGCTCAAGGAGATCGGCAAGCGAGCGCGGGAAGAGCTGGAATTGCTTCTGGGCTGCCGGATCTTCCTCGAGCTTTTCGTCAAAGTCCATCGGGGATGGACCGAGGACCCGAACGCACTGGCGGAGCTAGGCCTTTAGCGCATGATCCAGATGACCGAGTTCAATACCAGCCCTTCCCCCCGGCTTCCTGTTTTGGCCGTTGTCGGGCGGCCCAACGTCGGGAAGTCCACGCTGTTTAACCGTCTGACGGGAAAAAGGAAGGCGATCGTCGATAACCTGCCGGGGGTTACCCGGGACCGGAACTATGCGGAGGCGGAGTGGGAGGGGAGGAGGTTCATCCTGATTGACACCGGTGGCTTCGAAGCCGAGGCCGGGAGCGCCCTCGAGCGAAAGATTCAAGAGCAAGGCCGTCTGGCCAGGGAGGAAGCCGATGTCATCCTGTTTCTCTTCGATGGCAAGGCAGGCCTCAACCCCCTGGATCGCGACACCGTGCGGCTGCTTCGGCGGGTTAACAAGCCAGTTTTCTACGCCGTCAATAAGATCGATAGTCCGCCGAAGGAGAGCCGCCTCTACGAGTTTTACGCTTTAGGACTAAGCGAGGTCTTTCCGGTTTCGGCTGAACACGGGCTGGGGATGGATGCGTTGATGGACCGGATCGTGGCGGCGTTCCCCGTGTGTACCCACGAACCTCCGGCTGAAACCGGGGAAGAAATGAGGCCGCTTTGCGTGGCCATCGTCGGGCGGCCCAACGTGGGCAAATCTACGCTGGTTAATCGCTTGCTGGGGTACGAGCGCGCCGTGGTGGACGCCGTTCCCGGAACGACCAGGGACGCCTTGGACACACCCTTTAGCTTGGGCGGTGAGCCATACATTCTGGTGGACACTGCTGGAATTCGGCGCAAGGCAAGAATCGTGGATCGGATCGAGCGCTACAGCGTCATTCGCTCCCTGGGCTCGGTGGATCGAGGCGATGTGGTCGTGCACCTGCTGGACGGCCCGGAAGGGGTCACCGATCAGGATGCTCAGATTCTCGCCTATGCGGCGGCGCGCGGCAAGGGGTTGGTTCTGGCGGTCAACAAATGGGATCTGGTTGCACCCGAGCACAGGCGCTCGGCGGCCTACCGCGAGCGGGTTTTTCACAAACTTGCGTTTGTCGATTTTGCGCCGCTCGTTTTTATTTCGGCCCTGTCTGGGGAAGGCGTTGAAAATCTCAATAAGGCGATCGAAAGTGTGGCGCGCTCTTATCAGCGCCGGATCGCGACGGCGCCGCTCAATCAAGCCCTGCGCGGAGTCGTCCGGGCTCATCCTTCGCCCCTTTATCAGGGCCGGGAAGTGAAGTTCTTTTATGCCACGCAGACGGCGATCCGCCCGCCGACATTTACGATCTTTGTCAGCGCTCCGAAAGGAATCTCCCCGACGTATCAACGTTATCTCGTGCACGGGCTGCGGACCGCGTTGCGCCTTCAAGGAGCGCCGATTCGCTTGTTTTGGCGGGCCCGAAGAGAGGAACGGAGAAGAAAAAAATGAAGGCGAGCTTTTCGATTCAGGCGTCCCGATCGGGGATCAAAGAAGTGCGGCTGGGAGCCGACAAACGGCATCGAAGCAGAGCCCGTCAAAGCCGGCCTGACGACGCTCTTGCCCGGCGGTGGCAGGAGCTGGCCACAAAGGAGCTCAGCGCCTATCTAGCGGGCCGGCTGCGATCGTTCAGCGCGCCGTGCGATCTATCCGGTCTTCCCGCCTTCACCCGTGCGGTTCTAAAGATCACCGTGCGGATACCCTACGGTCAGGTGAGGAGCTACCGCTGGATCGCCGGCCTGTTAGGAAAACCCGGAGCGAGCCGGGCGGTGGGCAATGCCTTGGCGCGAAATCCGATTCCGATCGTCATTCCTTGCCATCGCGTGGTCCAAAGCGACGGCGGTCTGGGGGGCTACGCGCTAGGGATGAATTGGAAAAGGAGGCTCCTTGACTTGGAGAAAAGCCGGAGCGGCCGGGCGGCCGCAAAGTGAGTTAAGAGGCGAGGTGGTGGCGTTGGCGGCGATTTTTGCATATAATTATGTTTTTGTGCCTGCTATAGCTTCTGAGCAAGCACCTCTGGTTGACAAAAGGCAATAGGATATGGTTGAGGCTTGGGTAAATTTTCCTGAGGAACTTTCTTTGCCTGCGCGCGCGGAAAAGGGATATGCCCCGTGGCTTGCCTTTGCTTCGATCAAGGGGCTGGGCTGCATCGGATTTAAGAAGCTCGTCGAATATTTTGGCGATCCCACGAAGGCCTTTGCTGCCTCCGTGAAAGAATTGGCCGAGATCCCAGGCATGGACAGGGAGGCCGCTGCGGGGCTTCAGGGCTTCGACCGATGGAGCACGGTCGAGGACGAAGTGGAGCGCGTGTTGGAGTCCGGCGTGAAGATTGTCCCTTTTAACGCTCGCGAGTATCCGCCGCGGTTGCGGATGATTCCTGACCCGCCGCCTTTTTTGTATGCAAAAGGAGAGCTTCGACCCGAGGATGAGCGGGCCGTGGCCTTGGTGGGTTCGCGCAGCGCAAGCGAATACGGCCTCAGAATCGCTCGGGATCTCTCCCAGGGTTTGGCCGCGTTGGGCTTTACGGTGGTAAGCGGCATGGCGCTGGGCATCGATGGGGAGGCGCATCGAGGCGCGCTTGGGGCAGAGGGGAGGAGCCTGGCGGTTTTGGGCTGCGGCGTGGATATCATCTATCCGCCGGACCATGAGGAGCTTTATCGGAGTTTGTGCGAGCGGGGAGCGATCCTCTCTGAGCTGCCGCTCGGGACGCGACCGTTTGCTTTCAACTTTCCCTCCCGCAACCGGCTGATCAGCGGGGTTGCGCTCGGCGTCGTGGTCGTCGAGGCGACGGAAAAGAGCGGCTCGCTGATCACAGCCGGCCTGGCCGCCGAGCAGGGGCGGGAGGTTTTTGCCGTCCCCGGCGAGGCCGGCGCCAGCCGCAGCCGCGGTACCCATCGCCTGATCCGGCAGGGGGCGAAGTTGGTGGAAAGCGTGCAAGATATCGTCGAGGAGATCGCGCCGCAGCTCCTCGGGCGGATTGGGGCCGTGGCCGGCGCTTTGGAGCGGCCCGCTCCCGTCGGATTGAGTGGGGAGGCCAGAAAAGTCTTCGAGCTGGTTGCGGTCCGTCCGTTGCAGATCGACGAGGTGATCGAGAAGAGCGGGCTTACGGCCGCCAGGGTTTCCGAGCTGCTACTGGAATTGGAGATCCGCGGCCTCGTAAGGCAGCTAGCTGGAAAGAGATTTACAGTAAATTAGCCATCAGCTATCGGCTCTCAGGTTTGTATGAGTTTTTAGTTTTGGGTTTTTAGTTGAACTGAAAACTAAGAACTCAAAATTCAAAACTTTTTTCAGCTCCAAGCTGACAAAATTATGGCAGCGAAGAATCTAGTCATCGTTGAATCCCCGGCTAAGGCCAGGACATTGGAAAGATACCTGGGTCGGGATTTCCAAGTTAAAGCCTCCGTTGGGCATATCGTGGATCTGCCCAAGAGCAAGCTGGGGGTGGATATCGAAAAGGGTTTTGTCCCGGACTTCCACGTGATCCAGGGCAAGAAGAAGATCATCGAGGACCTGCGGCGGGCCGCGATGGGCAAAGAGCATATCTATCTTGCGTCCGATCCCGACCGGGAAGGGGAGGCGATTGCCTGGCACATCGCCGACCAAATCGGTCGGGACCACCACCGGATGCATCGGGTTCTGATCAACGAGATCACGCGCAAGGCGGTCCAGGAAGCGATCGCGCACCCGCAGAAGCTGGATCGGAAAAAATTCGAGGCGCAAATTGCCCGCCGGATCCTGGATCGGCTCGTCGGCTACCAGATCAGCCCCATTTTGTGGAAAAAGGTGCGAAGGGGGTTGAGCGCCGGTCGCGTGCAGTCGGTCGCCGTGCGCCTGGTGTGCGAGCGGGAAACGGAGATCCGCGCCTTTGTCCCGCAGGAGTACTGGTCGCTCACGGCGCTGCTGGAGGGCCGGGCTGGCCCTGCGTTCGAGTCGCGCCTGGTGGAGTGGCGGGGGGAAAAGATCGACAACAAAAAATTTCGCATCGAGAGCGAGGCGGAGATCCGTAAAATCGTGCGCGCGGTCGAAGGCGGTCCCTGGGCCATCAGCGATGTGGAGAGAAAGGAGCGGCGCCGCTTCCCCACGCCTCCCTTTGTCACAAGCAAGCTCCAACAAGAGGCGGCGAGAAAGCTCGGCTTCCAGCCCCAGCGCACGATGCAGGTCGCCCAGCGCCTCTACGAGGGAGTGGAGCTGGGGCCGGAAGGGTCTGTGGGGCTCGTCACCTACATGCGCACCGATTCGACGCGGGTTTCCGCGGATGCCGTGCGCGAGGTGCGCCGCTTCATCCATGGCCAATACGGGGAGAGCTATCTGCCGGAAAAGCCTGTCACCTACCGCAGCAAAAAGGGTGTTCAGGACGCGCACGAGGCGATTCGCCCGACCTCGATGGAGTATACCCCGGAGCGCGTGCGCAGGTACCTCAGGCGCGACGCGTTTGCGCTCTATTCCCTGATTTGGGAGCGGTTTGTGGCCAGCCAGATGGCCCCGGCGGTATACGATCAGACCGTCTTTGACATCCACGTGGGCGAGGCGCTATTCCGCGCCACGGGTCAGCAGCTTAAGTTTGACGGCTTCATGCGGCTCTACATCGAGGGACGGGACGAAGAGGAGGAGGAAAAAGAGGGGACGCTGCCGGCCCTGGAAGCAGGGGACCCCCTCAAGCTACTTGCACTCAATCCTCGCCAGCACTTCACACAGCCGCCGCCGCGCTTTACCCAGGCTTCGCTGATCAAGGAGTTGGACGAGAACGGAATCGGCCGGCCGTCGACCTATGCCGGGATCCTGTCCAATATCCTGGATCGCGAGTACGTGGTTTTAGATGAGCGGAAGTGCTTGGTCCCGACCGAACTGGGTTTTCTCGTGACCGAGCTTTTGGTCGAGTCCTTTCCCGATATTCTGAACGTCGAGTTCACCGCGGGGATGGAGGGCATTCTGGACAAGGTCGAAGAGGGAAAGGAGAACTGGCTCAAGGCCATGAAGCGGTTCTATGCCTCGTTCTCGCGCGATCTCAAGAAAGCCGAGACGCAGATGCGGGACGTCAAGCGCGAGGAGGTGCCGACGGAGATCCCCTGCGACAAATGCGGCGCGATGATGGTGGTCAAGTGGGGGCGAAACGGCGAGTTTCTGGCGTGCCCGCGCTACCCGGAATGCAAGAACACCAAGAATTTCACGCGGGATCAGAGCGGCGAGGTCCGGGTGGCCAAAGAGGTCGAGGTCGATGAGGCGTGCGAGGAATGCGGCCGGCCCATGCAGCTTCGCTGGGGCAAGTACGGCCAGTTTCTCGGCTGCAGCGGTTATCCCGATTGCAAGAATATCCGCTCGCTCGAAAGGCCAAAGGACTTGGGGATCCGCTGTCCCCGGTGCGCGCAGGGGAGCCTTCAGGAGAAAAAATCCCGGCGCGGCAAGATCTTCTACGGCTGCGACCGTTACCCGGAGTGCGAGTTTGCCACGTGGGACCGGCCGGTCGCGGAAGTCTGCCCCGAATGCCGGGCGCCGATCCTGCTCGAGAAGGTAACCAGGCGAGCCGGGCGGGTGCGGCGCTGCCACAATCCACAGTGCACCTATAAAATCCAGGTCGCGGAATAGCGATGGCGCGCCTTGTCCGAATCATCGGCGCCGGCCTGGCCGGATGCGAGGCGGCTTGGCAGCTTGCCCGGCGCGGTGTGACGGTCGAGCTTTTCGAGATGCGGCCGCAGAGAATGACCGATGCCCACACCAGCGGCGATCTCGCCGAGCTCGTGTGCAGCAACTCTTTCCGCTCGCTCGCTTTGACGGCTCCTTCGGGTTTACTGAAAGAAGAGATGCGCCGGTTGGATTCCCTCGTTATCCGCGTGGCGGATGCCCATCGGGTGCCGGCGGGATCGGCCCTCGCCGTAGATCGCGATCGTTTCTCGCGTGCCCTGTCGCGCGCGATCGAGAGCCTTCCTCAGGTGCGCATCATCCGGGAGGAGGTGACCGAGATTCCGCCGGGCGCGGTGATCGTGGCGACCGGCCCGTTGACCTCGCCATCGCTGTCACGCCACCTTGCTTCACGGCTCGGCTCCGACCACCTCTATTTCTATGATGCGATCTCCCCGATCGTCACGGCGGAGTCGGTCGATATGGCGGTGGCCTTCAAGGGCTCCCGCTATGACCTTGACGGCGACGATTACATCAATTGCCCGCTCGCGCGGCCTGAGTACGACCGCTTCGTGGACGAAGTCTTAGCGGCGGATAAGGTTCCGACGCGCAGTTTCGAGCGTTTCGTTCCGTTCGAGGGTTGTATGCCGATCGAGGAGATGGCCCAGCGCGGCCGGGAGACGTTGGCCTTCGGACCGATGAAACCGGCGGGTTTGGCGGATCCGCGCACGGGAAAGAGCCCTTATGCGGTCGTGCAGCTCAGGCAGGAGAACCGTGAGGGCACGCTCTACAACATGGTCGGCTTCCAAACCAAAATGACCTATCCCGAGCAGAAGCGGGTTTTCTCGCTCATCCCGGGCCTGGAAAGAGCCGAATTTGTCCGCCTCGGGAGCCTCCATCGAAATACGTTCATCGATTCACCGCGCCATCTGAACCCTACGCTTCAGTGGCGGCAAAACCCGAGTGTGTTTTTTGCCGGTCAGATCACCGGGGTGGAGGGTTATGTTGAGTCGGCGGCGACCGGCATCGTGGCAGGAATCAGTTCGGGCCGATGGCTCGAGGGAGCGGCGCCGGTAGCTCCCCCGCAAACGACCGCCCTCGGCGCGCTGCTCCGTTACATCACCGATACAGCGCGAAGGAGCTTTCAGCCGATGAATGTCAACTTTGGTCTTCTTCCCGCGCTCGCCACGCCGTTGCGCGGCAAGGCGCGCAAGGAGCTGATGGCGTCGAGAGCGCTTGCCGCCATGGAAGCCTGGGCCCTCAGGGTAGCAGCGGACACAGGGTTTGCCGATAGCCCGGGATAACCCCCGCATCTCACGGACGCATGGCAGAAAAACGGTTTGCGGCCATCGATATCGGCACCAACACCATTCTTCTTCTCATCGCCGAGATCAAGGGAGACGGGACATTTTCTGTGTTGGAGGATCGCGCCGAGATCACGCGCCTGGGGGAGGACGTGGACCGCACCCGTCTGATCTCCGCCGCAGCCGAAGCGCGCGGCGTTGCGGCCATGCGCGCTTATCTCGAGCGGTGCCGCAGTCTCGGCGTGACCGAGATCGTGGCTGTGGGGACAAGCGCGCTCAGGGATGCCCGCAACGCGGCCGATTTTAGTGACCGGCTCAGGCGGGAGCTGACATTGGAGCTCAGGGTTCTTTCGGCAGAAGAGGAAGCAGCCTATTCCTACCTGGCCGTGCAGCGCGGCCTTGGTCTCAAGGCCAACGAAGTTCTAGTGGTCGACGTTGGCGGGGGAAGCACGGAGTTTATCTGGGGTCGGCAAGCGAAACTTTACCGCTGGGCAAGCCTGGATTTGGGCTCGGTGCGGTTGACCGAGCGCTACCTGCCTTCCGATCCCGTAACTGATGACGAATGCAAACGCCTGGAGGCGGTGATCGATCGCGAGCTCGAGGCTTTGCTGCGCGATTGGGGAGGGCGGCCCGTGTTTTCGGCCTTGGTGGGGATCGCCGGAACCTTTACCACGCTGGCGGCGGTGGAAAAAGGGTTGACGGATTACTCCCATAGCGAAGTCCATGGTAGTCGACTTTGCGGCGCCGAGGTGAGGCGCCAGATCCGTCTCTATCAGGCCCTGCCGGTCGCCGGGCGACGAAAGATTCCCGGCCTGCAGCCTGAGCGGGCCGACGTGATCCTAGCCGGGGCGATCTTGATCGGACGGATCATGGCCCTTTTTGGGCTCGACGAGGCGGTAGTCAGCGATCAGGGGATCCGTTACGGCCTGCTCTACGAAAGGCTCTAGCGCCCATCATGGATGATCTCGGTTTGGTCGCCCTCATCGGAGTCAGCAAACGCTACTCGCCGAAGTTTGCCCCCGCCATCTCCCGCTTAACGCTGGCCCTGCGCAAGGGTGAGATTCTCGCCCTTTTGGGGCCCAGCGGCTCCGGGAAGACCACGGCCCTCAGGCTCATCGCCGGCTTCGAGGTGCCGGATGAGGGGACCATCCTCCTCAACGGCATACCCATGGCTGGGGGAGGGGTATGGATTCCGCCGGAGGAAAGGAGAATCGGCATGGTCTTTCAGGATTATGCCCTTTTCCCCCATCTGACCTTGGCGGAAAATGTCGCTTTCGGCCTTGGCGGCAAGCGAAAAAAGCTAAGAGAAGCGAAAGCGATGGAGGTGCTGGCCATGGTCGGAATGGAGGCGATGGCCGAGCGCTATCCGCACGAGCTTTCCGGCGGGCAGCAGCAAAGGGTGGCCCTGGCACGCGCGCTCGCCCCAGAGCCCTTGGTGATCCTGTTGGATGAGCCCTTCAGCAACTTGGATGCGGATTTGCGGACGGATATGCGCCGGGAGGTGGAGAAGATCCTGAGGGAGACCGGCATGAGCGCCATATTGGTCACCCACGATCAGGAAGAGGCCTTTGCCATGGCGGATCGCGTCGGGGTTTTAAACAACGGCTGCCTGGAGCAGCTCGATGCAGGGCAAGGCCCTGGTCGCCGGGAGGCGCTTTCGCGGCTCGGAGAACCGCTACGCGCTGACGCTTCCTTCCGGGATGCGACTGCGCAGCAGTCAATCATCTGACCGCGTGTTGCCTGCGGGAACTCGAGTGCGCACGATGGTGCAACCGAAGCACGTCGTCGTGTTTCCCCTGTAGCGCTTCCGTTTGACACGGAGAGTTTAGCGATACTATAGTTCACCCCGCCTTGTGATCTCTGTCCTCAGGCTTGCCGCAAGCAAAAGGAGCTTCGGTGAAACGGGCGTGTCCCCTTTTCCACCGAGCCCTCGGATCCTGACAAGATCGATACTCCTGCTCCCGCCGAAATCACCGCTGACGGTTTTAGGGGCCGCCGCCCTTAAGCTCGATCACTCCCTGAAGCGCCGCCTGCGCAGGGGTGTGCCTCCGTCTGCATGGAGACACTCCCCTGCAGTGTTTCATCTCCCGCCCTTAAGTCATACAGTAAACGCTTACAACTCCCGCTGGGGGTCTCTTCCCCCAACGAGCTGCACACCCGCTTCACTGTCCGGTGAATTTTCCCTTTACAATACCCATAGCCGGCGCTAAATTCGGCTCAGCGGTTTAGTCCAACCCGTTCCTTCGACTACGCTCAGGACAGGTTTATCCCCAATGCCACGTG
>JACPAM010000002.1 GCA_016180805.1 Deltaproteobacteria bacterium | reverse complement strand
ACCTTGTGCACGACGAACTCCTCACCCGGGCGATGCTGATAGGTTAGCGTCGCCACGATTTCAGCGGCTGTCGTTCCCTCGGGAAACAAGATGGCTAATGTCTCCGTGTGAGTGCGCCGGGGTTGCAGCGCCAGATCAATGGTATTCTTGATGTCCCACGCCCTCACCTTCTGGTCGCCGTTAAGATCGACCCCAATCTCCTGCCAAACTTTCTGGTAGCCAAAAACTTTTACTCCCTTATCCGTGTTCGCGGTCACATCCAGGACCACCTTTGCGGTCCAGAGTCAGCCGTCGGGTATCCGGTGGCCGGCCTGGTTGCCGACATCTACGGTGACCATCCCTCGTGGAACGTACTTGCCGTCCACTAGGTGACGGTAGCCCACCGCTTCCATTCCCAGTGTCAGCCCCTCCTTTACCAGCTCCTGGTTATGAGCACCGGGGAAGGTGTGACCTCTGCTTTTCATATGGCAGTCTTGACAGGATTGCGTTCCGCCCATGCCGCGGTAGGCATTCTGGTGGCTTTCAAAAATCGTTGTGCAATAGAGATACTCGCCGTCTTTCGCGTACCAGAGGGCATGGCATTGGCTGCAAAAAACCGAAGACTGAATCACGGGAAGCCCCTGCACAGGATGCGGCGCAGCGCCGCCTTTAGGTCCGTAAAGGAGCTTGGGATCAGGAGGCGTCATGGGATTGGCAGTGGCTTTAATGGTATGACACCCCGTGCAGTTGACGCTTAGCTTTGCGAGCTTATCCTGGGCGGCTTTCTTCTTCGCACCGTCCTTCTCGTCCACGGCGGTCTCGATGAGCCCAACGATCTCCTGGACGGCTGCTTCCGAGGCTTCATTCACCATCGGAGCATGGCAATCCAAGCACTTGAGCATCTGTGTCTTGTCTGCCGGAACTTTCCGCTCTTTCTCCAGAGAGGTCAGGAAGGCCCGAAGCGAGCCCAGGCTCTGAAGGATGGATCGGCCATGGAAGCTTTTGGCCCACTCCTCGTGGATTTTCGTGTGGCACGCCTGGCAGGAGCTGGAATCATGCCGCTTGATCAAAGCATCTACATTGGGAAGGTCTTGTGCCTGGACAGACCTGCCGAGCGCGGCCAAGAAAAGTAGCGATGCGAGAAGCACGGGAACTGATGATTTCATGTGCCCACCCTCCTTTCGTCGTTAACTCCGACGACAAGGACGCCTAACTTTATTCTATCAACGTGAAATACCACAGCGGCTTTCTACTCCGTCGTTTCTCTATCTCGCCTGCTCCCCGGCCTCTGGGATCTTCTCAAGGGGATGGTCCTCCCGCAGGCATGCTTCGTCCATCTCCCCCGTGATTATCGCCCGGACTGCACGTGGATGTGCCAGGACAGCCAGGTAAACGTGGCCAATAACCATTGCGCTCGATGCCACAGCCAGCGCAGTATGGACCGCATACAAAAGGATGCCCCACCGCAGGCCCAATAGAGCCGGGTAGTAGATCAGGGCACCGGACACAGAGACCAGAATGCCAAGCAGGATGGAAACGTAGAACCAGATCTTCTGCCCCGCGTTGAACTTCCCCGCGGGCAAGATTTGGTGCCCCCGAGAAAAGTAGCCGCCGAGCCGCTTGAGCCAATCTCGGTCATAGGAGACAAAGCGCATGGCTGGACGCCAGATCACTGCCAGTGCCACGAGGGATCCAAGAAACAGGAGTCCAGAGGCGATGTGCACTGTGCTCGTGAGTCGCCCGAAAGGCACGGCAAGCTCTTCCTCCCCATATTCTAAGACGTACTTAGCCAAGACGAGATAGGTGGAGCTGACCCACGCACCCACAAAACTCAGCGCTAGAAGGTCGTGGAGGAGCACTTCTACCCAAGAGTAGCGTTTGACCATTCGGCCAGTCGGCCGTACGTGGTGGTAACCATAGATGGCGAAGTGAGTAAGGACTAGAAGAACCATGAGCCCTAAAATGATGCCGCCGAACCACCGCAGGGCTTCCCGGTAGGCCAAGAACTGTTGCCAACCCGGCCATGCTTTCACAGGAGACAACACCGAGACCGGCGGCAGCTCATGCGGCGGTCTAAAGGCCGGCTCGACAAGATCGGTGCTCTCTTGAACCAACGCCGGTAGTGGTGGCAGCTCCTGCGACGCCGCCCATGCTGTCGCGCTCGCTATCGTAAGTATGACGGCGATAGCTCTGATGAATGCTCTTAGATTTCTCACTTCGTTCGTCCTGCTTCCGATTGTCGCAAGCCACGCGACTCTGCTCATTTCAAGAAAGCAAGGCTTATGCCAGAAAATCTCGCGTGGGTTTTCGCCAGAAGCGGAGCAGTTCTTCCCGCGATTGCGAAAGAGCGGGGCAAAAGTAGTGGCGGATGTGCGAAGAAAAAGGTTAGGAAGTTCCTTTTGGCTTCCCTATACCTGACGAGAGAATCTTTCCGATCAGCAAGGCCCACAGAGGGATCTTTTTCAGGCGGCCGCTGGCAAGGAGGGTGGTAAGGCCCGCCACCAACACCGGATGCGTTTTCAGAAGGTCGATCACCCGGAGCCCAAAATCGAGAAATCTCGTAGTGCCCTCGAAGCGCCGGCAGATCTTCGCCAATTCAGCTCTCTCGCTGGCCGCGCGCTCAACCAAACTTCCCCTGCGGTGCGCCAGCTCTTCCAACCGGCTCTTCATACCTTGGGCCTTAAGAGGTCGATGTCCTTACCCAGCTCGGATAAAGTAGCTAAAAATGGCTTCGCCCTTGACCTGCTTTTTCGCCGCAGCACCAGTCCAGCCAATAGGGCGAGTATCAGATAGAGGAGAGCAAATCCCCCGAGAGCGTACACCCGATACGTTTCAGGAAGGATAGCCAAAACAACAAAGGTCGAAAGCAGAAGACCGACAGTCAAGAAATAAACAAACAATACTGCGAATAAAAGGAGTTGCTTTCCCGACTCCCATTGTTCCTCAAGCTCCGTTGTGGCGAGTTCCAGCCGGGTCTGCAGAGCCGAGGCGAGCGTATGCAGCAATGATCTCAAAGGCAGAGATAAGCTTGTGTCTACGCTTTCATCCCGCGACGCTCTCAGTCGCGGCCCAGCAGCAATCCGAGCACCAGACCGACCCCGGCAGCAATTCCCACCGTAGTCCAGGGGTTCTCGCGTATGTACGCTTCGGCGGATGCCCTCGCCTCTTCAGCCTTATCAACCAGAGCCTTCTCCTGCTCGCTCAACGTCTTTCTCCCGTTCTCGAGCTTCTTTTCCAAGCGCTGGCGCAGTTCCGCGAGGCTCTCGCCTGTCTGGCTGGCCGTGGCTTTGAGCAGCTCCTCCACGTCGCTGGTCAATGCCTTCAAATCCGCAGCTAACTTTTGTTTTGTGACCTCGTCCATAACCACCTCACTTGATGAAAGTGTATACCCGGTCAATTTGAAAGCAAGACCCCGCCATGATCTCCACCGGGCGCCGCTTTCAAGAGATCCATGCCGCATTCCTCCGAAAGCTCCTCGGAGGCCGAGCCATCAGGCCGTGGTTCGATAAACTCACCACCCTGAGTAAAATCGAAGGGCGGCCGACGGACTAAGCTCCCTCGGGAAGCGCGCTCTCGGCTGCGGCCGATGGGCTCGTGCCATGAGTCGTGCCGTTTGTAATCGGACGTCCGCAGCCTCGCTCGCGCTCCCCTCGGTCGCCCAACCGGTCGAGGGGGCGAGCCGCGACGGGCGAGGGCATCGGACGTGAAACTCCAATGACTTCTGAGGTGCTTGGCAGATCGTAGCGCGTTTCGTCATCGCCGCTCACTCCAGTCGTTTCGTTGGAAGGCCTCCTCAAGGTAGAGGCGCATTGCCCTCGGCCGGAGCGGCTTGTCCCCCGAGATCGGTAAACTATCGCGTGGGCCAATGAGGCCGGGTCAGCGCTCAGAGGTGTCCGTGCACGTCCATGAATTTCTTATACCAAGCGGGAAGATCAAACTCCTCGACTCTGTACTCTGGCCGGTAGCCTTTGATATCCAGGATCGGCGTCCCATCAAAGTAGTCGATCCCTTTGACTCGCAAGCGCCGGCCTTCCCGCTCCAGGAGCCGAACCAGCGTAAGCCCGATCGGGTTCGGACGGCTCGGAGAGTCCAGAGCGAAGACACCCAGAACCGGAAGCTCATCGAGCTGAAATCCTCTCTTCACAAGCCGCCTCGGTTTGACCTGCATCGGACCGACTTGATCGGGTCTCAGCTTGTGAAAATAGCAAATGACGAACAGGTGGGTATAGCCGTCGACCCCCTCCAAAGCGCTTTCGAATTCCGGATAGATCTCCAGCTCGCCCTCCAGATCTGTCTGCTCGCCGCGAAGGTCGGCTTCGGCGGCCTTCGTTCTCACCTGTCCGATAGGCTTGAAGATGATCTCCGGCATGAGGCTATCCCGACTTCGCGGTGGACCCGGAGACCGGGGGACAAGGATGGACCGGCGACTGTTCATGATAAACCTTGGGCTCAAGCTTGATTGCCGACTTGATGGAATTCGATATCAGACAGTTCTTCTCTGCTTTCTCCACGAGGCGTGCGGCCCGCTCGAGATCCTTGGCGGCCCGGATGACGAGATCCGGCTTCAGCACGATCTCGGTGATCTGGTATCCAGACCCGTCGGTCTTCTCGAGCCGGCCTGTCGCTTTGGAGCTGAGTTTTACAATTTCGAGTCTGGAGTTTTCCGCTATGGCCAGCAAGGTAGTCATGAAACAGGCATTGACGGAGGCCACGAACAGATGCTCCGGCGTCCACGTTCCCTCCTGCCCCTGAAACTCGGGCGGGGCCGCCACGGCCACCGCAGGCAAACCTTCGGATCGAAGCTCTCCACCGCGTTTTTCTTTCCACTCCACTTCGACATCAAAAAACAAAGGCAGCTCTATCATGGGTCCGTTCCTCTAGGTTTCTTTTTCTCTGGCCAAAAACTCGCGCAAAAGGTCCGTATAGGTAACGATCCCAATCGGCTTTCCCCCTTCATCAAGGACCGGCAGCCCGCCGATCTCCCAGCGCAGCATGAGCTCCGCCGCCTGCTCCAAAGAAGCATCGGGCTCGATGGTAACCGGGTCGAAGGCCGCGGCCTGGCGCACGGAAGCCGACCAGAGCTGCAGGGCCTCGTCCTCACCCGAAACAAACGCGCGTGACGGCCGGATGAGGCGGATGTCGCGGTCCGAAAGGATACCGACAAGCTTTCCCTCGTCGTCGACCACGGGGAGATGGCGGAAGTGACCCCGCTTCATCTTGTCGATGGCATCGTGGATGCTTTCACGGGGGCGCACGGTTATCGGGCTGGCGGTCATGCGCTCGCTCACCCGAACCGACCGCTTCCCAGCTTGAGTGGCCCGCCGCTCGTGAAAGGGAAAGGGGAAATTCTTTATGTACTCGCGCTCCAGGCTTTCGTGTTCCACGACCTGCACTCCCGCCTCAGCGAGAAGCTCCCGAACTTCGGGCTCGGCCTGTTCCTCTTCCACCCAGAAAGCCTTGACCTTTTTCTCGATCGCTTCTCTGGCAAGATGGCGGAGGTCCACACCCTGCTCGGGATAGACCAAGCAAATATCCACGTCGCCGGGAACCTCCCTCAGGCTCGAAAATGCCCGCACCCCTAAATAGGTTTCCTTGCCGGGGAGAATCGGGAAGATCTCCAGCCCTAATCCAAGAAGCTTTTCGGTGGAGACATAACCTCGACTGTTTGTGTCCGTGCTCAGCCCCGCTATGGCAATGCGCCGGCACTGCTCGAGGATCTCCTTGCGCTGTCTTCTGAGCAGATATTCCTCCCGGGTCAACAGGGCTTTGCGGATTTTCTCGAGCGTCGCTTCCCTGCGCTCCCGGTACAGATGTCCCTCTTTTTCCTCTGTCTTTACCATGGCACGCTCCTTTTGACTTCACGACTGAGACAGAGCAAGAGCTATGCCAGGGCATGGTGGCCTCTTTTCACGGATACCGGCCAATCTTCTTCGCAGACTTGCAAAGCAAAGAGGGGGAGCATTGCAAAGCTGAGAAAAAGAGGGGATGACTACAACCCAAAATGGTACCGGACCCTGAGCTCTACGCGATAGTCGTTCTGTTTCTCGCCGTAGTCCGTGCGCTCCTTTCCGAGCAGGAACACCGTCCGGAAGCGAAGCTCCAGGTTCGTCATCGGGCTGTAAGCGAGCTCCGGTATGATGGTCAAGCTGGCGTCTGTGAGGTTAACGATCGAAGTGAAAGCCGGCGTGAAATAGAGGATGTCGAAAGGCTCTTTCTGGCTCACCCTGAAATAGAGGTAGTGCTGGCCGGCATTTGGCCTCCCATAAGCGCCTTCGGCCAGTTGCTGAGCGCGCCTCAGGCCACTGTCATCACCCGTGGCCCGGAAGGTTCTGTAACTGGCGCCCGCGAAGTCAAAAAAGTCTTTCAGCTCCGCACGGGTAAATCCGCTTCCGTTTCGGTAGTATTCCACGATATAGGTGGTCTCCAGCTCCGTCAGATACCTGAGGCCTAAGAGGTAACTGATCGCCTCCGCCTCGCGGGTCGACATCCTTCCTTGCCTGTCGATCACCCGGGTCTTTTGGTTGTTGATGAGGGCCCACTCGCCGTGGACCTCGAAATTCGTCGTGAGGTTCCTGGCGAAGTCGAACCCGTAGCGGGTAGTGCGGCTCGAGCCGGTCAGAACCATGAAGTCGATGTCGGTATCGTAGAGCAGGAGATATGTTTTGGCGGCGAAGTTTACGTTGTTTAGCTCGCCGAATTTCGCGTTGACATGCTCGTAAACGGGAAGCAGGAGGGTGCTCAGAGCCGCCGTCTTCAAAGGCCCATCGAAGCTCCGGATGAGATCCGCGGTCATCAGGGTGGATCCTTCGAGCGCCTCGGTGGGATCCTCGGGATTCTTCGCGCGGTCGATAAAACTTACCGGATTCCACGCGTAGCCTTTTCCCCATTTCGTGATTTTTTTTCCGGCCTCCAGCGTGAAGCCCGGGTCCGGTTTCGCGGAAACGAACGCCTCGAAAAGCTTGGTATCCTCATCCCACCCCTGGAAGTCGTTGCGAACGAATGTGTCGGAACGGAAAAAAGCGGCAAATATATCTTTTTTGTAACTCCCCTCCAGGCGCAGCCGGAAATTATACTGGTCGAAGAGACTTCCTGGGTCGCGCCGAAAGAATCGAACACGGGAGAACGCGGAGTCCCGGTCAATCCCAAGAAGGGTAGGCTGGAATTCGAAAAACCCGCCCACGGCGTACGGCTTGTCGGCCGCTTTCCCGATCTCTTTTTCAATCTCCGCCAGATCGACCTCGTATCTTTCCTGGGCGTAGACGGCGACCGAAAAAAGACCAAGCGCGAGCAAAACGAGGAGTCTTGCCGGCAAGCCCATCGTTCACCGGATGGTCTCGACTTTGGACAGAAACTCCAGCGTGAAGACCTCATCGGGGACGACCCGTTTCTTGATCCGGGCATAGACTATGATGGATTGGTATCCCTTATAGAGCGGGCTATCCGTTTCGTTAACCGAAGGCCGCAAAATCCCGTCGTCAAAGGGCTTCATCTCTTTGAAGTAAAGGGTCTTGATCAAAAGGCCAGTCGCCGCATAGCACTCGATCTTTGTCGGGATAACGATTTTCTTGTCCACCCACATCTTAAGCCTGTCGTAAGCGACCGCGCCGGTCTTTGCCTTGAGTTCCAACACATACTCATTGCCTTTTTCTTCGAGACCCCGAACGTCGTACTCCACGTTGTAATCGAGCCGCATGATATCGGCATTATTGAAAACGCCGCCCACGACCGACTGCAGGCTCGTGATTCGGATCGCTCTCCCAACGTCGGGAATGTAAAGCCACATGTTGTCGCCCAGCCTGAGGGTAGCCCTGCCCTTCTCGCTCGCCGGAGAGAGAAACAACGACACGATCTTGTCGTGACCCTTTTTTAGCGTGTAGAGAAGGAACTCCCGTTTGGCCCCGTTGGGCTCGATGTTGATGAGCTTACGGTAGGACTCGAAGGACTCGGGCTGTAAGTTCGCATCGACCCGCTTCAGAATCGCGGTCCCATCGGCTCCGTAGGCGGGTCGGGCAACAAAGAGCAGCAAGAACAGTCCTAAGAATAGATGGTTCATTCATCAATCCCCTAAACGTGCCGTAGCGCGTCGATGGGCTCCATTCTCGAGGCCTTATACGCGGGCTGGACGCTCGCTAGGACGGATATGACGATCACCATGACGCACGCCGTAACGACCTCTGCCGGGGCAATCGTCGGCGAAAGCGTAAGCGACTGGGCCTGGCCGAAGGCGAAAGAAATCTTCCACAGGTTCAAAACGAAGATGACGCCTAACCCCACAAGAACGCCGAACACGGCGCCGACTGAGCCCAGGCAAAAGCCTTCGACGAGAAAGAGCGAGAGGATCCTGCGCGGCAGAGTCCCGATCGCCGCGATGGTGCCGATCTCCCTCACCCGCTCGTATACCGCCATGATCATGACGTTGAGAATGCTGATCAGCACGATAGCGATGAGCATGAGCTTGATAAAAAAGGTCATCACGTCGATCATCCTGGCGATGTTGGCGAAGGGAGAGAGTTGGGACCAGGTGTGGACCTCGAATCCTGGTTTTTGCTGCGTTTCCGCCTGTGGTCCTAACTGTGCTCGAATTGACTCCGCTGCTCTCTCCACTTGCCCGAGCGCCTTCACGCCGACCGCGATCTCGCTCACCTCCTTCGCCGGCATGCGCAGGATTTCCATGGCGTCCTCCAGATGGATGTAGGCGTCGCGCCCTCCGGGCCCGGTGACGCTCGCCAATATCCCGCTGACCAGAAGGGTTTTCCCGTTGACCGATCCATCCTTGTTGGTCGCGACGACGACCACCGTGTCCCCGACTTTCGTATTAAAGCCCCGAGCCAGCAACTCCGGGACCAGGATTTTACCTCTTTGGAGCGCCGCAAGACTTTTCTCGCCCTGGACAATGCGGGAGACCATCTGAGGGCACACGCCAAACTCCTTTTCGGGGTAAACCCCGTTGACCCGGATATTGGTGGTCTCGGCAAAGTTGCTGAACAAAGCGCCGAACTTTATGCGCTCGGAAAACGCGGAAACTTCCGGGGTCGATTGCAGCACCGCCGCGACACGGGAGGCCTCCTGAGACGTCAGATTCAAATTTAGCGGCAGGCTCTCGATCGCGGCCACGTAGCCGCGCCGGTGGATCTGCATGTCACCCAGGTAAGAATCGGTGATGTCGGAAATCATGAGTTCCTTAAAAGAACCGCTGACCGAGACAAAAACCAGGACAAAGGTCACTCCGACCCCGATCAAAGAGACGGTGAGAGCGCTTCTCCGCTTGTACCGCCGCAAGTTCCGCAACGCGATCTTGAAAAGGTTACCCATGGGTCTCCTCACATCCCGCAAGCCTTCCATCCTCCAGGGTGCAAACAACCTCTACCTCGCCGATGATCCGCGTATCGTGCGTGGAGAAAATAAAGGCGGTATTCAGCTCGTCTTTGATTTTTCTCATCAGCTTGATGATCGTGTACGCCGTTTCGTGGTCCAGGTTGGCCGTCGGCTCGTCGGCAAGGACGAGCTTAGGACGGGTCACCAGTGCCCGGGCGATCGCAACACGCTGCTTCTGCCCGCCGGAAAGCTGCTCCGGCAGCTTGTTTTTCTGGTCCGCCATGCCGACCGCATCGAGCAGCTCGAGAATCCTTGTCCTGCGCTCGCCCGCGGGGCGCTCCTGCACCATGACGAGCGGGTATTCGATGTTTTCAAAGGCGGTCAGGACCGGAATGAGATTGAAGCTTTGAAAGACAAAACCGATGTTTTCACCCCTAAAGGCGGCCGCCTCGTGTCGGCTGAGCCGGCTCACATCGACTCCGGCTACTTCCAGACTGCCCCCGGTCGGCTTATCCAAACATCCGATCAGGTTGAGCAAGGTCGTCTTGCCGCTGCCGGAAGGGCCCACGAAAGAAGTGAACGATCCGGTCTGGATATCACAGAGCCTTTACTTCGACTTCTTGCGTGTTATACGACTTGAACAGCTCTCTAGCCACGACCAGGCTCATGGATGGTCTCCTGCCGTCCTTCTCGTACTCCCTCCCCAAATCGGTGACTGCCCTTTACCACAGACCAGGCTGAGTTTGTTTCGTGTCAGATCTCGTCTTGGCGTAAAATCGAGGCGCGCGGGCAGAATGTTGTTGATGGCGTTCAGCAAGACTCATGCCAGCGGATTCGTCCCGTTATCAGTTGATCTTTTGAGTAGAGCTTCTCAATCCTGCGAAGGATACGTGCTCTGAGTGGCACAAGTGCGAAGAATTGACTGGTCTTTCCAGAAGTCACCGGCCAAACTCAAGAAAATATTGGTACGGGAGGAAGTTCAAAGACCTTATCAGGCGGTAACCAGCCTGGCCAAGCTCCTTGATAATCGTCTCCTCCGACACCTTCTGCTCCAACGGTCGGGGGCCGACGGGCAATGGCTTTCGGTAGAAATCAACGATGACGATCCTGCCATTCGGCTTAAGGCTCTTGGCAAGCTTTCTGAAATACTCCACCCGATTGCTTATATGATGGTAGACGTTGGAGAAAAAGATGATATCCACCGACTGCGGCCCCAGGCCAGGATCATCAGGCTTGACCAGATGCGCTTCATAGTTTGTGAGATTCAGTCTTCGGGCTTCCTGCCTCATATGCTCTACCATGGCAGCTTCGGTCTCCAAGCCCACGGCTTTTCCTTGAGGGCCACCTGCGACGGCAAAGCGCCTTGTGAAATATCCCGTCCCGGCGCCGATGTCGGCAATCACGTCCCCTGGCTTTAGCTTAAGATTTTTTATTACCTCGTCGGGTTTCTGCCACTGGTCCCGCCCGGAGCCTTCGAGTATCTGGCTCCACAGACCGACATCGCTAAAGCCGTGCTGGGCATCGTCTACATGATGCGTTGGTTGGCCGGCGCAGCCCAGAATGGGAAGGACTGAAAGAGCAATAATAAACGCTGGACCTAACGTCGCTATTTTCGTTACGATCTTCTGCCGCACAAACTCTCCTTTTGCGTTGCCAGGACTCCTGGCAATTTCAGATATGGTAGCAAGGCATGTGCCACGGGATATCTTCTTTACGCCGAGTCGGGGAACTACGTCTTCCGAATCGAGAGATCAGCTAAGAACCATCGCAAATCATTGACGGAAAGTTTGTTTGGATGACTCCACCTGGGCGACCTCGATGTCGTCATTGGTGAGCACGCCGCCGCCTCTTGATCGTCGTTTTGGTCGAAAAATTCGACCAACTTGACGAAGCCACCTGACACGCCATCGCGCTCGCGCATGTTAAGTCTGCAAAAATTTGGCCTTTTGTTTTTGGCCACGATTTGGCACCAGCCTCGTTGGATATCCTTGGCAGTAAAATCCCTTACCACCCCGGGCGCGGGCCGTGCCCCCTTTGCATTATCCTGGATGAGGCGGGTACGTAGCGGCTCGTAGGCGTACGTGATTTCGGTAGAGCATGAACCCGAGTCCGGCGAGTGCAGCCAATGAGGCAAGAAGCCCGCTAAGGCTGCTGGGAAACTCGGCTGCCGCCTCAATCGCGGCCCCAAATGTATAGCCAAGACCGAGATAGGCCGATGTCCAGATCAGGCGCCCCAGAATAGCCGC
>JACPAM010000001.1 GCA_016180805.1 Deltaproteobacteria bacterium | reverse complement strand
TTCGATCAGGTACGCCTGGGCGTTGACACGGAGCAAGACGTCGACGATGTCGCGCAGCGGAAAATCGGTGGTGTGCGGACCATGCCAGCTGCCCCAGCAGATGTGATAGCGCACGCGATCGACCGGGATGCCTTGGAGGGCGTGATTCAGAATTTCAACCCGCTGTGACGCGTAGCGCCGGTACTGCTCGACGCTCGGCTGGGGATCGAGCATGTCCCAGGCGCCGGGGAGACCGGGGTCATCCAGCTGGAGGATGAAGCCGGCGTCGACGATGGCGCGATACTCTTCGCGCATCGCATCGGCGATCGCTTCCAGGAATTTCTCGGTGGTCGGGTAGTAGCTGTTCTGATCGCGGCAGAACATCTCGAGACTGCCGGGCGCAATGGCGCTGACGAAGGCTTCTTCGATGCCGGCGGCGTTGGCGGCGAGCTTTAAGTTGACGAGCTGGTCGCGTAGAAACTGCTGTGCGGTGTAAGCGATCGGGCCGGTGCAGGTCGGGCGCAGCGCGGCGGTGCTGGGCGCGCCCAGGCCGGTGTCGGCATAAAATTCGGCGAACTCGCGCTGCTCCCAGCGCACGCCGACGATGCGCATCGGCGCGCCGGGTTTCGCAGTGTCGGGTGCAATGGTCTCTGCCGAAGTCGGCGTGAAGCCGGAGACGCGGTCGAAGATGTAACTGCCCCAAGCGCCCCGGTCGGTGGACGCGCGCATGGGCTTGCCGAACTCGCCGTCGTTGGGAACGTCGATGCCGATATCTTTCTGCATGCGCACGACTTCACCGACGGCTGAGCGCAGCCGCGTTTTAAGCGCCGCTTCGTCCTCCGCCGTGGCGGTTTTTTTCGCCCACATGGCGCGCAAGTCCGCCGGCCGCGGCAGGCTGCCGACATGGGTGGTAAGAATGCGTTCAGTGCTCCGTTTCATTGGCGGCTGCCTCTAGCGCCCGCTTGCTCGCGGGCAGAATTTCACAAATCGGCTAGGATGCGAACGACACGGGGTTGGACTTTTATATCTCCACGATCTTAGCAGCGCGCTCCAGCCGCAGCTTCGTCACTCGCCTAGGCCGTCTTGGCAAACCCTTCGTTCACTTCTTTCTCATAGGCGAGCAGCTTCTTGACGCTCGGGCGCTCCAGCATGCGCTTGAAATGCGCGGCGACGTTGGGGAAGCCCGAGATGTCAACCCCCAACTGGGTGGCGCGGCGGCAGCACCAAAAGAAATGCGCGTCCGGGGCGGTGAAATGGTCGAAGAAGTACTCGCGCCCGGCCAGCCGATCGTCGCCGATCCGAAAGTTCTCGAACAGAGCTTCAGTCGCGAACTTGATGACGCTGTCGGACGCGCCCGTTGCGTCGCAGACTTTGGCCGGATTATTGATGCGGCTGAGAAAGGGGTGAATGCCGCTGGCGCACCAGGCATGGAGCGCGATCGCCTGCAGTTCGTCCCACGGATCGGCGGGCAGGATCTTCGCGGCGGGGAAGGTCCGATGAACCCATTGATGGATAGCGACGTTCTCGGTCAGTACCTTGCCGTCGACCACAAGCGCAGGCACCTTGTGCTTCGGGTTTATCTTCAGGTACTCGGGCGAGAAATTCTGCCGCTTGCGGTAATTGAGCGCCCGGACCTCGAAATCGGCGCCCGCTTCGGTGAGCGTGACATAGGGAGCGAGGGCGCAGGTGTTGGGGGCGTAGTAAAGAGCGATTTCCATTTACGTCTCCTTATTAGTTCGATTGACCCATTGCGAATCTAGTACCGGCGCGTGGCAAGTGCAATCGATCCAAGAGCGGTGCTCTGAGAGAAAAGCGATGCGGCGCCCCAGGCGCGCTTAACCCGGCATTGAGTCAATAGCTTGCTTTCCTTGGTATGACAGCCGCTTCACCGTTATTGACCCCAATATTGAAGCCCTCAACCGCGTCGTCCTTGTGTTGGATGTCCGATTTCATCTCGTCCAGTAGAGCAAAGATTGCGTTTCGTTCCCCGCCATGGAGGTCAAAGAAACTTTCAACGTGCCGCCGTGGAATGATGAGTGTGTGAAGAGGTGTCACGGGGTTTCCGTCACGTATCGCATAAGAGAGAGCATTGGAACCCACCATTCGTGCCGCTATGACTTGGCAGAAACGGCATCCCTCCGCTCGGGCGTCGTAGCTTTCTCCGACGTGTGGCATGGTATAGCTGCCCTGAGTCATATTGGACTGTAGGTTATTTGTTTTGAAAAAACATTTGTGCAAACATCGCCTCGACAGCACTCTCGACCTAGCCTTGTCGGGCTCGACTTCGCGACCATAATCGTCGAACACGGCAAAGCACGCCCACATCGGCGGATGGGCTGTTGTATCCACTGCAACCCAATAGTTCTTTCCCTCACGAACAAGGCGAGCAATGATCTGATAGCAGCGACGGTCGCGATCAGTACGGCGCGAAGCCGGTCGCGCGATCTCGACGTGCCAGATTTGCCAGATTTTCAATCTCTTTTTTCGTGCCATAGGTCTCCCTATCTCCCCCAAGGTCGCCTTGCAGGATTTGCTTTTCTTTTGGGCTCATGAAAGCGCCTCTACAGAATAAGACTTATGAGGATCGGCCGCGCAACCGGCGGGTTTCTTGCCTGTCGATCTCCAAGGTCTTGGGATCAAGGGCCACCTTGTAGATTTCTCGCGCCGCCTGGTGGGTGACGATCGCGTCCAGCACATCCTCGCGTACGGCTTCGGGATCGCGCTCGGTAGGATCGCCCACGCCCGCGCCGCCTCCCGATTGCTTTATGATCACATCGCCCGGCTTAAGATCGTAGTAGCGGTGGACCCTCGCCACGGTCCGCTGATCCCCCCGTACGATCCAGCACATGTTCGGTGGGCAGTCGCTGCCTCCCGCCACGCCTTTCGGCACAACCACCTCGGCGTCGGCGTTGCCGGTGGACATCGTGGCCTCCCCGCCGTCGTTGCGCATGGCCCAGTGGACCCCGCAGGCGCCCCGCCACTGGCCGGCGCCCGGGCTATCCCCGGCGAACTCATAGCGAAGCATCCACCACGGCACTCTCACTTCCATCTCCTCCACGTTCGCCCGGGCAACCTCGCCCAACGTAGTGATGGAAGCAGCGCCCTCGAAACCGTCGTAGCCCCACACCGCTCCCGCGCCCCCGTCCGGCTCGAACATGCTCTGGACATAACGGTCTCCTGTGCGGGGATCGGGACCAAAGATATAATGCCGGTAATGGCGCGCCCACGGGGCGATGGCGCGCTTAGGGAAAGCCTGGGACATGGCCATGAGGACCGACTCCATCACCTGGGAGCCGACGGTGATGGGGGCGGCGCCGACCGTGCAGGGCCAGTTGGCGTTGGTGACGCGCCCGGTAGGGTTGATCACGGTGATGGGCGCCATGCTGCCCTCGTTGTGGTAGTTGGCGATGGCAGAGTCCAGGAACAAAAAGACAGAAGCCACAGCCTGGCTGTACACGGCAAGGTGAGTGCTGTTGACGAACCCCTTGCGCTGGGCGTCGCTACGGGAAAAGTCCAGAGTGAGCGTGTCTCCAGCCACAGTCATGTCCAAGCGCACCCACACCGGCTCGTCCAGTACCGTCCCGTCGTCGTCGCAGCCCGCCTCGGCGCTATAGACTCCATCGGGGATCTGGCTGATTTGATTCCTAACGAAACGCTCGGTGCGCTCAAGCATCTCCTCGATGCATCCCTTGACCACATCGAAGCCGTACTTAGCCAGGAGGCCCTGGAGGCGCCGCTCGCAGATCGTGGTGGCCGCGATCATGCCGAGGTTATCCACACGCACCGCCTCCGGCCAGCGCACGTTGTTGTAGATGAGGCGTTGGAGGTCTTCGTTGTCGCGCCCCTGGTCCAGGAACTTTACGGGCGGGATGTTGAGCCCCTCCGCGATGATGTCGTAGGCATTGGGGAAGTAGCTCCCCGGGTAGGCCCCGCCTGTGTCGTACTGGTGAGCGCGGGCAAGCGTGAAGAAGCAGAGACGCCCCTCGTGGAAGATGGGCCGGATGAAGGCCCAGTCCGGAAGGTGGTTGCCATAGCCGTGGTAGGGGTCGTTGCAGAGGAAAACATCGCCGGGGTGAATGCGGTCGCGAAATTGCTCCACGATGTACTGGATGGTGAACTTGCCCCCGAGGAACTGCGAAGGCAGACCCGTGGGAACGGCGATGGTGCGGCCATCCGCGTCCCAGATGCCCACGGAGATGTCACCCAAGTGAGCGATGAGGATGCTCTGCGCCGTCCGAGTGATGACGTGCTTCATCTCCCGGCAGTAGCTCTGCATGGCATGCCAGACAGTGGAGAGGGTGATGGGATCTATGGTGCGCGATGGCATCTCTCTTATCCTCCAAAAGCTAGAATATAGTTGTGCGCGTCGTCTACCTCGACTGCGAAGCCCGGCGGAACAATGACGGTCGTCGTCTCTTCCTCGATGATGGCCGGCCCCTTGAGAGGGTGGCCCTGGGGCAGAGCGGGGCCGTCGTACACGGAAACATCCTGCATGCCGCCGCCGAAGAAGGCGCGTCGGCGGCGCTTTTCCACCACCGTCTCCCGGCGCCCGGGAGCGTTAGGGCGGGCTCCTAAGCGAAGCTCAGCGCGGCGAGAGGCGCTGGCGTGCAGCCGGAAGGTGATGAAGTCCACCGCGCGAAATTTCATGGCGAACGTGTACCGGGCCTCGTGCTGGCGATGAAACTCTTCTAAGACGGTCGGGATATCGGCTGCCTCCAGGGGGCGCGGCGGGAGTTCCACCTCGATTTCGTGGAACTGTTTCGCGTAGCGCATGTCCGCTGAGCGAACCAAGCGCACATCCGCCGTTGGTATGCCGACGGCCCGAAAGGCTGCTAGGGCCTCTCCTTCCATAGCTTCGCAAACGCCGTTGACCTTGCCGATGTCCAGGGCTGCGGCCGGAGAGATCAGCGTGCGCGCGTAGTCCCGGCCGATATCCATGAGCAGCATCCCGAGGGCGCTGTAAAGAGCAGCGGTCTCTGGTACGATTACCGTGCGTATCCCGAGAAGCTCTGCAAGAAATCCAGCGTGTACGGGGCCGGCGCCACCCCCGGCCACGAGGGCGAAATCCCGGACATCATATCCCCGGCGGGTTGAGATCTCCGTGATCTGGCTCGCCATAAAGCCATTGACGGCTTGGAAGACTGCCTGAGCCGCCGCCGCAGCGTCCATCCCGAGGCGCGATCCCAGCCGTCCCAGGGCCTCACGGGCCAAGCCTATATCCAGAGTAATCTCGCCCCCAAGGAAGTAGTCCGCTGGAATGTAGCCGAGAACGAGCGCGGCGTCCGTAACCGTTGGATGCTCACCGCCCCGCCCGTAGCAGGCCGGGCCGGGCTCGGCCCCCGCGCTCTGCGGGCCGACACGGAGAAGGCCTAGGGAATCCACCCAGGCGATACTCCCACCTCCGGCCCCGACAGTGTGGATGTCGCGCATCTTGATCGCGAGACGTTCCTCGCCCACCCACATTTCCGTCGTCGTCTCCACTTGGCCATTTCGCGCCAGACAAACGTCGAAGCTCGTCCCACCCATATCGATAGAGATGAGATCTCGGTGGCCGCCCAAATCTCCGATAAACGTGCCGGCTGTCGGCGCTGCCGCCGGTCCGGATCCAACCAGATAGACCGCCTTGCGAGCGACCTCGCCCACGGACTGGACATGTCCGTCCGCTTGGACGAGAAGAAGGCGTCCCTTTAGGCCACGAGCATCCAGCCGAGACCGAAGGTCGTCCAGGTAGGTCGAGACCAGGGGGCCGACGAAGGCGCTCGCAACCGTGGTGCTGAAGCGCTCAAACTCGCCCCAGACGGGAAGGATCTCGTGCGAGGTCACGACGTACGCCTGCGGGAAGGCCTCGCGCAAAATCTCGGCCGCCCGGGTTTCATCGCTCCCGTTGGCGTAGCTGTGCAGGAAGCAAACGGCGACGGAAGTCGCGCCTTCGGCCCTAAGCGTCTCGGCTGCTTGGCGGACCTCCCCTTCGTCCAGCGGGACAGCCACCTGGCCCTGTGAGGTCATGCGCTCGGTTACCGGCATGCGATGGCGGCGAGGGACAAGGGGGCGGTAGGGCGGTAGGAAAACGTCGTACATGGATCGGCCTCCGACGTTCTTAAACCCGCGGCGCAGGGCCAGGATGTCCCGGAAGCCCTTCGTCGTCAGCATTCCCACCGTGGCCCCGCGCCGCTCCACGAGCGCGTTGGTGGCAAGCGTCGTCCCGTGGATGAGTAGCTCTATCCCGCCAATGAATTCGTCGAGTGACTGGCCTTGGGTGCGGGCAGCCTTTTGGAGAACCTGCATCACGCCTTCGGCCGGCGACCGGGGCGTGGTCGGAGCCTTGAACGCGCGGACGGCTCCGTCGCCGTCGAGCACAAGGCAGTCTGTGAACGTGCCGCCCACATCGATGCTGACGATCATTAGACTCTCCTTATCTATAAGCTTCAGCCCTTTCGAAATTGCACGGACCAAGGAATGACGAGCCGCTCCAGGACCTGCACGGCCCCGAAAAGCAACAGGGCGACTACAGTGATGGCGACGAGGCTAGCGAAGATGAGCGGAGTATTGACCTGCGAGGACGCGACCAGGATGAGATTGCCCAGCCCTCGACCGCCGCTGGTGAACTCCCCCACCACGGCCCCCACGATTGAGAGCGGCATCGCGATCTTCATCCCGTCAAAGAGGAACGGGAGGGAATAGGGCAGGGCGATCTTGCGGAACCTCCTCCACGGCGTAGCTCGCAGGACCTGCGCCAGCTCCACCATCGCTGGCTCCACCTTAGTGAGCCCGGAAAGGGTGTTGATGAACACCGGAAAGAAGCTGAAGAGAGCTGCCATTGCAACGATGGGGGCGGGGCCGATGCCCAGCCACACCACCATAAGGGGCGCGAGGGCAACTTTCGGGATCGACTGCAGGGCGACCAGAGTGGGAAGCAGGACCATCCGCAGGGCGGCGACGAGGCTAACGACCACGGCCAACGCCGCGCCAAGCCCTGCGCCCAGAGCGAAGCCGAGCACGATCTCCTGGACCGTGACGACCGCGTGCGACGCCAGCAGCCCGAACCGCCCCGCAACGACCTGGAAGACCGCCCACGGCCCGGGAAGCAGGTAGTCGGGAATGGCGAGGCCGCGCACGAGGATTTCCCAGCTCGCCAGCGCGCATACCGTGTAGGCGCCAGTGAAGGCGAGGCGACCCGTGATGCGGCTCGTCTGTCCGCGTTCCCCGCCAGCTCCGACGGGTACGGGGCTGCCGTCGCCGGAGGTTTCTTCTATCCCGCGCATGCCGCCTCCAGGGCTACGCGCACCTCGGCTGCGTACCGGCCAAACTCGCGCCCGTCTTGGATCGCCAGCTCCCGGGGTCGGGACAGCCCCACGTTGACCACAGCGAAAACGCGGCCCGGCCGCCCTGTCATCACCGCTACGCGGTCTCCGAGGAATACCGCTTCTTGGATGCTGTGGGTCACGAACACCACAGTCTTCCTCGTGGCCATCCAGATGCGCTGGAGTTCCAGGTTCAGGCGGTCCCGCGTCATGGCGTCCAGAGCGCCGAACGGTTCGTCCGCAAGCAGGAGGACCGGATCGTTGACCAGCGCGCGGCACAACGCCACCCGCTGCTCCATTCCACCCGAAAGTTCGTAGGGTCGCTTCCCTTCGAACCCGGCCAGGCCTACCCAAGCCACCAACTCACGGGCTCGGCCTTCGTGGGCACGGTGGTTTATACCGGCCATCTCTAGCGGGAGCAGGATGTTCTGCAGGACGGTGCGCCACGGAAGTAGCACCGGCGCTTGGAAGACCATCCCCACGGGCAAGCGCGTGGCGCGAGGATCCTCGCCGCGCACCAGGACCTCCCCCCGGTCCCAGTCAATTATGCCGGCTAGAATCCGCAGCATCGTGCTCTTACCACAACCGCTCGGCCCCACCAACGAGACGAACTCGCCCTCGTCTACGTCGAAGCTCACGTCGCGCAACGCCTCCACCGCGTCCGGACTTCGCCCGAAGGTCTTGCCGACGCCGTGCACCCGGATGATCGGCTGGACGCGGTCTGCTGCCACTGGGAAGGCCAACTTTACCGGCACCATTCCATGAATTCGTCGGTGAACACCTGTGCCGCCGAAACGGGCTCGGTAACGCCCATTGCCTGGCGGAAGATCTCTACCGTCCGCTGGACCTTCGCCTCCAACGCACAGCCAGTCTTTTCCGCCCTGACTTCTGCGTCCGGCATTAGTTCCAAGAACGCTTGGAGCTGGCCCTGAGTGATGTCGCGGTTGAGCTCCGGGTTATGCTTCAGGATAGCGGCAAGGGCTTGGGGCGGGTCGGCGCGCGTCGCGTCCAGGGCGCGCTTCGAGGCGCGCAAAAAGCGACGCACAAGATCCGGTTGCTCCCGCAAGGTCTTTTCCCGGACGACCGTCATGCTGCCCAGAGTGTCGAGCCCCCAATCCTTGGCCCAGACGGAAGTGAGCCGCTTGCCCCGCTTCTCGGCTTGGAAGCGCACCACCTGGTACAGGGAATCATAAAACCCGCTCATAATATCAATCCGTCCCTCCAAGAAAGCCGGGACATAGACATCCCCCGACAGCGGAACGATTCTCACCTTGCTCACGTCCACTCCGTTGACCTTGGCGAGGATGGGAAACAACTTCTCGGTCATGGAACCGGGCTGGAGACCTACGCTGCGACCTTCGAAATCCTTCGGGCTCTTGATGTTCTTCTCGGTGAAGGACTGGAAGCCAAAGGAGGAGCGGGCGCCTGTCATCATGATCCCTTTCACATCGCTTCCCTTCTGGCGTAGTGGCAGGATAACAGAGATGTCCGCCAGGGCACCGAAGGGGTACAGGTTTTGACTGACGTCGATGGCGAGGGCCATCCCTCCGCGACCCCGGTGCACGCGCACATCCAGCCCCTCGGCCGCGTAGAAACCCCTTTCGATGCCGAGATACAAGAAGCCGGACCGACCGTCCGTCACCCACACGAGTCCGACCGGGACCACAGTCTTTTCCTGGGCGCCTGCCGGGGACGCCACGCCCCACAGAGCGGCCGCGGCGAACAGACCCAGGACCGCCAACGCACGCACGATAAGCTTCTCTCGCATAGTTGCCTCCTTTTCCGGTTCTAAGCTCTCAACGGTGATGTTGGTTGTAGCGCTTGGCCAGTTCAAAAGAAGCCAATCCTTAGCGCAGCGGTTTCATACCGTCGACCTGAGGCTGGCTTGCAGACAGGCCTGGACATTTCCAAAAAGGCGGCCTTGCTAGCTCCCCTCTGCACAAATTCGCGACGTGGTGCGCTGCTGCGCTCTCGATAACGATCGTGATCGAGAGAATCTAAAGTCTGTCTTGGAGCCAATCATAAACGTAGGCCTGACCCATAGAAGGATGATCATGTTGGCAGTGCCATGAACCGCCCTCGGCGGCGCTAAACATCTTGAGCTCTTTGGGGCAGGTAGCCTCACGATACAGGCGCCGTGCTGCATCGGGTGACACAACTCCGTCCTCTTCGCCGTGAAGTATCAGGATCGGGCATCTAATCTTTTTCACCGCCTCGTCGAGGTTGAAACTCCTCAGCCTCTCCCTGGCTTGCTCTTCGGTCTTCGCGCCTACGATCCACATGCACCTGGCTTTAGAAGGAGAGCTAAAGTCGAAGAAATCCGTTAAGGCATTGAAGCATGCGCCCCAGATCACACACGCTTTGACCCTCGCATCATATGCAGCGCCCCTGGCTGCATAGTAACCGCCTAGGCTATGCCCTATGAGCCCCATTCTGTAGGGGTCAATCTCGCCGCGCGTAGCAAGATAATCGAGGCCTGCCGAAATGGGCTTCTCGTAGTCGGGCCTGGTAAATATCCCATCCTCGATGAGGCTCGCAGCCTGGCCGGGCCCATTGACGACCAGGCAGGATATGCCTCGGGTTCGAGCTTCATGGATACCGAAGAAGTAGGCTTCTTCAGGGGTAGTATCGGCGCCAATGACGAATATCACACCTGGGCCCGGGTCCGAGCGCATCCCCGGAAAGAAGTAACCCCTCATCTTCATAGACTCAAAGGGCACGGAGACTCGTTCGAGAGGTGGGCTAAAAAACTCGCCTGCCTTCTGGAAACATGCGACAGAGCGTTTATGGGCTTCCAGTATACGTGGGTCAGCGCTCAATATACTTCTGGCCGTAAAGTAGTACTGGCTGGACCTAAGAAACGCTTTCATAGCTGTCGCCTTATGGCCGCTACGCGAAGCATTCTCTCCCCAAGTTTCTACATCCCCAGCAAGCTTCATCCACTCTGCGTACCATTGATCATCGCCGCTCGCCTCCTTGAGCTTGCTGATAGCTTTCCAGCATTCGTGGAACTCGGAACCTCCTTGATAGGCCTTCCCAATGACCCTGATCGTTGCGGCATTCCACCTTATGTTACCCGGGAAAAACTCCAGCATGCTTGCGTCGCCTCTAATTGGTAAAGCCAAGGATTCGGGCGTAGTCTCGCGCGAGCTTATCTACCATCCCAGCGTCTTTCTCGGACATGTAGATCACCTGCTTTCCCTGAACGAACGCATGCGCCCTCGTTCCGCGTATGAACGCTGAGCTTTCACCACCGTGTTTCTCCCAAATCTCCTGGGCCCTTGGAGAAGTAAGAAAAATAGTCATAAGATGCCCGGCGTTCGGGTGACGCGCCCCTTTGAGCACGCCAGACTGTTGAGCGCGCGCGATCACCGGCTCTACCCCTTCAGCGTGGACAATGGGCGAACCGGCAAGCTTGGCTCTGTGAATAAAGCCATCGACCATTGCAACAGCCACCAAAATCTCTCCCAATTGAAGGCGGCTTATAAGCTCCCCGAACGTTCCAAGGGAGAGGCCCTGTTGGGCCAATGCCTTGACGTAACGCGTGGTTTTCTCCTCACCCCATGGGCCAGCCGCCAGGCGAGCCAGGTCATGGGTGGCGGTGGACATGCCGAGTTTCCCGCCTTTCCACTTAGGGTCCAAGAGATCTTCCCAGCTCTTGGGGACATCTTTGGCAGGGAGGACTTTTTGGTTATAAGCCGGCAGGGCGAACTGGTTGGCGACGGAGACCGAGCCATTGCCATAATGGATGAGTTTTGCATCGATGCCGAGGCTCCTATAATCGAAGGTCTCATGAAGTTTTCGGAGCGCGAACGTAGCATGGTGGGCGTCGGTAACGACCATCACGTCCCACTCGGGAGGCACCCCGGTAGCTGCGGCCCCTACAGTTTTACCGACATCGCGAGCCATATTCCCAGATGGACTGTAATTAACGTTGATATTGAGGCCGTACGCCTTGTTGAATGCATCGGCGAGGGCTCGGCCGCCTGGTGGAGTTAGCTGGGCTGGGGCATAGAACTCGAGCTTTCCTTCTTTCTTAGCTCCTTCGACTAGTTGCTCCAGGGTTACGGCCCGTGCCCACCCATCCCATACTAGCAAAACGGAGAAGATCAGAAGGCTAAGCGAAAAAAATCTGCCCTGTTTCATATTTCACCTCGCTGAATAGCGGCGACGAGAACCGAATTTGGCAGAATTCTGGAGGGTGCAAAAAGGCGCCAAGAGCTTTCATTTCCTGTTTGTCTACTCGCCTAAGCTGCAAAGGCTTTTGTGTCGACGGTTTTCCCAAATAGCTGAACGCCTTACTCCCGCATCAAGCCCTTGGCGCATATCACCAGCCCAGAGGTCATGTCAAGGGGTGTGTGGTCAGCTTGGAACGGCCTCCACGTTTATGGTATAGGGGGAAGGCATAAAAAATATGCTCCCTTTCTTGTGGAGGAGTTCAGCCGCCTGAAGGGAGGGCATTGAAGTGGAGGAGAGAAACGGCATGCCGGTTCGACTTACGGTGGGGTTCTCCGATAATCCCCGCGTTCGCCCTCTCATGGATGGCGCGGTTACAGCACAAAATATTGATTTGGACTTTGTTACAGGTCCAGTGGGAGAGCTCTTTTGTCGCAACCTGAAATATGAAGAGTTTGATGTGATGGAAATGGCGATCGGCTGCACGATCATG
>JACPAM010000223.1 GCA_016180805.1 Deltaproteobacteria bacterium | reverse complement strand
TGGCAGAGCCTATCCGATGCAACATGGATCTGTCAACGCGAGCACAGCCCACTCCGCGTTCTCGGCTGCTCCGGAGGCCAAATACCCGGGGATCATCTCTCTATTACATCGGGTGAAACAGGGAAGTGCCGTAAGCATCTAGTTCAAATGAAGTCACAATCCGGTCATGGAGTCACAGGCATGCGTAACTCCGTGTTTTTGTTCGTAGATCGGCCTTCCGGCGGTTCGGTGACCGCAAGTGCGGGTGAACAAAGAGATACGGCATCACTTTTTTGCCGCGGCGTTTCTAGAGTCCATCTGTCAAACATTCTCCCGCTAGTTCAGTAAGTTAGTTTTGCCTGGTGCAATTTTTCGGGGATTGGCACCGCGCTTGCTCAGTGACTGGGCGGGTGCTGTGCTTTCTGACTTCTGTCCCTGGTTCCAGCGCTCAACTCATAACCGTGCATTTGGCGAGACAGGAGTAAAAACAGAACGGGAGGATTCTGATGGACCACATACTCTTTCTCTCGATTGTATTGGCAGTCGTGGTTTTCCTCATGGTCTGGAACCTCTACGATTCATGATCGTGGCCGCAACGGAGAGCTATGTTAAGACTCAAATGGATTCTCGGCATTGCCGCCTCCATTGTTCTTGGCGTACCGGCAGGCTATGGGGAAGCGGTCGTCGATTCTATAAATTTCGGGATCCTGGGACTTTCCGCCCCATTCGGTAACGGTACCCGCCTACGGAAGCTCCGTTTCATTCAAAGGCAAATGAAGAATGACAGCCGCTGAGTTGATCGAACCGGAGGATGGATTGAAGGTTTCGATTTTTTGTAACCGGAGTCGGAAAGGGAGTTGTACTTCCTCGTGACAGGAGACTTCAGGTCCGGGGAAAAGGCCTTGGAGATTTGAGGGCAGTAGCTCAACTCCGCGCACGCCGCTCCGGGGCGTATCGGAATCCTTCCACCCTTTTCAGCACTGTTCCGTCTGGCGTCAAAATGATGATGGTCCAATCTACAGTAACTCCAATAGGTTCCATTTCTTTTGTCACCTTTAGCTCGGGCACTCGGATCTTGACAGCCTACTTGGTTTCTTCTTGGAGCGGGCGACTAGCTCCACGGCCTTTAAAAGTTGATTTTTGCTCGCTTTACCGTGCGGTAGATCTCGTCAAGAGACTTTCCACGCCAAAAGCGTTTGATCTCTTTGACCGAATCGCCTTCTCCACGCTCAAACGCGACCAAGAAACGAGTCGCCTTCACCACCCCCAACCTCGTTACCAGCGTTTTCCAACCCTCCCGAATCACGGCGTCATCGACTTTGGCAGCAGGCTTGCTCATAAATCACCACCTCATCTTTTTTACAAATTCCTCTGGATTCAGAACCTTTAAGGATCGAAATTGCTCGCCTATTCTAACAGAAAGGGATTCTCTCCTAAACCTCTTTGTTATCCCGTCATCGCAGGACAAAAAGTATTCGGTATCCCCCAAAAGGGCACTCGCTACATGCAGGGCGTCACGGGGCTCCAGTCTGAACCTTGACATCATCTCTTCGGCAAGGACGTAGGTATCTTCCGACAGGAGGTGGTAGCCTCTGGCTAAAGGCAGATAACCCGATGCCTTGGCTTTCTTAGATGCTGACACGATGCGTTGAATCTCAAAAACGAGTATTTCCGAGGCCACAAGAGTAGCAGCCCGGTCTCTAATTTTTTCCAGAATACGCTCAAAGGCTTCCGTCTCTCTGCGAATCCTTCTTATTGTCTGATCATCGAAGGGACGGCAAAGAACATTGGTGTCGAGATACAGCCGAATTGCCACAGGAGGCTTCCTACTGGGAAGTAAAGCAGACTCTTATTTCTTCTCCTTCTTTTTCTCCTCCCAATCTTTGATCCTCTCATTGATCGCTTTTTCGTATCCCGAATCCGAGGGGAAATAGTATTTTCTTCCCTTGAGTTCGTCCGGCAGGTGTTCCTGATCGACGATATGGTCGGGAAAGTTGTGAGCGTACTTGTATTCCTTGCCGTAGCCGAGTTTTTCCATGAGAGCGGTCGGCGCGTTGCGCAGGTGCAAGGGAACAGGCAAGGCCCCGCGCTCGTCGACATCCCGGGCCGCCTCCAGCATCGCTTTATAGGAGGCATTGGACTTGGGCGCTGTGGCCAGATAAGTCGTGGCCTGAGCCAGGGGAATTTTTCCTTCGGGAAGGCCGACGAAATGGACGGCATCCTTAGCCGCAACGGCAACCTGGAGCGCCTGGGGGTCGGCGTTGCCGATGTCCTCGGCGGCAAAAATGATCATCCGGCGAGCGATGAAGAGTGGATCTTCGCCGGCCTCGAGCATGCGCATGAGCCAATAAAGGGCCGCGTCCGGATCGCTACCTCTCAGGCTCTTGATGAACGCCGAGATGACGTTGTAGTGCTCTTCTCCGGACTTGTCGTAAAGCAGGGCTTTTTTCTGTAGCGCTTCCTCGATGGCGGCGCGGGTGATCTCTGTTTGCCCCTTTTCCCGGCGGATCACAGTGGCGGCGGTCTCCAGGGCATTGAGGGCTACGCGGGCATCCCCCTGCGACTGCTGGATTAAGAACTCGCGCGCTTCCGCGGCCCACGCCAAGCCCCACGAGCCTATCCCGCGATCGGAATCTTGGAGCGCCCGGTCAATGATCATGCCGATCTCTTCCGGCGACAGAGGGTAAAGGACGAGGACCTGGCATCGGGAGAGCAGGGGGGCAATGAGTTCGAAGGAGGGGTTTTCCGTCGTGGCTCCGATCAGGAGGAGCGTACCCTTTTCCACGTGCGGCAGGAAAGTGTCCTGCTGGGCCTTGTTGAAATGATGAATCTCGTCGACGAAGAGGACCGTGGGCTTTCCCAGGCGATGGAGGCGCTGGGCTTCATCGATGATCTTTTTCAGCTCTTTCACGCCCGATGAGACCGCAGAGAAGCGGACGCAGTAGGCGTCGGCGGCATCGGCAAGGAGCTCGGCCAAAGTTGTCTTGCCGGTTCCCGGGGGGCCCCAGAGGATGAGCGAGTGGAGTTTGCCCGCGTCGATCATCTCCCGAAGCAATCTCCCGGGGCCCAACAGATGCTGCTGGCCGACGAAATCGAGGAGATTTTTCGGTCGCATCCGCTCCGCCAGGGGCCGCGGGGCTTCGCGCTTCTCGGATGGCGAAGACTCGAAGAGATCCATCAATATCATGCTACCACTTTTGCTTTTTGGGAGGTAGTCGCCCGGAGGTGGCTTCGGCAGGGCTTTCTTAGCAACACAAGAGGTGGTATACAATTCGTATCGAGAGGCTTCAGCCTGATGGCGATTCGGCACGAACGCGAAGAACCGTCATTTCTCCAGACCTCGCCGCGCACTGTCCTTTCCCCTGGGACCGCGGTGTCCGGCAAGCTCACCTTCAATCTGCCGGTGAAGATCGACAGTCGTTTCCGCGGCGAGGTGAAGGCCAGCGAGCTCTTAGTCGTGGGGCCCAACGCGGAGGTCGACGCCAGGATTTGGGCGCGCCACCTACAGATCGAGGGCAGCCTGGTCGGCACCGTTCATGTTTCGGGCTGGATAGAGATTCTACCGGGAGGGCACTTCCAGGGAGAAATAGCGGCCGGGAAGCTCAAGGTCTACCCTGGAGGGCTGTTCGAAGGCAAAGGGAACTTGAGCGCGCCTTAGCTTCCCTCGTGCTCGTACAGTCTGGCTGCTTTGCCGGACCTTTGTCTCAAATAATAGAGCTTGGCGCGGCGCACCCTGCCCTTGGAAACCACCTCGACTTTTTCGATGCGCGGCGAGTACAGGGGAAAAATGCGCTCGACTCCGACGCCGTAGGAAATCTTCCGCACTGTAAACGTGGAACGGCTAGCTTTCCTCGTTATGCCGATGACGGTCCCCTCGAATATCTGGGTCCTTTCTTTCTCGCCCTCGACCACCTTGATGTGAACCCGAACCGTCTCGCCAGGTCGAAGAGCTGGCTTTTCCTTTTTGGTCTGTTCAGCCTCGATTTGATCTATGATCTCCATAGGTTTCTCCCTGCGTTTTTACTCTTTCCCCAACAAGCGATCCAGGATGATAGCGGTCGCGGAGCGGACCGAGAGATGGTTGTAGTCCGAATCTCCCTCGATCGGCTCGAGAATATAATCGCATTGGGCCAAGACCGTCTCGGCCAGGCCCCATCCGGTTCCCAGAAGGAGCAAATAAGGGTGTAGGTCTTCTTTTAGCATGTCCTTTAAGGCAGCGAAAGAGGTGCGGTCTTGACCCGGCCGGGCTGTGGTGGCGACCAATCGGGGCTTGACTCCGCAGTCCCGTTCCACTTCGAGGATGGCATCATCGAGCGTGTCTCCCACACCTACCAGCGACAGGGCCTCCTTGCGGGTCTCGTTGTACTGGCTGCCGTATCCTTCTTCCCAGTGGTGGATGATCTTGAGCGCGAGTTTCTGCAAGGGTTTCACGGGGGTGAGGACATAGAACCGCCTGACGCCGTAAGTTCTGGCTGATCGCGCGATGTCGTGAATGTCCATGTTGGTAACGGCCGTCGTGACGATCTGGCCGTTTTTGTCATAGACGGGATGATGCACCAGGGCCAGGTAGAGATTGGCGCCGGCACGGAAGCGGCGTCTTTCTTCCGTGCTCAGATCCGCGCGCCGCAGAAGGTCCGGCCGCCGCTCGCGCGTCATTTGGAGGCTCATGTCCCGGCGCCAGCTTTTTACCCGCTCGTGGTCGCCCGAGAGCAAGACCTCGGGCACCCGCATCCCCCGGTATTCCTCCGGGCGCGTGTACTGGGGATACTCCAGAAGACCATCGGCGAAGGACTCCTCCGCCAGCGATTGAATGTTACCCAGCACGCCCGGGACCAGGCGGGCGACCGCGTCGATGAGCACCATCGCCGCAAGCTCGCCTCCGCTGAGCGTGTAGTCGCCGATGGAGAATTCGTCGTCGACGAAAGATTTGACCCTGTCGTCGACTCCCTCGTAACGCCCGCAGATCAAAACCAGCTCTTTCTCTTGGGCGAGTTTGTGGGCTTCGGGCTGGGTCAAAACCTTTCCGTGGGGGCTTAGAAGAATGACGCGGGGACGATCGAGCCTCGCGCGCAGATCTTCGATGGCGCGGATTAGAGGCTCCGGCTTCATCACCATGCCGTGGCCTCCGCCGTAAGGATAATCGTCGGTTACCCGGTGGCGGCCCGTGGCGTAATCTCTGAGATCCACTAGCCGCACGGCGATCCATCCGTTCTCCTGCGCCTTTTTCAGGATGCTATGGCTCAGCGGAGATGAAAACATGCCCCGGAAGAGGGTTATGATGGTAAATTGCAGCATCGGCTTTTACTGAAAAATACAATAGAATATAGACAAAACTAGTGCTACCGCAAGTAATCCTTAGTAAGGGACGCACAACCGGAGCAGCTACGTTGACTATCGGCAAAAACGCCTGTTTCACGCATGCAGCTCGATCACATCGCCGTCCGCCACCGGATGGTCGCGCCCCACGTGCTGTCCGTCGAATCCGGATTTCCCCCACACCCGCGCGTACTTGAGCGAGCGCGCAAGGTCCTTGTGGACGAGCCGTGCGACGTCGTCCACAGTCTGGCCGCGGCGCAGCGTGAACGGCCGGTCCCGGTCTAGCGGGCGGCCCGGCGCCTTGGTGTAAACGCGCACGATCCCAAGATGACTGAACAGCAAGGGGCCGATCTCGCCCAGGCCCTGTCCGGTGGTCGCCGACACGGCAACGGCCGGGTAGCGAAGCCCCGTGAGCGCCAGGAACGCTCGCAACTCGGCGTCCACATCCGCGAGGCGGTCCGCCCTGTTGGCGATGAGCAGCGCGGGGAGCCTCAGCGCGAAGGGATCTTCGTCACCCTCAGCCGCCGCACTGCCGGATTCGCCTGCCGGCTCCCAGCGCTCGGTGAGCGTTACGCGCCTCTCGCGCAGGATGGCGTGCACGGCCTCAACCCGCTCGACGCATGCGGGGTCGCCGAGATCCACGACCAGCAGACACGCGTCCGCCGTCTGCAGCGCGCTCGCGAGCCACGGTACCGGGTGCTCGGGCGAGACGGCCGGAAGGTCCACGAGCTGGAAGTAAGTGTCCTCGTGGGGCATCATCCCCGGCTCGGGATACTGGGTGGTGAAGGGATACGGTGCGGCTTGCGCCCCGGAGCCCGTGAGCCGCGCATGGAGCGACGACTTGCCCGCGTTGGGCGGCCCAATCAACGCAATCTGCGCCGCGCCCTCGGGGCGGATCACCAGCGGCGGGCCGCCGCGTGTCCCGGCCTTCTTGGGTCGCTCGAGCTCTTCGGACAGCTCCTTGATGCGCCGCTTGATGTCCCCTTGGAGATGGTCGGTCCCTTTGTGCTTGGGGATTACGCGGAGCATCTCCCGCAACCAGTCCAGGCGCTCCCGCGGGTCGCGCGCCTTGCGGAATGCGGCCTGCGCAGCCTTGTACTCGGGCGTGAGGTTAGCGGGCATGACCTCATTTTACTTTAAGCACGCTGGCAGCGCTACAAAATGGCAATGCTGTGAGTAGATGGAGCAGGGTGCGGGGCTGGCCCGACCTCCGCGACGGCTGCTAGAAGCCGCAGAGGGCGGCCTGGTGGATGCGGAAGGTTCTGCAGAGCATCATTGTGCCGGAGATGCAAGTCGTTAAGGATCGCCTGGCATCCATAAAGGGGAGATGATGAAGCGCTTGATATTCGGGAAAGACTTGCTGCCCTTGAAGCTAAGGTGAGTCATTAAACAGGGTGTTGAAAAACCCTGTTGACGGACCGGTCAAAGAGGTTCCAGATGCAAGGCGCGCGAGAAACCGACGAGCGGAGGCGTACTTGAGCAGTACGCTGGAGCGAGGTGGTCGAGCGCAACGAAGCAGATGGGCCTTTTTCAACGGTCTGTTAAAGGTCAGAGCTCACAGGTCCAAGAGACCCGCAGGAGGATTGATGATGATTTTTCCGCCTGGAATGTCGATTTTCTCGATTACTTGCCTGACCGCGGGGATTAGATACTCCTTGTCGTTTCCTTGGACCACGTAGAGGTCGCCGCCCTTCTTCGACCAGATCCGGGTGAGGATGCCAAGCCATTGCCCTTGAGTATCGTAGACCTTGAACCCCAGCACTTGGTAGTAATAATACTCTCCCGACTCAAGCGGCTGCAACGCTTCTTCGGCGACGGCAAGGGTTGAGCCCACCCATTTTTCGGCTTCGTCGATCTGGTCTATCCCCTCAAGCTTGATCAAAAGCTGCCCTTTGTGAACCCTGCTCGCTTCGAGGGAATGGTGTGAATAGACTTCTTCGCCCTTCTTGAGAACGACCGTTTGAGTAAGGGAAAGCGCGGCGGTTTCGGGATTGTACGGCTTCAGTTTCAGCCATCCCCGAATCCCGTGGGTGGTCACGATCTCCCCCAGCGGGACCAGCCGCTCTGGCTTTTTCTCGGGTGCACCTGCCGGATTATTTCTCTTCGACAATCTCTAGGACAACCTTTCGGTTCGCCCGTGACGCGGCGGCGTTCAGAATCGTGCGGATCGATCTTGCCGTCCGGCCCTGCTTGCCAATAATTCTACCGAGGTCTTCTTTGGCCACCTTAAGCTCCAAGACCGAGGCGGTGTCTCCTTGGGTCTCTTTGACCTCGACGGCATCGGGATTGTTCACCAGTGATTTTGCCAGGTACTGCACCAGTTCTTTCATGAAGGAGGCCCCCCTGTCCGTGGGTTTAGTGGATCCGTTTCTCTTTCTTGATGATTTCGGATACGGTCTGCGTCGGTTTGGCGCCCCGCTTGAGCCAGCGTTCGACTTTTTCCCGGTCGACTTTGATCCCGCCGGAGGCGGCTTTCGGGTCGTAAGTCCCCACCTGATCGATGAACTTACCGTCGCGGGGAGAGCGGGAGTCACTCACGACGATCCGATAAAAGGGCCGCTTCTTTCCTCCGTGTCTTGTCAGTCGGATTTTTACGCTCATAGTGCTTGTTCCTTCTCGTTTAGTGGAAAAGGGGTGGCATCCGGTTCAATAATCCCCGGGGCCCCAGTTTGTTCATGCGTTGGACGAGTTTGCGCATCTCCAGGAACTGCTTGATCAGGCGGTTGATCTCGGTCACCGTCGTGCCGCTTCCCTGGGCAATGCGCTTGCGTCGGCTCCCGTTCAAGATCGATGGATTGCGCCGCTCGGCCGGCGTCATCGAGCTGATGATGGCTTCGATCCGCTTGAGTTCTTTCTCGGCTTGGCCGAAATCCGCGTTCTGCGTTAGTTTCCGCGCTCCGGGCACGAGCCCCAGCAGATCCCCGAGGGGCCCCATTTTTTTTAGCTGCTGGAGCTGCATCTGAAAGTCTTCCAGCGAGAACTGGTTTTTCTGCGTCAGCTTCTCGAGCCGGACGATCTCTTTGTGCTCGTAGGTTTGCTCTGCCTTTTCGATCAGCGAGAGCAGGTCGCCCATCCCCAGGATTCGCGAGGCCAGGCGGTCCGGATAAAAGGGCTCGAGCGCGTCCAATTTCTCGCCCACGCCCGAGAACAGAATCGGTTTGCCCACCATCTTGCGCATGGAGAGCGCGGCGCCGCCACGCGCGTCGCCATCGAGCTTGGTCAGAATAATGCCGGTGAGGTCGAGGCGGGAGTCAAAGCCTTGCGCCTGCTGCACCGCGTCCTGGCCGGTCATGGCGTCGGCGACGAGCACAATGTGGTGGGGCCGTAAGGAATCTTTGATGGATTGGAGCTCCCCCATCAACTCTTCGTCGATATGGAGCCTGCCGGCTGTGTCGATCAGCAGGATGTCGTAGAATTGTCGCCTGGCCGCTTCCAGGGATTCCGTGCAGATGGCCAGAGGCGACTCGTTCGGGGCCGAATCGTAGACCGGCACTTTGAGATCTCGCCCTAGAATCTTAAGCTGCTCGATCGCCGCCGGCCGGTAGACGTCGGCAGGAACGAGGTAGGGATTTCTCTTCTTCTCTTTTCTTAGATAGAGCGCCAGCTTCGCCACGGTCGTGGTCTTCCCCGAGCCTTGCAATCCCACGAGCACGACCACCACCGGAGGCGCTCCCTTGAGCTCAAGCTCCCGGCGCTCTCCACCCAACAAAGCCGTTAGCTCATCGCGGACGATTTTGAGGAAGTGCTGTTCCGGAGTGAGGCTTTGGAGGACCTCCTGGCCGATGGCCTTGGATTTGACTGCGTCGAGGAACTCTTTGACTACCCTGACGTGGACATCGGCTTCGAGCAGGGCTAACCGGACCTCGCGCAGAGCCTCTTCGATGTTTCTTTCGCTAATCTTTCCCTGACCCCGGAGTTTTTTGAAGGTCAGCTCAAGCTTTTCAGTCAACGTCTCGAACATCTTTAGAAAGGGGCTAAGTTGTTATTTTTCCAGGGAAAATTAACTTCGACCACGTTATATTAAATTACCCTCTTTGTCAAGAAAAGGGCAAAAAAACGGCCCGCCTCCCCTCGGAAGGAGGGTCGGGCGGGCCGTCTGCGTCGAACAGACGTTTCTACATCATGCCGCCCATGCCGCCCATGCCGCCGCCGGGAGGCATCGGAGGCATAGCCGATTTCTCCTCCGGTTTCTCCGCCACCATCGCTTCAGTGGTAAGCATAAGCCCTGCGATGGATGCGGCGTTTTGAAGGGCAGTTCGGACAACCTTGGTGGGGTCGACGATGCCGGCTTTCATCAAATCCTCATACTCCTCCGTTGCTGCGTTGAAGCCGAAGGCACCCTTGCCTTCTTTTACCTTCTGCAGAGCGATGGCACCTTCGACGCCTGCGTTGATGGCAATTCTTCTAAGCGGCTCTTCCAGCACGCGCCTGACGATGTTGACACCCCATTTCTCATCGTCATGGACCTTGAGTTTGTCCAGTGCGGCGCAGGCCCTAAGCAAGGCTACTCCTCCACCTGGAACAATACCTTCTTCAACCGCAGCCCGGGTTGCATGGAGGGCGTCCTCAACGCGTGCCTTTTTCTCTTTCATCTCCACCTCAGTGGCAGCGCCGACATTGATGACGGCCACGCCCCCGATGAGCTTGGCGAGCCGCTCCTGGAGTTTTTCGCGATCGTAATCCGAAGTGGTCTCGTCGATCTGGGCGCGGATCTGCTTGATCCGGCCTTCGAGGTCAGCCTTTTTCCCGGCGCCGTCGACGATGGTGGTGTTGTCTTTGTCCACCACGATCCTCTTTGCCCGGCCAAGATCGTGCAGCGTGACATTCTCAAGCTTGATGCCCAGCTCCTCGGCGATGACCTTGCCCCCTGTGAGGATGCCAATATCTTCCA
>JACPAM010000222.1 GCA_016180805.1 Deltaproteobacteria bacterium | reverse complement strand
CACAACTTCGCGTAGCGATTTTTCTGTTGACATTTACTCCGGGATTGGGAATGATGTGCGCCAATGCGTAAATCCAAGACCCTTCGGATCACAAACGACGTAGACAAAAATTTTCCCTGAATGGAGGAGGTGAAGGATCATGACCAAGGCGGATCTGATTAACGCCGTGGCCAAGGCGGTCAAAGTCAGCAAGCGGGCTGCGGAAGATGCCGTGGATGCCACCTTCGAAACTCTCACGCGAGCCATCAAAAGGGACAAGAGGTTTCAAGTTCCCGGGTTCGGCACGTTCACCGTGCGCTCCCGCAAAGCGAGGAAAGGGAGAAACCCGCAAACGGGCGCGGAGATAACGATCAAGGCGAGTCGAACGGTGGGATTCAAACCGGCCCCTGCTCTCAAACGCGGACTTTAGGCGTAAGGGCTGCGGTTTTAGGGGCCACCACGTTAGCGTGGTGGCCTTTTTTTGTTTAGCCCTTGTGGATGCCATGGCGGCGCAATAAAATACCCGATGGGGAAGTATAGACGTCTGTCAGATCAGGACCGACTATGTCGTTAAAAACAAAAACAATTTGGCTGGATGGAGAGATGGTTCCTTGGGAGGATGCCAAGGTGCACGTGCTGACCCATGCCCTCCACTACGGGACCGGATACTTTGAGGGAATTCGCTGTTATGCATTGGCAGACGGCCGCTCTGGGGTCTTCCGTTTGGGCGAGCATGTCCGCAGATTTTCCGATTCGGGGCGAATTTTAGGTTTTCCGCTTCCATTTGCGCAGGAACAAATCGAGCGCGCTATTGTGGATGTCATCAGGGTCAACGGGCTCAAGGAGTGCTATATCCGACCGTTGGCTTTTTTGGGTTTGGGCGAAATGGGGCTCTATGCGCCGACTAATCCCGTCCACGTCATCATCGCCGCGTGGTCCTGGGGGGCTTACCTGGGAGAGGAAGGGATCAAGCATGGCATCCGGGCTAAAGTTTCCTCCTATACCCGCCATCACGTGAACGTCATGATGACCAAGAGCAAGGTTTCGGGGAACTACGTCAACTCCGTCCTGGCTAAAACGGAAGTGAAAAAGGCGGGCTACGACGAGGCCATTATGCTCGACACCGAAGGGTATGTGGCCGAAGCGAGCGGCGAGAACATCTTCATCATCCGGGAGCGGCGGGTAAAGACCACTCCGTTGACCTCGATCTTGCCCGGGATCACGCGAGATTCGATTGTCACCCTGGCGCGGGATAAGGGCTACGAGGTCGTTGAAGAGCGGTTTACGCGCGATGAGCTCTACACGGCCGATGAAGCCTTCTTTACGGGCACGGCTGCCGAGGTGACCCCGATTCGCGAGGTTGATGACCGCAAAATCGGGAGCGTCTGCCCGGGTCCGGTGACTTCGGACTTGCAGCAAACTTTCTTTGCCGTCATCAAAGGCAAAGAGCGCGCCTATGCCCGCTGGCTCACCTACGTCTAGCTTCTGCCTTTGAATTGTGTTGGGCCGAGCCAAACTCGATCGCTTTTCCTGGCTCCTTTACGACTTTGCCAACAACCCCTTTTCGGTAATGATCGTCACGTTTGTCTATCCCGTCTACTTCAAAAACGAGGTGTGCGCGGGGCTGGGTAATCTGGGCGATCTTCTCTGGGGCCTGAGCGGCTCGCTCTCTTTGATCGCGGTGGCCTTTTTGTCCCCGATTTTGGGTGCGGCCGCAGATCTTTCGGGCACAAAGAAGCCTTTCCTGATTGCCTCGGGTCTCACCTGCATCATTCTCACGGCGCAACTCTACTGGGTCGGGAGCGGGATGGTCGTTTGGGGGATGGCGATCTTCATCCTTGCCAACGTCGTCTATCAGACCGGGCAGGTTTTCTATAACGCGTTCCTGCCTGACCTGGCCGCGCCCGAGGAGATGGGCCGGCTGAGCGGCCTGGGCTGGGCGTCGGCGTATCTGGGCGGCGTCGCGATCGTACTCTTGGCCTCGCCATTACTTCAGGAAGGTGACGTGGAGAGAACGCGCCTGGTGTTTCCCGCCACCGCCCTGTTTTTTCTCCTGTTTGCGCTCCCGGCCTTTTTCTTTCTTCCTTCCGGAGCGAAAAACCAAGCGGGCATTGCCTGGGCCCGCTCTTTCGCGGCCGGGCTCAAGCAGGTGAAACGCACCCTCGCGCGGTTAGATCAATACCGCCAGCTCGCGCGCTTTCTTCTCGCCTATTTTGTCTACATGGAGGGGGTTGCGACCGTCGTCTACTACACAAGCATCTACGCGCGAGACACCCTTGGCTTTACGATGGCGGAGCTGGTCCGCCTCTACCTGGTGCTGCAGACCGTCGGGGTTGCGGGCGCGGTGGGTTTCGGTCATTTGAGCGACCGGATCGGTCCCCGCACCACGCTCATTCTGATCCTGGTGTTATGGACTGGCGTTGGCCTCGGGGCTGCTTTCGCGCAGACGAAGCTCGTGTTCTGGCTCGTCGCATCGGTCGGCGCACTGTGCCTGGCCTCCGTCCAGGCGGTGAGCCGCTCCATGGTTGCTCTGATGGTTGATATCGAGCAGCAGGGGGAGATCTTCGGATTTTATGGGATCAGCGGCAAGCTCTCTTCGGCTTTCGGCCCCCTGCTGTTCGGTTTGATCTCGCTTTCGAGCGGCAGCCAGCGGGTGGCTATGCTCGCCGTTGGGATCATCTTTCTCGCCGGCCTGTTGTTGCTCTTGCGCGTCGAGGAGCCGGTCTCAAAACGGGAGGGAGCGGCTTGTCCATAGTCCGGGAACCCACGTTGCGCGTCACGATGCTGCCGCGGGATACTAACGCCCGCGGGACTATCTTCGGCGGCGTCATCTTGAGCCATATCGACCTGGCGGCCGCCATCGCCGCCCACCGCCATGCGGCGAGAAATTTCGTTACCAAGGCCATGCGCGAGGTCGAGTTCATCGCCCCGGTCTACGTCGGCGACGTCGTTAGCTTCTTCGCGGCTGTGGTGCGCGAAGGCAGAACGTCGCTTGCGGTCCGCGTGGAGGTGGAGGCGGAGCGTTTCAGCGAACCGACCACGCGCGTGAGAGTTACTCAAGCCGAGGTGGTTTTTGTCTCCGTGGATAAAGACGGCCGGCCCATTTCCATCCGATAGGGGGGGAAAGGTTTTGACTTTTCGCCAATTTGTTTATATAAGGACATTTTGGCCATAAAGTATCTCTGGCTAGCGTCGCTTTACCATGGAGTTTTTCAAGCTTGTAAAAGCAAGTCCTCATTTGACCCTGCTTTGGCTCCTGAGCCTCGTCGTCACCTCCTTCTTATTATTGCCGGTGGCTGGGCTTTTCCCTCCCGCGTGGTCGGCCGAGCGGGCGCGTCTCGACGGACAGGGCACGGGTAGGATAGGCTGCCCGTATTGCCGCAACGACGGCTCGGAGATCTCCCAGCTCCTCCAAAGGGCAGACGATCTCTACGCCGACCTGAAGACAAAAGAGGCGCTTGCGGAGCTTTTCAAAGTCCTCAAGCTCGATCCGCAAAACGCCGAAGCGCTCTCCAAAATAGCCCGGGCGTATGTCGACATCGGCGATACGGTTCCAGAGTCGGAGCCGGACTGGCAGGAAAAAAGGATCAAGCAATACCGCAGCGCGGAGGAGTACGCGCGCAAGGCTGTCCAAGCCGACCCCAATTTGACGTGGGGCCATTTCTATGTCGCCGCGTCGCTGGGGAAAATCGCCGTGTTGTCGCCTATGCCCAAGCAGCTCGATCTTTCCCGGGAGGTTCGCACCGAGGTGGAAAACGCCATCGCGGCGGATCCCCAGAACGGATTTGCCTACCACCTCTATGGCATCTGGCATCGCAAGATGGCCGAGATCGGGCAGATGCGCCGGGTGCTCGCGAATGTGGTCTTGTGGCGTTCGGTTCCCAAGGGAAGCTTGGAGAAATCGGTCGAATACCTGACCAAGGCGGTCTTACTTAATCCCCAGGTGATCGCGCACTACTTGGAACTGGGCAGAACCTACATTGCCATGGGGCAGTGGCAGCTCGCGCGCAAGGCGCTTAATTACGCCCGCGAGCTGCCGTCCGAGTTTTCTGACGACCCGCTCAACAAGAAAGAGGCGGGGGAACTCCTGCGCGAGATCAAGGATCGCTAAGACATCCCGAGCCCACGTGCTTTTCCAGAAAGGCGACGACCTCGCCCTTGACACCGGTCGGCGGCAAGCGATGATCGGCGTCGGGGAATATGACAAAGCGGTGCGGTTTGCCGAGTGCCGCGAGGCGGTCGCGGAGCAGGGCTGCTTGAGTCGGTGGAATCACGTCGTCCCTGCCGCCGTGGAGGATGAGGGCTGGTGCCGTCCAGTTCCGGGTGTCCGCAAGAACGTTAAACAGGGCGGGGGCGGCTTTTCCATTGGGATTCATGAGACGGCGAAGCCAAAGGTTTGGGGTGTTGTGGTAGAGCCGCGTGAGGTCGTAGGCGCCTGAGTGGAGGACAACGCTCTGCAGATCGGGAATCCGCCCGGCCACAATCGCGGCAAAAGAGGCGCCGCGCGAAAGGCCATAGAGCATGATTTTTCTTCCATCCACCCACGGAAGCTCGGCCGCTTTGGCGATCCCGTCCAACACCACTTGAGCTATCACATTACCGTCCGTATCGCTTCCGGGCACCTGAGTCGAGCCGTAACCGGGCAAGGAAATCGCCAGGCTCGCATAGCAAAGCTCGCGCGAGAATTGCTCCGCGATCGGCACCACCTGTTGGGCTCCGGCGCGTGCCCAGTTGTGTCCATGGAGCAAGACCATTAGCGGAAAGCGCCCGTCCCTGAGCGGCCGGGTGAGAAATCCCTCTACGGTTCCCTCTTGACTCTCGTAGAAAAATTGGACTGCGCTGCCGTCAGAGCCGGAAAAATCTCTGGCCGAGAGGGATGGAGAACCGTTGCAGGTGGAAAAAAGGTGGAAGAGAAAGAGATGAGGCAGAAACCACTTGACCATAAGCCAAAACCACTAAGGCATTAAATTAGCCCATAAGATGGGAGAAAGTCAAGACATGGAATGTTAAAACATCAAGCTTTTTCTTTCCCCTAGATCCCTGTCAACCGCGCACTCCCGGCTCTACCGGCAAAACTTGCCCGGCCGATTGCAGCCGGAAGCAACTTAGAGTAACTATCGATTCGAGATGAAAAGGCCGCTTTACCATCTCGCCCTGCTGATACCTCTGGTCCAGGCGTTTTTTGCTTGCCGTGGCCCTGGGGGTGACAGCAAGGTGATTCGGGTTGGGTTTGTCCCGTCGGAAAATGTTCAGCAGGTTGCGCAGAACGCGCAGCCGATAGTTGCGATCTTGCAGAAAAGCCTCAATATGGAAGTCCAGCCGTTTGTGGCAACCGACTACACCGGGGTGGTCGAGGCGCTGCGCGCGAACAAACTCGACATTGCCTTCCTCACTCCGGCTTCCTATGTCCTCGCCAGGAGGGAAGCCAACGTCCGGGTCGTGCTCAAGTCACAGCGCAGGGGCAACGCTTACTACTACGCGGCGATCATTACCCATGCGGATAGCGACATTCGCAGCTTGGAGGATCTGCGCAACAAGACGTTTGCCTTCGGCGATCCTCTGTCCACGTCCGGCCATGTCTTTCCGCGCAAGATGCTTAAGGAGAAGGGCGTCGATCCGGTTAGGGATTTCAAAAGGGTCATCTATTCGGGCGGGCACGACGCCACGGTCCTGGCGGTTTTGAACCGCAAGGTCGATGCGGGCGCGACGTTTGCCAACACCCCGGAAGGCAAGGACGGCGCGTGGATGCAATATCTGAGGGATCCTGAGGAGCAAAAGAAAATTCGCGTCATTGCCTATTCTGAGCCTATCCCAGCGGATAACCTGGTCATCAACGCGAACCTGAATCCCGAGCTGGCAAAAAAAATCGAGCGGATTTTTCTCGATTTGAGCGAGGACCCCGGGGGGAAAAAGATGCTGCGCGAGCTTTACACGATCGACGGCTTCGTCACAGCGACGGATGAGGACTACGAATCGGTAAGGGAAGCCTTCGGAATTGCCGGGATCAACCTGAGGGAGGCCTTGAAGAGAAAAAGGTCATGACCATCCTCGAGGTCAAAGAGCTGCGCAAATCCTATGGTCCGCCCGCTCGGGTGCTGCGGGGCGTTAACCTGACCGTCGAGCAAGGGGAGTTCTTGGGCATCATCGGTATGAGCGGCGCGGGGAAATCGACGCTCCTTCGCTGCATCAACCGGTTGATCGAGCCCACTTCTGGCGAGATCCTCATCCCGCGGTCGGTTTTCATCTCTGACGCGGATGGCTTGAGGGTCGATGTTTGCAAGCTCGGGCTCGGCGGGTTGCGACTTTTGCGCCGCCGCGTCGGCATGATTTTCCAGCAGTTCAACATCGTCAAGCGGCTTTCCGTCATCGACAACGTTTTGGCTGGCGGCTTGGGCTACCAGCCGACATGGCGCAGCTGCTTAAGGTTTTTTTCGCCCACGGAGCGGCGCCACGCGCTGTTGAACCTTAAGCGCGTAGGGCTGCTCGATCACGCGTATAAACGGGCCGACGAGCTTAGCGGCGGGGAGCAGCAGCGCGTCGCCATCGCGCGGGTGCTCATGCAGAACCCGGCGATCATTCTCGCCGACGAGCCTGTGTCCAATCTCGATCCTAAACTATCGCGCGCCGTATTGGACATTCTCAAAAAGATTTGCATCGAGGACGGGATTACCGCCTTGGTCAGCCTTCACACTCTGGATTTGACCCGGCAGTATGCGGACCGGATCCTCGGGCTCAGAGAGGGGCGAGTCTACTTCGACGCCCCAACTTTAGCGTGGAGCGAGGAGATGGTGGAAAGGATCTACGAGGGCTCGGGATCGGAGACCGCACGTTAGAATCGAGGAGGGGAATACTTTGGTAGGACCATCACGACCCAAACGGGACGGATCAGAACCCGACCTCCTTGGTGAGGTCCCTCAGCCGCCCAGAAGGAGGCTTCGGTCAGCGCTCTTCTTGCTGCTCCTTCTTTTCGTTCTCGGGTGGGCCCTGGAGGGCGCCAAACTAAGGCCTGGGGAGCTCTTTTACGGGATACCGGAGATCGCGATGACGATCGGGCGGATGCTGCCGCCGGACTTCACCAAGGTCACCGATAGCAAGAGCTATTATTTCCCCGAAAGCCTTTCCCCGAGCGAGCTGTTCCTTCCCTTTCCCGTCCCGGAAGACAAGGCAAGGCTCAGGCAGAGATGGTGGGACAATACGTTTCCTCAGACCGTCGTGGGAGCGACCGTCGAAACGATTCAGATGGCATTGGCGGGGACTTTCCTTGCGCTTGTGGTCGCCTTTCCCGTCGGCTTTCTGGCGGCCCGGAACACCTCCCCCCATGCCGCGATTTATTACGGTACCCGCCTGGTCTTGAATTTCTTGCGGACGATTCCCGACCTTGCGCTCGGACTCGTCTTTGTCGCCGCCGTGGGCCTTGGCGCCTTTGCCGGCACGATCGCGCTCTTCGTCCACACGACAACCGTCCTGGGAAAGCTTTTGTCCGAGTCGGTCGAGAACATCGACGAGGGAGTCGTCGAGGCGATCCGGGCCACGGGAGCCGGCTACGGACAGATTCTCGCCTTCGCCGTCTTGCCGCAGATACTGCCGGACGTGATCTCTTTTACCCTTTACCGGTTGGAGACGAATATTCGGGCTGCCTCTGTCCTCGGCTTGATCGGCGCGGGCGGCATCGGCTATCTGATGAATACGAGCTTTAGGACGTTTCAGTACCAGGAAGCATCGGCCATCGTGCTGGTTCTGATACTTCTCGTCATGGTGGTGGACTATGCCAGCTACCGCCTGAGACAGTTGGTGGTTTAAATGGACATTTTTTTTACCGTTGTGGTAATCTCGCGCTCTGGATTGGGGTAGGTGATGATACGCACGGTCGGTTTGGTGGTGAAATACGAAGAGCCCAAGGCGACGGAGATCGCAAGTTGGCTCGTCCCCTGGCTGAGGGAGAAAACGAAGGAGGTTCTGGTAGAGGCGGGCGTGGGGCGGTTGGGTGGCCGGTCCTGTAGCAAGAAGGAGATGGCGCGAAAAGCGGACCTGATCATCGTGCTGGGAGGGGATGGCACGCTTCTCAGCGTGGCCAGGCTTGTGGAGCGGCCCGAGGTCCCGATTCTCGGCGTGAACATGGGAGGCCTGGGCTTTATCACCGAGGTGGCGGTCGATGAGTTGGAATCGGTTCTGGCGCGGGTGCTCGTGGGGGACTACTCAGTCGAAAAAAGGATGACGCTCGAGCTCGGGGTTTTCGGTAAAAAGGGGCGCCCCAAAAAATTTCGGGTCTTGAACGACGGCGTGATTACCAAAGGCGCGCGCTCCAAGATCATCAGCCTGGAAACCTACGTGGGGAAAGAGTATCTGTGCACCTACCGCGCCGACGGCCTGATCATCTCCACGCCGACGGGCTCGACCGCCTATTCCTTGGCTGCCGGCGGCCCGATCCTTTTTCCTTCGCTCGGGGCTATCGTCTTGTGCCCGATCTGTCCGCACACGCTGACCAACCGGCCCATCGTGGTTTCGAGCAAAGCCACGATCCGAGTGACCCTTCGCTCCGCGGGGGATACCGTGGTCTTGAGCCCCGACGGGCAGGAAGGCGTCCTTTTGAACAACGGCGACATCGTCGAGGCCCGCGATTATGGTGTGCCGGTATCGCTGGTGAAGGCTCCTTCGCGGAGCTATTTCGAGGTTCTTCGGAGCAAACTCAAATGGGGAGAGAGGTAAGCGGGTCGAGGATGCTGCGCGAGCTTCGGATTAAGAATTTCGCCGTCATCGACCAGCTCGCGCTGGATCTCAGCGCGGGGCTGAATGTCCTGACCGGAGAAACCGGGGCTGGAAAGAGCATCATCCTGAACGCCCTCGGACTTCTTTCCGGTGGCCGGGTTTCCTCCGACATCATTCGTCACGGGGAGGACGAGGCCAGCGTCGAGGCGCTTTTTTCGCCTCTGTCGGGGGCGCTTCGGGAAAAGATCAGGGAGGCCGGATACGATGATGAGGAGGAGCTGGTGGTCCGAAGAATATTCAGCCGGACAGGGAAAAACCGCGCCTATCTGAACGGCAGCCTTTGCCCAGCCACTTTACTCTCCGAGATCGGGGCTCATCTCATCCACATCTACGGGCAGCATGAGCACCACGCGCTACTCAAGCCCGAGGCCCATTTGTCTTTTCTCGATAGCTTCGGAGGGTTTGGGGAGAAGGTCGAAGAGATGAAACAGAGGCGCGAGGCCCTCGGGCACGCCTGGGAGCGGTTGAGCGCGGCCAGGGAAAAGCTCCTAAGAAGTAAGCAGGAGGAAGAACTCCTGAAGGCCCAAGCCGATGAAGTCGCGCAGGCGAAATTGCGCGTCGGAGAAGACGAGGAGCTGAGAGACAGAAAGAACATTCTCCTCCACGCGGAAAAGCTCTATCGGGGCTGCCAGGAAGGCGAGGAGCTTCTTTACGAGGGCGAGAACGCGCTTGCGGGGCGTCTGGGGCGGTATGTGCTCAGGCTTCGGGAATTGGCCAATATCGACGGGAGCCTTAGCGGCGCGGTGGAGCTTCTGGAGTCGGCGCTCGCGCAGCTCGAAGAGGCCAACGCGTCCCTCCGGCACTATACAGGTCGGGTCCAGTTCGATCCCGGGGCGTTGGAACAGCTCGAGGACAGGCTTGCGGAGATCCACCGGCTAAAGCGCAAATACAACGCCTCCATCGAGGAGATCTTAAAGCTCAAAGAGAAGACGGAGGAGGAGCTTAAGTCTCTGGATCACCAGGAGGAAGAGCTTCCGCTGCTGGAGAAGGCCTTCGAGTCGACGCGCGACTCGGCCTGGCAGATGGCCGAGACCCTCTCCAATGAGCGAAAGCGCATAGCCAGGACATTTAAGCGCGAGATGGAGAAGGAAGTGGCGGGCCTGGGGATGCCGCGCACTATCTTTGACGTGCGTTTTCTGGAGGAGGAGGGGAGGCGGGACGATTTCCCGTTTCTCGTGGGCGGAAGAAGGATGACCGAGAACGGGATCGATCAAATCGAGTTCTTCGTCTCGCCGAACCCGGGCGAAGCCGTAAAACCGCTCGCCAAGATTGCTTCCGGAGGGGAGCTTTCCCGGCTCATGCTTGCCGGCATCGGTGGGGCCGTGGCGGAGATCGTCGGAAAAAGATTAAAAAAAGTCGCTTCCTCGCAGCAGGTCATTTGCGTGACCCACCTGCCGCAGATCGCCGCGCTGGCCGATCTCCACTATGCGGTCCGGAAAGAGGTCGTGAAGGGCCGGACCTTTACTGAGGTAAAAAAGCTCAGCGACGCTGAACGGGTCGATGAAGTGGCCCGTATGCTGGCTGGAGTCAAAGTCACAGAAAAAGCCAAACGCCACGCCGAAGAGATGGTGAAGCGGAGCGGAGACTGAAACCGGCCGCACAAAAATTTGGTGGAGCCGAGGGGAGTCGAACCCCCGACCTCTTGAATGCCATTCAAGCGCTCTCCCAACTGAGCTACGGCCCCACCTAGCCTGGAAACCGACCACCCAAGCCCGCTGACGGGCGAATAACGACTCAGCCCGTGACCTCGTCTAATATCCTGAACCGACCCGAAAAAGTCAAATCCGAATGAAAACAAACCCCTCGCGCTCTATAGTCTTTCTAAGAGTCCTCTCCACAAAGGCCCCGATCTTTAACCCCCGCTCATCGGAAAACTCTTTGACCTTCTTGTAGGTGCTTTGAGAAAGCCGCACTGTAAAAGACATCCTTCCCATTTTTTTAACACCCAGGCCTTTGGTTGTGGTATGTAACTACCATGACGCAGAAGCAGAGAGAAAGCGTCGCCAAGTACCTTTACGATGTCTCCAAATTGTCCTATACTGGACTTGTTCTTTACGGTTTTCTCAAAGAAGGTGGCCCGAGGCTCATTGCTGTGATAATCGGTGTGTTGGTCGGCAGCCTTGCTTTTCTCATGGCCTATCTCTTGGAAGGAGAGCGGTGATATGGACGCTGTCGGTTGGATATTTCTGGTTGCCCTCATTATTCTTCTCGTCGGTTACGCCTACCACAAGGGAACCTACAATCCCTTCAAGGCCCTTTGGGATGATCTAAGAAAGTCCCGCTAGGGTCCGGATGCCAGACTGCGCAAGGCGGTGGCCAACCCCGAAATCGAGAACAAGCCTAAAAGAAGAACGGCTAAAGAAATCAAAGCCAACAAGAAAACCCAAGGTGGTCCAGAAAAGTAAAACCCCACTATCCTCACCGCTCCCCTGAAAAAGAATCGGTAATCATTCTGCCCTCCAGCTTGTATCGATATGCTGTCGGATATTGGCCACTGACTGCGCTAGCGAATTGTCTCGGTGAAATCCTGGCACGCCCGAGCCGTCTTTAACCCGGCATATACGACTCGCTTCTCAATGCTGTGTACTGTCCCCGGCATTCCCAATGAAGAGCGAATCTTGGGTGTTGCAACTCGGGCACCGGGCTACGGCGAGACGTTTGGACACTTTGCGAAGTGGTCCGCACACCCGCTCGAAGATCTGCTGGACTTTGAGATTCATGCTCAGCCCTCCTACCCTTAGAATTTTTCGGGTTAAGGGGGCCGCTTAAGTCGAACAGCTCTAGTTGTCTTCCGAGTCCTCGGCGGAGTAGGTGAGATCAGCTATTGGGAGATCTCGGGACGAAGGCATCTTCACACCGGCTTTTTCTTCTGCAAGGCGGCAGAGGCGGCCGGTCTTGCACTGGGGACACCCAGAATAATGCTCCTTAAGGTCAAATCCCGGGTCCATCAGCTTCTGCTTTGGGTCTCTGACGTGACCAATGCCCCTGCATCCTGAGACCAGGAGTTCAAAGACCGCAGAGACGGATTTCTCGGTTTCTCTTGCTATCTGCCGGAACGTCTTGCCGTCCCGGATGCGAAGACCATAGACCCTGAGTTTCAAGGCCTTCTCGCCCAATCGTCGGGTAGGCAGGACCTTTTTAATTCTTTGCCATGCTCGCTTGACCTCATCCCCGGTTGCTGTAGGGTGCACTCGTAGCACGATAGACCCATCGCGGGGCCATGAGCTAGGGATATCCTGGGCAAGGCTTACCTTCGGTTGGGTGGTTGGCTGGGCCTGGTCATTTTCACCAAGGAGAATAGACCCAGGCCAGTCCCACCAAAAATTGACCCAATCATGGAAATAAGCCGTTTGTTGCGCATTGAATTCCGAGACTCGAATGTTCTTATCAGGAAACAGATCCTTCTCGTTTGGCCAACGTTTCTGAAAAGCTCGTTTTGCCTCAATGAAATCAGGGTTTCTGTAGAGACACTCGCGAAGGTAGTCTTTATCAGATAATTCCGACGCTATTGAAGATTCCAAAGATAGAGGTCTCCGGTATCTTTTCTTGCCAAGCTTACTTTTGGTCAGAACACATACTCCTAATTTGCTTAACCTCTTCCTGAAGGACATTTCCGCCTCCTGTCGGGTCTCTCCTGCTTGAGAGAAAGGGGCCAGGTGGCGAGGGGGGCAGCCACTTTTCGGGTCCGGTTTCCCTAGACCCCAATTGTGACTAATTTTAAGCCTTCCCCGGACAAAGGCAAGGAAATTTCGCGGTTGACGGGCTGGCCGCTATGGTGGAAATGGTGCCACTTGGCAGGCGGTGTACTAAAAAATGTCAGGTTCTTCAGAGATCTGGTGACGAAAGCCTTGAAGGAGATAGAGTTCAAGCGCCGAGTCGTGCTGATAGAACCGAAGGAGGGACAATGAAAAACTCAGCGGGAGGCATTTGGGCAATGATTCTAATCGCCCTTATTTTGGTCGCATCCGCACCACCGCAAGGATTTGCCCAGGATCAGGAAACAGAACTAAGGGAAGCGTTCGCGGCCATAGATTGCGAGATGTGGAAAGGTTGGCCGGGCGATGCTCGCACTATCTTTGTCACTGGGCATTTTATGGGTGTCGCCGCGATGATCATCAAATCTGGCCAGTGGGATCATCCTGAGGCCTTTGCAAGCGCGGCTGGAGTATGGCGGCAGGGCTACTCTATGAAATCAATAATGGTAGCTTTGAACATGCTTTGTGAAAAGCGCTCAAATCGCGCCATCCCGTTGATAAAGGCAATGGTAATGATCTCCCAACAGGCGGCCTGCATACAAACAAAGCCGACGATTCCTTGTAACCCGAACCCGTCACCATAATCCCCCTTCTTCACCTCATGCAGATTCTTGGCTGACCGATTCTTCAATCTGTGTAGAATGCCCCGCTACAACATCCTCCCGGCCTGGTTTTCTTTTGTCTTTATACCGCCAAGATCAAAGGCCGGACGGAGTGAAAGAGCCGGTGGGGTTCTGGAAGGGTAAGGCGTCGGAGTACGTGCACCGATACTCTGATACCCTTTTGATTTTTCTTCTCAAAGGTGCCAGGCGAGAGAAGTACCGCGAGCGTCAGGAGATCACTCACCAAGGTAGTATCGCCTCGAAAGTTGTGATCGAAACAGTGGATCCCGACAAGGACTGATGTGGAGAAGCCCCTCTGCCGATTTTGTGGCTATAAGCACTATACCACCGAGCCGCACCGTTTCGGTATTGACCATGATGTTAAGTCTCCCTGTCATATCCCCGTCAAAACCACCACACCAGAAGGGGCTTTGGAAGTATTCGCCTTAACGGAGCCCACTGAGATCGTTAACACTAATGTAGCAGAGCAGTTAAGGTGAAGGGCAAGGCACCGGGACGAGTTCAACCGCAAGCGTCGGGAGAGATACCAGAAGCGGAAAAAGGGGGGATAGACGTTAGTGCCTCCTGTGAGCAAAATTTTTGGTGAAAAAGGAGGATAATACAATGAGAGGCACTTTTTGGGGTTTGCGGGGATTGGCTGTGTTGATAGTAGTCGGGTTAATGTTCTCTGAACTCCCGGCTGCTAGTGAAAAGCAACGCTTGATTATTGAGGAGCTACAGCGGCAACACAGGCAGGTGCTTGAGCAGCAGCAAAGACAGTTTGAGGACCAACAGCACCAGAGACGGATAGACGAGATCAACCGTATCGGGGAAGAGTCGTCGACGCCTCGCCGACCACGTTCACGCGCCCTTCCTGCTCGAGCAACGCCTTGATCCCCGCGCGGAACATCGCGTGGTCGTCCACCAGCAGAACGTAGACGTCCATGCCCTCCTTCAGCATTTTGCCGACAATCCAGGCACTTCTCACAGACAGACCATCCCAAGATGCCATGATGGGTGTCTGGGACCCCCGATCCTGGCGGCGACCTGCCCCTACCACGATCGGACCTTAAGGCTACAGGGCCGCCCTGACTTCCGGGCCGGAATTCCGCGCGGTTCCCTCAAAACAAAAATTGAGGTAAACGTGTCGGTAAGCAACCGAGCAAAGAAAACCCCATGGAAGAAAACCCGAAAAAGCCCTCGGATAAGCGTTTGGTCTACACTGACGAGGCTAGCGTCGTTAAGCTGGCGCGGGAAAAAGGATTTAGCGACGAGCAAATAGTCCTTGAGCTTACGCGGGGAAGCGATTATCAGGAATGCCTAGCAATCGCAAGAAGATATGCGCCTATATTGGGGATCAAGGTCTCAGAATTTATGGTCATCGCCCACCGCAGAAGGCGCTAGTTCGCAATCGCGGCTAGGAGCTGTTTCTTGGCCCTGCGGAGAGCGTTTTGCTTCTTCTCAGGAAGCGACTCCCAAGTTTCCTTGTCCATCGAAAGCTCGGCTTTTAGCGCATCTAAGAGAGCAGGCGGGAATTCCAAGCCCGCCATGTGTTCGAAATCTTCAGGGACGAAAATGTCGGTGAAAACCGGAATATCTTTTACCTTTAATTCCTTGCCTGGCGAGTCATGAGCTTCTACTTCTGTATTGTAGACGATGTTTGTCAGCTGAGGGCCGCTGTAGCGTTTATACTTGGCGACGGTGGAGTCGACTATCTCAAATATTTTTGAGTTGTGCCTATAGTCCCGGAGAATCCCGTCCACAAACTCAAGCAGGTAGATTCCTCTTTCCGTCAGCGTGTAGGTCGTCTTGTGGACGAACCCGCGCTCGGCGAGCGACTTAAACTTCTCGGCCAGCTCCTTGCTGTACGGCCCCCAAGTGTACCGGAAATACTTGTAGCAGAGCACACCCAACTGAGACCTTAGAAGGTTCTGCTCGGTCAGAAACACCTCTTTCTGCAATTTCAAGTTCCCGTCGATGTTGTCGTCCTTCTGTAGAATTCTGAGCAAGAGAAGGGTTTCCGAGATTTCTTGTTTTTCGGTTTTCATGGACATGAGGCTAAATTTCAGCCGCCTAGCAAATGCCAACTCCTTGTATAGCAATTATATAAAATATAGCAGATTGTCAAACTTGGGGCAGACCTAAGCAGACACCACGGGATGGCTTCCTTTACTTTCTCGGTTGCTAGCCAGACTTTCTCAATCACTTCCCGACATTCTTCTGGGTTGTCTGGCTGTTTTGGCTCCATCCAGATTACAAAGAAAGTTTGAGTCCGCCGCGCAATGTGGCAAGGTTCGGACACTTTGGGGAACGCCCCCCTTGCGGCCTGGGTTTAGCATGGAGGGCATGATCTCCATCCCACCTAGTAGGCTTAGGGGATCTACCATGTCCGTATCCCTCCAAAAGACACGGACAATTCACGGACAGGAGAGAAAAAGGCTTGTGGATTCATGGGCTTCGAGCGGACCTCTTGATTCTCAGTCGAAGGGTCGGGCAACTTCCAGGACAATTTTACATCTGAAATTGTCCGCCTTTTGTCCGTGTCCTGGTGTAAACGGCTTGTGAGATGCGCTGTCGATCCTACGAGGAAGTGGTTGAAATGCTTTGCGGTTAGAACAAGCAGAGGCTTATAGTAACGGCCTGGATATGAATGGCATTCAAGAGGTCGGGGGTTCGACTCCCCTCGGCTCCACCATTCGACTCGCGGCATTCTGCCGCTCGCTCATGGCAAGCCACAGCCGTTCCCGGACCAGATGACTTCGCGAGTCGAATGGTGTCCCGAGCAAGCGACGAAGGAGCGAGTCGAGGGGCAGCTTACTGTTTTTAGATTTCGACTGGCGGCATTTTGCCGCTCGCTCCCTTCGGGTCTGAGCCGTTCGGCTCAGCTCACGGTCGAAGCCTGAGGTTCGGCCTCAGGGGTGCTAGGCTCCCTTTTTACTATTTTCGGCTTCTGGTGTACTCTAAACTGCATGAAGAGTTATCCAAGGGAAGTCGTTGAGCAGGGTTTTGAGCATGACCGCCAAGACTACTGGGCGATGCGGGATGACTTGCTTGCGAAGTATCGGGGTAAATGGGTCGCTGTGCATAAGGGGCGTGTGGTAGGGGCGGGTGATGATCTATTGTCCATTATGGAGCAAGCACTAGCTGAAGACGGGTACGCCTACACTAATAAAGTGGGCGAAGAGGATAAGATCGTCATCCGGCAGCGGCGGGTCTCGTTTCCTTACGACGGTGCCTATTCTCCAACCCCTATTCCGCGCATTACGGCCGTGCCTTCCACGGGCCGTCGCGAATAACGACTTTCGATTGACAACTGGTATAGGACGGAAAAGGTGAAGGTCAGAGCGGTGATCCCCAGGCGCCCATCTTCGCCTCGACGACACGGGTAGACAACTGTTCCTCGACCTCCTGGCCGGGAGAGGTTCGCTGCGGTGGTGCAGAAGTATACGCTAAAGTTCTGAGCCTATCTTCCCTAGTGTATACCTACCGTATTGGCGGCGAATTTTAGACACTCATTGATAACCCAGAGGACGAGCCGCCGGAGGCGCTAAAGATATTCTGTCGGCCTGAGCTTTACCCGCCTTCGCAGAAAGCCACGGGTTTTACCCGTGGATGAATGCGAATCGGGCAACCCTCCGAAGCCTTGTGCGACGCCGAAAGCTTGGAGGTGCCACGGGCTCTGCCCGTGGGGCTCCACAACTCCTGATTTGAGAAAATTTTTGCATTGACAGCTCAAATTCATTGGTGGGAGAATGGGGCCTGCTTGGCAGGCGATTTTGCGTCTTTGACTTAGAAGAAGGAAGATACGCGGACAGCTTCACGAAAGAAAGCGGCCAGATGGAGGGTAAAACGATGAAGTATTTATCCTTAGGTGCGGCCGTGCTTGCCGCACTTGTTTTTTTGGTGGCTGTTTACGGAAAAGTGGCTGGTATCCCAATACTGACTTTGGCCGGTCTCCCGTTCAGCGGACAGGGCCTAGTGCTCGTTGCCAACAGCTCCCTTCTTTTAGGGATCTACCTGCACCTATTGAGCAAAGGCTAATTGCGCCGGAAGGACACGGTAAAATCGGACGCCTGCCCGAGGCAGGCGCCGCTAGCCGGAGCGAGGTGCGCGGCCCCCTCTCGG
>JACPAM010000221.1 GCA_016180805.1 Deltaproteobacteria bacterium | reverse complement strand
CTACTCCTCCGCCCTCAAGCTCAACACCCAATACATGCACGCCATCCACTTCGACTTGAGCCTGAAGCGCTCCATCACGATGGAGGAGATCGTGCGCCGGCTGAAAACCAACGGGAGGGTGGCTCTGACCAATAAGAAATCCTCCGCTTCGGTGTTCTCCTTCGGCCGCGATCACGGAATATTCGGGCGAATTCTGAACCAGACCGTCATCGTTACCCAGAGCCTGGCGCTCAAGGGAGATCGCGAGGTGGTCGGGATGTGCTTTACCCCCCAGGATGGAAACTCGCTGCTCTCCAGCATCGCCGCCACGCTGTGGTTTCTCGATTCGGATTCCTACGAGGAGCGCTTAGAGCCGCTCAAACCTTACTTCTTTAAGGAAATCTAAAGCGGAGAGGGTTCAAGTAGGTCCGGCGGCTTCTTGCGCGACTTTCTCGTGGGTCCGGCGGCTTCTTGCGCGACTTTCTCGTGGCCAGAAGGACGAATGGATAAGACCGGGCAGGGAGCTGCACGGACAACCTTTTCCGTAACGCTTCCCACAAGAGCGTGAGATAACCCCGTTCTGCCGTGAGTGGAGATGACGATCAAGTCCGACCCGTCCTTCATGGCTTGTTGTACGATCCTCTCATCCGGCCTGCCCACCTCCACCTTCTCACGGATGGTTACCGACGGAAGAAGATCGGCGAAATTGTCGGCGACAAATTGCGCCAGGGCGATTTGGTATCTCTCCACCAGTGCAGCGGGGAGAGGAAACGTTGCTGTGGCCCTGCCTTCACGTTGCAATTCTCTCCCGTACTGTTGGATCTCGGAAAAGTCCACAACATGATAGGCCGTAACCTCAGCCCCTAACTCTTTTGCCAGGCTGAGAGCATAGCGAACGCCTGCCTTGGAAAGCTCCGATAAGTCCGTTGGAGCGAGAATTTTTTTTACCTTTTCCATGTGACCTCCTTTGCCGACCATCCATCGGCTCGACCATAAATTTCGAAGTCGCACAAAGCGTGCCAAGGTTCATGAAGTTTAACTCCACCCGCGCCGATGAAAGCCGGGGCCCGCTCCTTGAGCCCGATGGGGCCGAGGAGGAAGGCCGCGGACGTCCGATTACAAACAGCACGACTCATGGCACGAACCCATCGGCCGCAGCCGAGAGCGCGCTTCCCGAGGGAGCTCAGTCCATCGGCCGCGGCCTGATGCCTCGGCCCCCGAGGAGCTTTCGAGGGAATCCACAAGGTAAGAGCGCGCGCTTCGCACGCCTGCAATTTTCCGCGCGGCCCGTTTCCCAGCAGTGCAAAAGTTTACGCCTAAGGAGCGCCAACCTCGACGCAAGACACAGGAAAAAATTCCTTGGCACAGGCATTGCTTAGTTTTTTTACTGAGGTTGGGTTGATGAGATGCTGATACCGCGCGAGCGCCTCTTTACCGTGGTGAGCCAAAATCACCTTGACTATCCCGACGTGGAAAAGCAGCTCGCCGGGCGGCCCGCCGCAACCGTGATCGAACAGCCGGAGAACAAAGAGACTGCCCCCGGTCTCCTTCTGCCGCTCATGCATGTCTTTCGGCGCTATCCCGAAGCGGTCGTGGCGGTCTTGCCGTCGGATCACTTCATCGTCGAGGAAGCTCTGTTTATGAGCTACGTCGATCTCGCGCTGCGCATTGCCGAGCGATATCCTTCCTTTATCGTTCTCCTTGGCGTCGAGCCCGACGACCCGGAACCGGAATACGGCTACATCCTGCCGGACAAAGAGGAGCATCCTCTGGCCCCCCTGCGTGTCCGAAATGTGCTGCGCTTCGTTGAAAAACCGGACCCGAGCGTGGTCCAGGAACTGCTCACCGGCGGGGCATTGTGGAATACGATGGTGATGGCCTTCAAGGTCAAAACCCTCTTCCGCCTGGTTCAAAAGACGATCCCTTCGCTTTACGCCGCCTTCGCGCGAATCGCCGAGGCCATCGGCACCCGATCTGAGCGCGACATCGTCAAGGCCGTCTATCGGCGGCTCGAAACCGTAAACTTTTCCCGCGAACTGCTCCAAGCTCAACCGCAGAACCCGGGGATACGCTTGTTGGTCCTGCCGGTCCGAGGAGTGCTCTGGAGCGACTGGGGCTCTGAGCAGCGCGTGCTTACCGTGCTGAGAAAGCTCGGCTACCTGGGGAGGCTGGAACAGGCGGCCGCGAGCCGGGAGGCGCGCCTGCGGCAGTTTGCGCACTATCTCCCTAAGAGGAGTGTTGCATGAATAAAAACCGCATGTTCAGGATCGCGCGCAACGAAACTGCCGAGAATTATCCGAGTGAATCGACGATCGGCAACCAAAGCGCCCGCAAAAGCCGCGCTCTCTCGGCCGCCAAGCGAGCGCGCGCGGCCGCGCCGTCCGAAACGGGTCCGTCGCTCCATGAACGAATCGCCCGAAAGGCCTACGAGCTTTACGAGCAACGCGGCCAGTTTCCGGGGCACGACGTGGATGACTGGCTTGAGGCGGAACAGATGGTGCGCGCCGAAGCTCACGCCGAAAACGGTCCGAAAGGGTCGCGGGGACGAAAGCGGCGGGATCGAGCCCAAGCGCGCTGAGGCAGGCGACCATGCCGAAGCAGGACAAGACCGTTTCTTTCCCGCTTCGAATCTCCCAGGAAGTCGAGCGGCTCTTCGATGAGATCATCCACCGGCCGTGGGGCTTTACCCGGGAGCTGGAAGGCTGGAACCCCTCCGTGGACCTATACGAGACCGCGGATGCCTTCATTCTCGAAGCCGACCTCCCGGGAGTGAAGGGCGAAGACGTGAAAGTCGAGGTGGAAGGGAACGATCTCATTTTGCAGGGCCGGCGGCGGCTTGAGCACACTCGAAGCGACGGGAAATTTTTTTTTCAGGAGCGAAGCTTCGGCGACTTCGCCCGGCGCATGACGCTTCCCGAATTCGTTGACAAAGACACCATCAGCGCCGAGTTTCGCGACGGCGTCCTGCGGGTCACGCTGCCAAAAGTCAAGGAAAAAGGGAAGAAGCCATGAGCCCGGTTGCGGCACCGAAGACGCAAAAGCCGATGCGGAAAGAGCTGAAGGAAGCCCTTGTGCCCAAGGAGCTTGACGCCACGGAACTGCGTTTTTCTGTTTCCCTCGACGGCGATTTTACGAGCACCGCCGAGCTGGCCCAGCCGCGCGAATTCGTCGGCCAGGAGCGCGCTATCGCGGCTCTGGAGCTTGGGCTTGGCGTTGCCGGCGGCGGATTCAATGTCTTCGTCTCCGGTCTCACGGGGGCGGAAAAACTCGATTTTCTCCGTCGTTGGATCGTGGCGCAGGCCTCGGCGGCGCCGACGCCGGGAGATTGGGTCTATGTGCATAACTTCAAGCACTCGGATGCCCCCCATGCAATCTATCTCAAGCCGGGGCAGGGCGTGCGTCTGCGCGAGCAGATGAGCAACCTGGTGAAGGTCCTCAGGGAAGAGCTTCCCAAGGCGTTTCGCCAGGAGGCCTTCGACAAGGAAAAGGCGCTGCTCAGAGAGAAATACAATCGCCGGGCGCAGGAGCTGAACGCGCGGTTCGAGGAGGCGGCTCGGGGAAAAGGCTTTCTCCTGCAGATCGGCCCCAGAGGCAATGTCGTTTTCGTCCCTTTGGTCCAGGGCCGGCCGCTCCAGAGCCCGGAAGAGTTCTCCCGCTTACAGGAGGGCGAGCAGCGCGAGATCGAAAAGCGGCAAGAAGAGCTGGTGGAGGAGATGGAGGAGGTAGCGGCCAAACAGCGGGAGGTCATGCGGGAGCTCGAGGGCGATATCCGCCTGATCGAGCGTCGCTTCTGCGAGCAACTGCTCGCGCCGCTCGTGAGCGCTATCGAGCGGGAAATGGAAAACGAGAAGGTCATCTCCTATCTCGCAGAGGTACGCGAGCACATCCTCGACAACCTGGACAACTTCAAGGAAACGGCGGGGGCGGTTGCGGCCTTCCCCTTCCTGCTCCACGGCCGAGAGCATCGCGACGTGTTTTTGGAATACGACGTGAACGTGGTCGTGGACAACTCCGCAACTGAGGGCGCGCCGGTCACCATCGAAGGCTCACCGACCTATCTCAACCTTTTCGGCACGATCGAGCGCGTGGTCGACCGCTTCGGGCGGGTCGTGACCAACTTTACCCGGATCAAATCGGGCTCCCTCCTTCGCGCCCACGGAGGCTATCTGATCTTCAGCCTCGAGGACGCGCTCACCGAGCCGGCGGTCTGGAAAGTGCTCCGGCGAACGCTGAGGAGCGGGCGGATCGAGATGGAGACCTACGAGCCCTTTGCCCTGTTCTCCGCTTCAGGCCTCAAGCCGGAACCGGTGGACATCAACACCAAGGTGATCGTGGTCGGCAGCGCGTTCCTTTATCACCTCCTCTATACCTGGGATGAGGCGTTTCGCGAGATCTTCAAAGTGCGCGCCGATTTCCGCGAGGTCATGGAGCTCGAGGAAGATCACCGGCTGGCCTATGCCCACTGGGTGGCCAAGCTCTGCCAGGAGGAAGGGCTGCCGCACTTCGACCGCGAAGCGGTGGAGCGCCTGCTCGAATTCGGCGCCAGGCAGGCCGGGGACCGGGAGAAAATATCGGCCTCTTACGCCGAGGTCGCTGATCTCGCGCGCGAAGCGGCGTACTGGGCGCGCAAAGAGGACGCCCAGATCGTCTCGGGCCGGCACGTCGAGAAGGCTCGGGAGAACCGCGTCTTTCGCGCGAACCGCATCGAGGGAGAGATCCGGGAACTCATCGCGAACGGTACCATTCTCATCGACATCGAAGGCAAAAAGGTCGGCCAGGTAAACGGCCTCTCGGTCATCGATATCGGCGGTTACGCCTTCGGCCGGCCCTCTCGGGTCACGGCCGGCGTCGCCATGGGGCAGGCAGGCATCATCAACATCGAGCGCGAGTCGCGTCTGAGCGGGAGCATCCACGACAAAGGCGTTCTCATCCTTTCCGGCTACCTGCGCAACCGCTACGGCCAGGACAAGCCGCTGGCCATCTCCGCGAGCCTGTGCTTCGAGCAGTCGTATTCCGGCGTGGAGGGCGACAGCGCTTCATCCGCGGAGCTTTACGCCCTGCTCTCCCGCATCGCGAATGTCCCGCTCAGCCAGGACATCGCGGTCACGGGATCGGTCAACCAGTGGGGCGAGGTCCAGGCCATCGGTGGCATCAACGAAAAGATCGAGGGCTTTTACGACGTGTGCCGGGTGGTCGGCCTGACCGGGCGCCAAGGGGTCATGATCCCGGCGGCAAACGTGCGCAATTTGATCCTGCGCGCGGATGTCATCGAGGCCGTCGCCCAGGGAAAGTTCCACATCTACCCTGTCCGCTCAATCGACGAAGGCCTGGAGATCCTAACGGGAAACCGCGCCGGTGAGGTTGGGGAAGCGGGCACGGTGAACGAAGCGGTAAGCTCCAGGCTGCGCGAGCTGGCGCTGGGACTCAAAGCATTTTCCGTGTCCGACCGGACCGAACGGACTTCGGAGACGCGCGATGACGGAAAGGGGGCAGGCCCGTGAATCCGCCTTATGCCGAGATCTTTAGCCAAACCTTGCAAAAGACCCACACATGGCTTAAGGATTTGCTGGAGGAGCTTGACTGGGAGGACGAACACAAGGCCTACGTGGCCCTTCGCGCCGTGCTTCAGGCGCTCCGGGACCGGCTCACAGTGGAAGAGGCCGCCCAGCTCGGCGCTCAACTGCCTATGCTGGTGCGCGGGTTTTACTATGAAGGCTGGCATCCCGCAGGGACGCCCGTCAAGGAACGGCACCAGGAGGCCTTTCTCGCTCACGTCAAGGACGCTTTCAAAGGCGACGAGCGGGTGAACCCGGAAAGGGTGGTCCGCGCCGTGTTCAAGATCCTCTCCCAACGCATCGCCAAAGGGGAGATCAACGACATCAAGCACGTTTTGCCCAAGGAGCTCGCAAGCCTTTGGCCCTAGTTTGTTGAAGCAAGAGTCGCATGGCGGAACACGACGCACAGAGCATGAAACGCGGTATCCTTAGCAGCGCAATCGTGTGGGGCATCCTGCTCCTCGCCTTTCCCCTTGCCGTCCTCGCGGGGGAGCCCGACCCGGGGCGCGAGCTTTATCTGAAATACTGCGCCTCTTGCCACGGTAAGGACGGCAGAAGCGACGGGCCGGTCAGTCCATATCTCCAGGTCAAGCCCACCGACCTGACTCGGCTCAAAAAGGAAAATCGGGGGATCTACCCGCTCGGCAAAGTGATGTCTTCCATCGATGGCACCCATGATGTCCGTGGTCACGGAGATGCCAAGATGCCGGTATGGGGCGAGGTCTTCGAGAAAGAGGTGGAAGGAAAGAAATACCCGACGCTTACCTCCCTGCTGAAGGTCAAGGTCATCGCCGAATACATCTCCACGCTCCAACGCTAGCCTGGTTTGCGCTGGTTGCACAGCGGTCTCCCAGACCGGCAAAGTCCCTCTCCTTAGCGATCGCCTCTCCTCCTCATCGCTGCGAAAGTGAGGGGGGAAAGTTTCGCAGCTCTGCCAAGAGAACCTCAGGAACTCAAAGACTTACAGCGTTTTTACTTTGCGCCCTGTGGCATGCTTTATGCTTTAAGACCCACTAGAAAAAGGAGGTTCTGCCATGAAGCGCAAATTTTTTATTGCCCTGTTAACTTTTCTCATGGCCTTGCTCTCGGGATCGGACACGGCATTCGCACATTGCGACGGTTTGGATGGTCCGGTGGTTAAAGCGGCGCAACAAGCGCTCACAACGGGCAATGTAAACCTGGTTCTTATTTGGGTGCAAAAGCAGGACGAAGGGGAAATCAAAAGCGTCTTTCAGAAAACCCTGGCTGTGCGGAAACTTAGCCCGCAGGCCAAGGAGCTCGCGGACATGTATTTCTTCGAGTCCCTCGTCCGCCTTCATCGGGCCAGTGAAGGGGCTCCTTATACAGGCTTGAAACCTGCGGGGCGAGATCTCGGGCCAGCGATCCCGGCTGCGGATAAGGCCGTAGAGAGCGGTTCCGTGAAGCCGCTCTTGAAGATCTTGACGGATGCGCTGAACGACGGCGTCCGTGAAGGATTCAAGGAGGTCTCCGGTAGGAAGAAGTTCAAGCAAGATGACCTGGAGGCTGGGCGGGCATATGTGCGGGCCTACACGGCATTCGTGGAGCACGTCGAGCGGATCTACGAAACCACCAAGGCTGAGCCCGCGGGCCATCATGCCGAATAGGAAACGCGCCAGGGCTTGATCTGTGGATTCGGCGCCTCGTTCGGGCAAGGAGGCGGGCAAAAAGAAGAGAATCACGACGAAGAACCCGACCGGCAGTGAGGGATTCCCACATGACAAACAAATTAGCCAAACTGATTTTTTATCTCGGGACTTTGATCTCCCTGGTTCTGTTTCTCGCCCTGACCTTCGACACGCACCGGCAGATCCAGACGCTGACCCATGCGGATCAGTTAAGCGAGCAGGTCGTCGCAGGCAAACGAGTCTGGCACAAATACAACTGCAACGACTGCCACACGATCCTGGGCTTTGGCTCGTACTATGGACCCGATATGACCAAAGTCTACTGGCGCCGGGGGAGCGAAGGAATCAAGGCCGTGATCCGTAGCCCGGAAAAATTTACCACCTGGCGGAAGATGCCCCGTCTCCCTCTAACGGATAAGGAACTCGAAGATCTCGTGGCCTTCCTGCAATGGACGAGCGAGATCGACACGCAGGGCTGGCCGCCTCAGGATCAGAAACTCCGCGGCGCACCTGGCCGAGCGGTGACTTTGGGCGTAAGTCCGGGCGCTGTCCTGTTCCAGGAGAAGGGCTGCTTTGCCTGCCACCGGCTTTATGGGACTGGCGGGCAACAGGGACCGGAGCTTACCCACGTGGGCTCCCGCCTGAGCTACGAAACAATCGAGAAAGTTCTCACGGATCCCAGGTCGACCAATCCTCAGGCGACCATGCCTCCACCGATGGTCTCGCATGAAGAACGCGACCGGCTCGCGGCCTTTCTCGCCGGGATGAAGTAACGGACTTCGAAAGGGGTGGTGAGTCCATGCTTTTAGCTTATAGCTCACAACGGGTAGCGTATCCCTATTTTTTGGTTGCTCTCCTGCTTTTCCTTCTCCAGGTGGTGGTGGGAACTTGGCTCGCGCTGAGCTACGCGGTAACGATGCCGCAGTGGCTGGTCGATATTCTCCCCTTCAGCACGACGCGCGCCATCCATACGAACCTGCTGGTGTTGTGGCTTCTCCTGGGATTCATGGGCACGACTTACTTTATGATCCCCGAGGAGACTGAAAGGGAAATCTTCAGCCCGCTCCTCGCCTATCTCCAGCTCACTTTACTTGTGGGGACTGGTGTCACCGCCATTGTAGGTTTCCTGCTCGGCTGGACAAAGGGGAAACCTCTCCTCGAAATCCCCTTTCCTTTAGACTACCTGGTCGTGGCGGGGGCGCTGATCTTTCTCTTCAACGTAGGAATGACCGTCATCCAGGCAAAACAGTGGACCCTTATTCAAGGATCACTTTTCGGGGGACTGGTCTTCCTAGCCGTAATGTACCTATTCAATCTCCCTTTCTACGCTAATCTCAGCATCGACTGGTACTACTGGTGGTGGGTCATTCACCTGTGGGTCGAGGGCGCCTGGGAGCTTGTCGCCGCGGCTCTGACCGCATGGATCCTCATCAAGATCACCAATGTTCCCCGAGAACTGGTCGAGAAATGGCTATACGTTGAGCTGGGGCTCTTTCTTTTCACCGGCATTGCCGGCACTGGACATCACTACTACTGGCTTGGCGCACCGAAATACTGGTTATGGGTAGGCGGGTTCTTCAGCGCCTTGGAGCCACTGCCGATTCTCCTCATGGTACTGGACGCCTGGCACTACATTCGAAACCGCCGGGCCGGGCTTAACGGCCGGCTGATCTTCACGCTTGCCGTGGGCATGTCCATTCTCCATTTCGTGGGCGCAGGGTTCTGGGGATTCGCCCACACTCTTCCGCAGATCAACTACTACACCCATGGAAGCCAGGTGACCGTAGCTCACGGCCACCTTGCATTCTTCGGCGCCTACGTGCTTCTCAACATCATGTCCTTCTACTATGCCATGCCGAGGCTCGAGGGGTTGGCTGAGTTCGATGAGCGACGCGGAACGTTGGCCTTTTGGTGGATGAGCATCACAATGATGCTAATGACTTTGGCTTTCAGCGTGGCCGGAGTGCTCCAGACCTACGTCGAGCGAGTGATGGGGCTCGGCTACATGACGGCTCAAGCTCAGATGCGTTTCTGGTTTGCGATTCTCGTTGTCCTGGGCCTGAGCCTGCTCGGCGGGGTTATCCTAACCGTTGTGGATCTTTTAACTCTCCGTCCGGCTCTGGCGGGAGCGAAAAAGGCCTAGGCCTTCTCCACACCCACTGCCAAACGAGAGGAGAGCCGGAAACGATGACAAATCGTTATGAGCAACGTTTGCGGAGATGCAGTGACCTTATGAAAGCCGCAGGGCTTGACGCTCTGCTCCTCACCAAGCCGGCAAATATGTTCTATCTCACCGGTGATGGCCGTTTGTGCGCCTATGCGATGATCACCCGGGAAGTGAAGGTTGCATTGGGCGTGCCTGAGACCGATGTGGCAGACGTGACGCGCCTTGCCCACTTCGACCGCATCGCGGGCTTCGAAAACGAAGTCGGCATGATCCACTCCATTGCCCACAGCTTCGAGCACTTTGGTATTCGTGAGGGCAACGTGGGGCTGGAATACACGTTCCTCACCCAATCCATGATGGCCATGCTTACCCATCCTCATGCCAAGCCAGCAGGTGTGACGGTTAAAGATTGCACGCACATCTTGTCCGAACTGCGCATGGTCAAAGAGGCTGAGGAGATCGAGCGCATTCGCGCCGCGGCCAAGGTAGCCGAAGCTGGCATGAGCGCAGCGGTCAAAGCCGTAAGACCAGGAATAACAGAAAGTCAGGTTGCCGCTGAGGCGGAGTACGCGATGCGCCAGGCGGGCTCAGAAGGCTTCTGGCGCACTTACGTGTCCTCGGGACCGCGTACCAATATTGCTCATGGGCTCCCCACAACGCGCCGACTGCAACCCGGTGATTTGGTCATGATCGACCTTCATCCGGTTGTTGACGGCTACAGCGCCGACATGTGCCGCACCGTCTGTGTGGGGAAGCCGACGCCTGAGCAGCAGGCGGCTTTTGACCTGTATCTGAAGGCTCAACAGGCCACGATCTCCAGAGTTAAAGCCGGAGTCGGAATGGCAGAGCTGGAGCAGACCTTACACGGCATCCTCAGAGACGCGGGGCACTCCGATCACATCTTTGGGCCGCCGATCCATGGCGTGGGAATCGAGTTTGAAGAAGCGCCCCTGCCGGCGGGCCACGCCTTTTTTCACGGAGAGAAAGCTCCGCCGCCTCTACAAGCTAATGTGGTGCTCGCGGTAGGCAATTGCGGCCTGTACACCGGTCCGTGGGGAGTTAGAGTGGAGGACACGGTTGTTGTCGGGTCGGAGGGAGCCAAAGTCCTAACGGATTATCCTCGCCGCCTGGAGCAACATCACATCAACCAGATGCCAACAAACTTAGGACTGATAGCTGGCGGTGGTTAATCACAGGCAAAGTGTTTGGCAAGGGCTCTGGAGACTTTCGGATCCAAAGATATCACTGGCATCTTTCGCTGGGATGTTTCTTGGCGCCTGCGTAGCAGCGCGTGACGGGGGACTCTCCTGGGGATGGTTGGCCCTCACTGTGCTGGGCATTTTTTTCATCGAAGTGGCCAAGAACGCATCGGGCGAGATTGTCGACTTCGATTCGGGAACCGACCGTTTGGTTGCTCCTGAGGACCGTAGCCCATTTTCCGGCGGGAAGCGGGTGCTGATCGACAAGCTTCTAACGCGGCGGCAGACCATTCTGATCTCCGCCTTGAGTTACCTGCTCGGCATCGCGATGGGAATGTTCATAGCCGCGTACCGCGAGCCTCAGATCTTGTGGCTCGGTGTGGCTGGCGTGGGCTTTGCCTTTTTCTACCACGCGCCTCCTCTTAAGCTGTCATACCGTGGGCTTGGCGAAATAGCTGTAGCTCTGAGCTACGGCCCGCTCATCACCGCTGGTACCTATCTCGTGCAGCGCGGGGAGGTGACCCTTGAGGTCATCCTGTTGTCAACGTTGCTGGGTCTTTTGATTGCGGCATTTTTGTGGGTCAACGAGTTTCCCGATTATCAGGCGGACAAGGCCTCCGGCAGACGCAACCTGGTGGTGATGCTAGGGCGTCGCAAGGCCGCGCAAGCTTTTGTGGCCATTATAGCCATGGCCGCACTGGGTCTGTTCCTGCTGCCATTGCTCGGATTGCCGTTGGCGGTCTGGCTGGGTGGATTGTTTTTAATCCCAGCGACAATGGCCAGCCAGATTTTGATTCGACATGGCGAAGTTGCCCGCAGGGTTATTCGTGCTCAGGTAATGGCGTTGCTATCATTCGTGATTTTCGCTCTGGGCTCGGGAGTGGGATTACTCCTGGCGGCATGAGGAAAGCCCAAAGACACCAGGAGGTTTCCAAGCGGTGCAGATTTCCTTCGAAGTCGTACAGAGCAGGAGGGAAGAAAGGGCCAGGGGCAACCTGATTAGCGAAATGTACAGGACCGCCAGGGTATTTTCGCGTCAAGAGTATTTCATTGCCGTAATGGAGGCCTTGTTAAAAGCGAAGACAGAGGTATTCGGTTGCGTTACGGGGAGCAGTCCGCGCGCTGACCACGAATCGACGGTGGACCGCATCCTGGACCAGATCAAGGTCGAATCTTCGAAGGGAGTTAACGTCGGGTATCTGATCCCCAGGTCGCCGGATAGGATTGAGATGGGATCCCTTTACACTAGGGCGGGGGCTAAAATCAGGTATCACCCTGGGTTGATCGTCAACGATTTGAGGTACATGGTGGTGGACTGCAGGTTGGTAGTCATTGGCCTTCCGGAGAAATCCGGGGAGAGAGAGCCCACCAGACAAGGTTACGCAATCCCCTCGGAGGGCATGGCCAATCTTTTTCAAGATCACTTCGAGCGATACTGGGAATCGCCTGAAGCAACGCCCTACGAGGTCTATGTTAAGGAGCTGGTGTCGGAGATTGTTAGGATGAACCTCGGCGTCTCCCCGGATGTTGTGTCCAGGCAACTGCGGATACCTGATCAAGAGGCGGACCCGGACGACGGGCACCGCTTTCTCGTCGAACGGCTATGGCCACGGGGCATAAAGAAAGAGGCTCTCCAAATGGAGGAGTGGCTCAAGGACATTGCGCCAAGTGGCGCGTTGCGCCGCTGGTTCGGCCACGATCCTGGGAAGTGGGACGAGTTTAGGCGCCGCTATGCCGCCGAGCTCGACACCAAGCCTGAGGCCTGGAGACTTGTTCTGGCAATGGTCCGCCGCGATCGTGTAACCCTGCTCTACAGCGCCCGGGACACGAAGCACAATAGCGCTATCGCTCTACGCAATTACCTGCGCCACAAGCTACAAAAAGGCGAGAGGCACTGATGATGGAAGAAGAAGATATCCTTGCGGGGCAACAGGTTTTCCTGAAGCAAGGCTTGATGAAAGAGGGAAAAAGGTTCGTGTTCCCCTTTGTCTCACTTCGCATTTTTGCGATTGCTGCGTGTTTGTGTTCGCGACCTTGAGAAATTTAAGCCGTTTTTTTATGGAAGCATGAGAATCTCTTGGCACGAGCCTTGCTGCTTACC
>JACPAM010000220.1 GCA_016180805.1 Deltaproteobacteria bacterium | reverse complement strand
AGCTCCCCGCAGTAGACCTCCTCGTTGTGTTCCCCGATCAGCGGTGCACGCCGCCAGACTTTGCACGGGGCCCGGGAAAACTTGGCAAAGCCTCCCGGGTAAGTCAGCCTTGTTTTTAATTCCGGGTGCTCGATCTCCTGCCAGAAGTCGCGCGCTTTAAGCTGCGGGTCGGCGAAGATCTCCTCCACAGTGGCGACCGGGTAACCTAACATCTCCCGTTGGGTCACCGCTTCGAAGAACTCTCTTTTGCTGACACACTGAAAGAAGCCCGCAATCGGCTCTTCCATCTCGTCGATCTCTTCCTGGGTCACCTCCGCGATATTAAAGGACTTCCAGTCTTTTTGCTTTAGAAACTCCGGCGCCATCCCGCGGCTATCCATCCACTCTACAAGCGCCTGGTTCGTCTTTCTGCCGGCCTCGCCGCCGTAAATGATGAAGTTCAGGTACCCGTCTTTGCAGGGCCAGAACACCCGCATTTGCGCTCCCGTGATGCTTCGGCCGGTCATAAAGGAGCCCGCCCGTTTCTCAAGTTGGCGGTTTAGGTCCCAAAAAGTGTGGGCATGGGAGAAGGCCCAAAGAAGGCACGCCTGCGCTGAGACGTCCACCTGCTGGCCGACTCCTGTGCGCTGGCGATAAAGGTGGGCGGTAAGGGTCCCGACGGTCGCGTAGGAGGCGGTCCACTGGTAAGACTGGGGAAAGGAGATGCGCAGCGGCGGGCGATCCGGATCGCCCGTTAGCGACATGCAGCCGCTCATAGCCATGATCTCGATATCGGAGGCCCGGTAGCGGCTGTAGGGACCCGTCTGGCCGAACGGCGTGATGGACGTCAAGACGAGGCCTGGGTTGATCCGGCTTAAGGCGTCGTAGCCCAAGCCCAAGCGCTCCAGGTGGCCCGGCGTGAAAGACTCGACGACGAATTCTGCTCTCGCTACCAGCCGGGTAAAGAGATCCTTCCCTCGTTCAGATTCGAGGCTTAGCGTGATGCCCCGCTTGTTGCTGTTGAAGCCGAGCCAATAGAGGCTTTTCTCCGGGTGAACCTGATCCTTGTAGAACGGGCCGATCATCCTGGCCGGGTCGCCGCCGGGGCGTTCGATTTTGACGACATCGGCTCCCAAGTCGCCGAGGATCTTGCCGCAAAGAAAACCCAGCTCGTCGGTCAGATCCAAGACGCGAAAGGGAGCAAGGAGCGCCCCGCTCTTTTCCTGGCTTTCCATCCGGTTCTCTCGAAAGCTCCTCGGGGGCCGAGCCATCAGGCCGCGGCCGACGGACTAAGCTCCCTCGGGGAGCGCGCTCTCGGCTGCGGCCGATGGGTTCGTGCCATGAGTCGCACCGTTGGTAATCGGACGTCCACAGCCTCGCTCGCGCTCCCCTCGGTCGCGGGCAACGAGGTCCGCGGCCGGAGAGGCTTGCCCCCGAGATCGGTGAACCATTGCGCGAGCTTGAGGAGCGGGTCCTGGCTTTCCATCCCGATTTAAAAAAAAGGGCAGGGGGTTCTGCCACCCCTGCCCTTCCGTGTCATTTCGAACCGTCAGTCGTTTGCGCTCACCGTCCCGTTCGTGCCAGCGATTGCACCCAGCCTCTCATGCGGGACCTGGCGTTGTTGATGTCCTTGTCGCTGAAGAAATTCTTCAAATTCACCTTCTCCACCGCGTAAACCGGTCGCATGAAGTCCTTCTCGTACCCGAACGGCACGGTTGCGTCGATGCACATGCCGCCCTCGAAGCGGGTGTTGGAGGCGGTCCACTCCCGCTCGCCGGCGGTCATCCGCTCGGCCGGCATGAAGGTCTGGCCTCTCCCGCCCGGGATCGGGTTCAGGATGTCGGCACGGGGGTTCACCCGGGTGGTCAAGCACCACATGATGTCGTCCATGTCGTAGATGTCGGTGTCCTCGCTGACCGCGATACAGAGGCGCATGCCCTGGGAAGTCGACATGAGGGCCGACATGAAGTTACGCTGCCACCCTTCGTCGATCTGGTTCCGCTTTGTCACCTGGATAATGGCGCCGCCCCAGTCGGTCATACAGTAGGGGATATTGACGTCGACGATAAGGCCCGGTTGGATGCGCTCGCACAGCTCGTACATCGCCGCCTCACGTACCGTCGTGTCGATATTGTGGTCGTCCAGGGTGTGAACGCCGAGGGCGAAGATGATCGGTTTGGACTCCGGCTTTCGCATCGTGACCGCGGTCACATGGAAAGTGGGCGCTTTGTAGGCCTTGCCCATATAGCCGGCCCACTCCGGGTGGAAGTGGTAACGGCCCTGCACGCCGGCTTTTTCCGACTCTGCGGTTTCATAGCGCCGGTCGCGCGGGTTGATGTAACCTTCCAGGACGACCTCGCAATCGGCCAGCGCCAGAGCGTCGACGGTGCGGGCCTTGACCAGCCGGACGGGGAAGCCCTGAACCGCGCCAGCGACGCCGACCTCATCACAGCCGTCGGGCAGGATCACGTAATCGAAGCCCGCGCCAGCCAGCAGCGTGCAGGCAGGCGGGACGCCGAAGCACACGGTGATCGGTATAGGCTTGTCGGCTTTGTAGTACTTCGTGACCACCTGCCACATGTGCGAGCCCGGCGAGATCTGAAAGGTTCCCACGTTGCCCCAGCGAAAATTCATCCGGTTGTAGCCGAGGTCGGTGCCGCCGTTGAAATACTCGCCCGAAATCAACCGGTTCCCGGAGCCCACGGTCAGTTCCGGCTCGAGATCGGTGTGCCGGATCGGCACCAGGTACTCGTTTACCTCTTTGGGGGTCTCGATCACTATTTCCTGGCAAGGAGCATCTTTGGAGTCCACCATGACAGGAGGCATTGGATGGCTGAGGGCATAAGCGAGCTGCCGGGTGCGCTCGGTGTCGTCCTTCCAGCCAAACATCTTGTTGATGACCTTGATGTCGCCGAAAAGATTCGTGACGACCCGGTGGTTTGGCTTGCCTTTGACGTTGTTGAAGAGAATCGGGCACCCTCCGTCCAGTTGTTTCTGAATCGCGGTGATTTCGAGATCGGGATTGACCTCCTTGTCCGTCTGGAGCAGGTCGCCTTCGGACTTAAGCCATTCGAGGGCTCCCCGCAAGTCCGCGATGAGCTCTGGGCTCGCTCCTGGGGCTTGCTTTGCAGCCTTGCTCATTTTTTCGGCCTCCGGTGAGAAATTTCTTTAGCCGCCAAAGGGAACGCTGGCGCGCTTGCCTCGGCATGTTGCGACAGAAACGTACCGTATCTGACGATCCGCCAAAAGTCAACGTGGGTTGGCTCTCTTTACACCGTCCCGATTGCCTGCTATCACTCCATGGACCCGTAAGGGTCATGGTTTTAGGCGAAAAGCATGGCAGTTAATCGTTTGCGGCAGAATAGCCTCCTTATCATCGCTCTTTTCTGTTTCTTTTTTTCGGGCGTGGCGGGTTTGGTTTATGAGGTGGTCTGGGTGCGGATGCTCACCCAGATCTTCGGCAACACCACCTATGCTATCGCCACGGTCCTTTCCGCTTTCATGGCCGGGCTCGCGCTCGGGAGCTACCTTTTCGGCCGCATTGCTGACCGGGGCAAAAACGATTTCCGTCTTTACGGTATCCTCGAGGCGGGAGTCGGAATCTACGGCTTGGTTGTCCCTTGGCTCTTTGGCCTGGGGCAGATGATTTATATCCCGCTGTTCCGGCTAAACGACTCTTATCCCTATATCTTCAATCTGTTGCTTTTCTTTCTCTCTTTTTTGCTGCTGGTTTTCCCCACGCTGCTTATGGGGGCGACCCTTCCGGTGTTGAGTCGATTCTTCGTCCGCAGCTTCAGCCATCTCGGCCGGCGGGTCGGGGACCTTTATGCGACCAACACGCTGGGGGCGGTGGTTGGGTGCGGCCTGGCCGGTTATTATTGGATTCCCACCCTCGGGATGCGCACCACAGTTTATCTGGCAGCGGCTTTGAACCTTTCGATTGCAGTGCTGATCTTTATCATTGACCATCTGCGCGAGAAAGCGCCCAGCGAAGCCCTTCCCGCGCCGGCCGAGCCGAGTCCGGTGGAAGCGGATTCGGGAGCGGCGCCTTCCAGTTTGGGCTGGGTCCTCCTCTTCTCCTTCGCTCTTTCCGGCTTTGCCGCCCTGGTTTACGAGAACGCGTGGACGCGGGCGTTGACGCTGGTCATCGGAAGCTCGGTCTACTCGTTTACCACGATGCTCGTTACCTTCCTCGTCGGCCTCGCGCTGGGTGGCTTTATCTATGCCCGGCTGATGGGTGAACGGAAGGTGCGGGTGAGCACGTTTGGCATGATCGAGCTGTGGGTCGGGATTGCCGCCCTGGCTACGATCCCGCTCTTCGAGAAGCTCCCATTCATCTTTCTTCGACTGCTGCATGCTTTCGGCGATACTTTCTCGTTGTTTCTCACCATGCAGGTTCTGCTCTCAGGACTGGTCATGCTCGTGCCCACCGTCTTTCTGGGGATGACGTTCCCGCTGGTCGCCCGGCTGTTTACGCAGAGTCTCTACCGGGTGGGAAGCGGCGTGGGCACCTCTTATGCGGCCAACACCCTGGGCGCGATCGTTGGCGCCTTTGCCGGCGGGTTCATCTTTATCCCGCAAGTCGGTGTGCAAAACACGATTCTCTTCGCAGTCACCATCAACCTCCTGATTGGATGGTTTCTCGTCGTTGTCGATCCGCTGCTGGGCCGCGTGCCCCGTTATGCCCTCGGTGTGGTCGTGTTGGCCGTGATCGTCCTCATCCCTTTGCGGACCCCGCGCTGGGACCGCTTCATTCTCACGAGCGGCGTCACGATTTACAGCGACCGTTATGAAAAGCTCCCCATGGATTCCCTTCGCCTGGAGGACATGCGCCGCGACGAGATGCTCTTTTACCGCGAGGGCCTGACCGTAACCATCAGCGTCCACCGCATCGGCAAGGACTACATTTATTTTCGCTCCAACGGCAAGATCGACGGCTCCCATGGCGATGCGCTGAGCCAGCTCCTTACGGGCTATCTGCCCCTTTTCTTCCATCCCAAAGCCGAAAGAGCCGCGGTCATCGGCCTGGGAACTGGGATGACGGCGAAGGCGGTGGGGGCTTTTCCGCTGCGCGAGATCGAAGTCCTCGAGATCGAGCCGGCGGTGGTGGAATCTTCCGGGTACTTCGGCGATAAAAACGGCAAGATCCTCCAGGATAAGAGGGTGCGGGTGATCCCCACCGACGGAAGGAATTATATCCTGGCCACGCCCAGACGGTATGACGTGATCACCTCCGAGCCTTCCAATCCGTGGATCGCGGGCATCGCGAACCTGTACACGAGGGAATTCTACGAGATTGTGAAATCCAAGCTCAAAGAGGACGGCATCTTCGCTCAGTGGATTCACAACTATTCCATGTCTCCCGATGATTTTCGCATGGTTTTCCGCACGTTCGTCGAGGCCTTTCCCCATATTACGGTGTGGGGAATGAAAGAGAGCGATTTTCTGCTTCTCGGCAGCCGCAGGGAGCAGGTTTTCCAGTATCCGGTCCTGAAAGAGATCGTTGCCAAGAACGGAGCCTTGAAGGAGGACCTGCGGGAGCTCGGTCTGACGGATATCTACGGAGTTTTAGGGTTCTACCGGATGGGGAAAAAAGAGGTTCTGGCGTTCAGCGAGGGAGCCGACCTCAACACGGATGACGGCGCCCAGCTGGAGTTCTCCGCGCCCAAAAACCTACGCCGCTCAACGTCCGAGCTTAACCGCAAGCTGATGGAACCCTTTCTCGTCGAAGCTCCGTGGCTCAACTCCGACGGCAGCAGACTGTCCCAGGCGCTGCGTCATTATTATCTGGCTGAAGCCTATGCCGCTAACGATTGGCACAGCCGCGCGTTGGAAGAGATTGATAAGGCGATCCGAATGGATCCTTCGAACGTCGATTTCTATCTGCACAAGATGAAAGTCCTTCTCGAGGAGGACAAAAGCGACGAGGCAGCCGATGCCGCGCTGCGCGCGCTCGAGCGTTCCCCAAAGGCCATCCGTCCGATCTTGGGCATGAGCCAGGAGTTTTATCTGCCACAGGCGAAATTGGTCTATAGCAAGATTATCCGCATGGGCAGCAAGGAGATCCTTCCGTATCTGGGGTTGGGGAATATCGCCCTTCACAGCAACGACATCAATGAAGCCGAAAAGTGGTTACGCCAGGCGCGCCAGATCAAACCCGACCATCCTGCGGTCCTATTGGCCTGGGGGCGCTTGCGCGCGGCGAAAGGCGAGGATAAGGAAGCCAAAACTTTTCTTGAGCAGTCCAAGAAATTAGGCGAGGACTCAGCAACCCTTTTTGGGGCGCTGGGCGACGTGAATTTCAAACTTCAGCTCTGGGAGGAGGCGGCCGAAGCGTATACTCAGGCCTTGAGGTTGAGTCGAAGGAACACCACGTGGCGCCGCTCCTTGGGCTTTGCGCTCGCCCACCTGGGTAAGATAAAAGCGGCGGAGGACAAGTTCCGCGAAGTCCTGGCCCTCAACTCCGACGACGCCGAGGCCTGGAAAGCCCTGCAAAATTTGGGAAAAAGGTATTAACCCCTCCGGGCTGACTCAGGCGGCGAGGGGACTGGCTCGCTTGCGTGCCTGTCCCCGTCACTCAGCTCCCTCGGGGAGCGCGCTCTCGGCTGCGGCCGATGGGTCTGTGCCATGAGTCGTACCGTTCGTAATCGGACGTCCGCAGCCTCGCTCGCGCTCCCTCTCGGTCGCGGAGAGGCACGTCCGCGGTTTTCTTCCTCGACCCCCTCGGGCATCAAACTGAAAGCGCCCGGTCGAGGGACGAGCCGACGCCCCGTTTGACTTGCCGCGGCACTTCATGGGATTTTTATAGATGGGAATAAGGTTTGTTAGGTAGGGTTACGAGCGTAGGCCAATGCTCAAGGATAAGATCGGAATCATCGGAGCGGGGAAAATAGGTTCTGCGCTCCTCCGTGGCATCATCGGGGCTGGACTGGTGGGAAAAGAGCACGTGGTTGCCAGCGACGCGGAGGGGGAGGTGCGCAAGCGCCTGGGCGCCGAGATCGGGATTAAGCTTACGGCTGACAACGTAGAGCTGTGTGAATTTGCCGACATCGTGATTCTCGCGGTCAAGCCTCAGGTGGTTGAGGCGGTACTCCAACCTCTGGGCAAAAGCTTGGGGAAGAAAAAGCTCCTCGTCTCGGTCGCCGCGGGGGTCCCTACGGAAAGACTCCAGAACCTTCTGGGGCTGGGAGCCCGCGTGATCCGGGTGATGACCAATACCCCTCTGGTCGTGGGCGCCGCCGCTTCCGCTTATGCTAAGGGAAGCCACGCTACGCAAGAGGATCTCGATAAGGTGGGAGAGATCCTTTCTAGCGTTGGCATCGCGCTGCCTCTGGACGAGCGCTACCTCGACGCCGTCACGGGTCTTAGCGGTAGCGGTCCTGCCTATGTCTTTCTTTTTATCGAATCTCTAACCGATGGCGGCGTGCAGATGGGCCTGAGTCGAGATGCGGCCTTGAGGCTGGCCTTGCAGACGGTATACGGCGCGGCCAAAATGGCGCTTGAAAGCGGCAAGCACCTGGGCGAGCTCAAAGATGAGGTTACATCTCCGGGCGGGACGACCATTGCCGGGCTTTTTGCGCTGGAGCGGGGGGGGTTCAAGGGAACCATCATGGAGGCGATCCGGCAGGCCACGAAGCGCTCCGAGGCTTTGGGCAAGGGAGAGTCATGAGAGCGGATCCTAGCTTGATCCATTCGCAGAGCGAGGTTCGGATCCTCGCCGCCATCCGCGACCTCCTCGGCGTCGCGGCCACTCTCGACGAGGTCGCTGCCGCCGCCTTGCGTCTGTGCGCGGCCATGATGCAGGCGGACGCGTCATCGCTGCTGCTCCGCGACTACGATGGGGGGTATCGAAAGTTCTCCTTCGTCACGACGGAGGGGGCGCGGGACGTCGAGCACCTCCGTTTGGATTTTGGCGAGGGAATCGTTGGAGCCGTGGTGGAAAAGGGGCTGCCGCAGGTCGTCCCGGATGTTTCCCGAGACCCGCGCTTTTCCGAACGGGTCGACACGGTTGGCGGTCTAAAGGCCGGCTCGGTGGCCTGCGTGCCGTTCCGGGTTAAGGAAGGGATTGTCGGGACACTCGAGGTCGCAAAGAAGGATGCTGGCAGTTTGGGCGACAAAGATCTCGAACTGCTTACGGCCTTGGCCGGCTCGGTGGCCGTCATAGCCGAGAACACCAGAGTGCTGAGTGAGATCAAGGACCTTCACGACAAGCTCGAGCAGGCCAACCGGGTGAAAGCCCAATTTCTCGCCACCACGAGCCATGAGCTTCGCACCCCCATCAATATTATCATCGGCAACCTGGACCTGCTCTTGGGCGGGTTTCTCGGCGAGCTGACGGCGCGCCAGAAAGACAGCCTGCGCACGGCGCTGCGCAACTCGGGAGAGGCCCTCAATTTGATCAGCAGCCTTTTGGATCTTTCCCGAATCGAAGCCGGACAGTTCGTGATCCGCGTCGAGGAGTTCCGGCTCGACGACGTGTGGAAGGAGCTGGAGCTGCTCTTTCGGATCGGGCTCAGCGGCAAAGAGGTGGAGCTTTCATGGGAGGCGAAGGAGGGCCTGCCTCCGCTAAAGACCGATAAGATCAAGGTGAAGGAGATTCTGAGCAACATCATCTTCAATGCGGTGAAGTACACCCAGCAGGGTAAGATCGAAGTCACCGCCTTTCCGCTCGGCGCGGGAGAGACGGTGCAAATCGAGGTGAGGGATACGGGAGTCGGGATTCCGAAGGAGTACCTGCCGGTTATTTTCGAGCCTTTCCGCCAAGTGGAGGGATCCTCGCCTAGTGTCCACGGCGGGGTAGGGCTCGGTCTCAGCATCGCCCGTCGCCTGGTCGACCTTCTGCACGGGCAGATCGTGGTCGAGAGCGAACTGGGCAGGGGTTCCACCTTCCGCATCACCTTACCGACGAAGTATTCAGCCTGATCGTCTTGAGCCTTTCCTCACCACTACGCTTCCACGCTGACGCCACCTGCGCGGAGAATTCGCCGCTGGAATCCCCGTGGAGTTGCGGTATTTTTCCATTCCCGTGCTCAGCCTCAGTTGACGTCACATACCGTTATTAGATACTCTCGTCTTCTCAGCTCTTATGCAATTCAACTCACCTCCAGCTTTCAGGTCCATCACTACGAGGCTGAAATTCACCGGCACTGACTTGGAAGTCATGAAAAGCCGGCTGCCGCTCGAGAAGGGAGGATGGATTTTTTTGTGGGAAGGCGATGCGCTGGCTCTGGGGCGCTATCTGTTCGACTCATGGCTTTACCGGTTCCGCCTTCAAGATTTTCCCCTGATCCATTTCGATATCGACGGAGCGGTACGCCTGCACGAGACTCCGGCGCTGGCCTGGGCTCTGACGGTAATCCTGCGCTACGTGCTTGAAAAGTTTCCCGCAGACGGTGGACCTTGGGACAAGACCGAAGCGGTGGCGCTCCTTGAAGAGTGGACGGAACCGGACTTTTTTGTGAGGGAAGCAAGGGCACCGGAAGAGCAGCTTTCCTATTTCAAGGAAAGGCTGCGTGAGTCTCCAGATTGCAGGGGACTGTGGCTGGGATATGCCTCAGCCTGCGAAGCCGCGGGTGCCTACGGTGAAGCGGAAAAGGCCTATGACAGGGCTCTGGAGATGGAGACTGACGGAGAGACGTTGATGGAAAGGGCCCGCGCGAGACTTGCTGGCGGAAGGACCGAGGAGGCGCTTTCCGACATGATGAAGGCGCTGACCGGGGAAAACTCCGACTGGCTGCGCTTGTGGCCTGAGGCCGCAAAGCTGCTGGCCGCGAAGAAGTCCCCTTGGCTGGCGTTGGAGGCTTCGCTGAAGGAATGGAAAATCGAGCTGGAGGGAAAGGAGTTTGCCCGGCTGCTAGAAATCTTTCTCAGGCTTTCCCTGTCCTTGACGCGCCTGGCAAAAGAAAACCCACTCATTGGCGGAGAGTCGGCGGAGCTGAAAGCCGCGTTAGGGACGCTTCTGGCATTTGAGTCCAGTCTGGCTTGATTCTTCGAATCTAACAAGCCTATTTTTGTACCTCTTCTTATCCCGTAGGGAGTTTGACATAGCATTATGCTTGCAGCTACCCTTGGGGCTGAAACCTTCGAGAGGATAAGGGCCTGAGGCTTAAGGAGGCAGGAACATGAAGACTGAGTTCTTAGCAGCCAAGGGTATACCTGTCAGCGTGAGCGTCATTGCGTTCGCCGCGATGCTGTATTCATCCCATGCATGGGCACAGGGTACGGTTGAATCGTGCGACGGCGGAAAGACTTGGAGTCCTAGTTGTGGAGGTGGAAGAGGTGGTGGTGGAAGTA
>JACPAM010000219.1 GCA_016180805.1 Deltaproteobacteria bacterium | reverse complement strand
AAGGCCCGTGGTCTCGTCGGGCGTTCTGCCGGCAAAGCTATTCTGAAATGAGAGGAAGATATAGTGGAGGACCCATCCGCCGACAACAGAATAATAGGACAGAATGACGAAGCCGCTTACGATGCCGAGCCATCCCGTAATCACCCATGGCGAAGCTGGCCGCAAGCCCCTGAAGGCGCCGACGACGTTGCGCTGGGTTTTGCGGCCGATCAAAAACTCGGCGAGCATGATGGGAACACCCACGATTAGGACGCAGCCGATATAGACGACAACAAAGGCGCTCCCGCCGTACTTGCCGGTGATGTAGGGAAATCGCCACACGTTCCCGAGGCCAACGGCAGAGCCCATGGCCGCTAGAACAAATCCGATGGTGCCCGACCAGTTTCCCCGGGCCTTTTCTCCCGGCGCTGTCATGCTCCAAGCCTCCGGAGTTCTGAGCTTCGCACTAAACGCGCTTATGCCCTAACGAGGGAGTGAAATCAAGTCTACACCGCCGGGGGAAAATCTGCCGCAGATAGTAGCCATAACGGGAGCGATTTGTTAGCATAGCATCCCTCAAAGAGGCATCCCGGCTTTGGATCTCGCGCTCGCGATATTTCCGCAAGTTCTCATGGACGGTGTCGTCCTGGGCTTCATGTACGCCCTGATCGCCCTCGGCTACACGATGGTCTATGGTGTGCTCGAATTCATCAACTTCGCCCACAGCGAGATCTTTGTCATCGGCGCGTTCGTTGGCGTCGAAGTGCTTTTGCTGCTCGAGGCTTCGGGCAATCTGGCCGCCCTTCACCCGGCTTTTATCCTCGTTGTGCTCCTCTTTGCGGGCATGGCGCTCAGCGGCCTCGCCGCCGTGGGCCTGGAGCGGGTCGCTTACCGCCCGTTGCGCGGGGCGCCCCGTCTGGTCCCGCTCATCTCCGCGATCGGCGCTTCGTTTTTTCTCCAGGATTTCATCCGCTTCATCGAAAGCCTGTGGCGCAATACGTTCTATCTGACCTATCCGAGCATCGATGTGCTGGAAAAAACGATCTCTTTGGGCGAAGCGGTAACGATCCCGGTAAAATCTATTTTAGTGATCGCGACGGCGCTGGCGATGCTTTTGGCCCTTTATCTTTTGGTCAATCGAACCAAAGTCGGCACGGCCATACGCGCCGTGGCCCAGGACCCCGACACGGCCGCGCTGATGGGAATCCACGTGAATCGGATTATCGCGCTGACTTTTTTTGTCGGCGGATCGATGGGAGGCGCCGCGGGCGTCCTGTTTGGCTTGCATTATAGTCTCGTGAATCCCTATGCGGGCTTCATTCCGGGCCTCAAAGCCTTCACCGCGGCGGTGCTCGGCGGCATCGGAAACATCCCCGGGGCCGTGCTCGGCGGCATGGTCTTGGGCCTCATGGAGGCCTTCGCCGCCTCCTACCTTTCCATTCTCACCAGTGGCGCCTTCGGCGCGGAGTACAAGGATGTTTTTGCCTTTGTCGTGCTGATTCTGATCCTGATCTTTCGCCCCAAGGGTATTCTGGGGGAGAAGGTGCGTGAGGAGGGGGTGTGAAGGCGGTGTTCTTTGGTCTTGGGCTGCTCGTCTATATCGCTCTCAGCAGTCTCACCGTCATTTACTATCCCCAATCGGTCATTGCCTTTCTCTTCTTTGAAGCCTCTCTCCTGGGGATCTACTACGCGCCGCTATCCTTTAGAATCCAGTGCGTCTTCACTGCTTTGGTGCTCCTTATCCTCATGCCGGTTTTGGGATCGGTCAACGGCTACTATCTCGAAGTGGCCATTCAGGTAGGGATCTTCGTGGCTTTGGCCTTGGGCCTGAACATCGTGGTCGGCTTTGCCGGCCTGCTCAATTTGGGTTTTGTCGCGTTCTATGCCATTGGAGCGTATTTCTGGGCCATCTTTGGTTCGCCCCAAGCCAACGAATTTATTCCCGGCGGCTATTTCCCCCTCTCGGCATCCTGGTTCTTCGTTTTTCTTCTCCTTAGCGTCGCGGTCGGCGCCCTGACCGGCTTGCTTCTCGGTTTGCCTGTGCTGCGCCTGCGCGGAGATTACCTCGCTATCGTCACTTTGGGATTTGCCGAAGTCGTTCGCGCCCTGGTTAACAATCTCGATAAGCCGATCAATCTGACCAACGGTCCCCGAGGGATCACGCCGATCCAGCGCCCGCCGCTCTTCTTCGAGCCCCTCTTGCGGTTGTTGGGGATCGAGGCCGATCCGGCCACGCTCTATCCGCTTTATTTCTATTTTCTCGTCCTCCTGATCGTTTTTATCATCGTCTTAGTGACGCGCAGGCTCGAGGACTCCCCGGTGGGCAGGGCGTGGAAAGCGATTCGAGAGGACGAGGTCGCCGCGGCGGCCATGGGGATTCCCGTCGTGCGCATGAAGCTCCTCGCCTTCGCCGTCGGAGCTTCTTTCGCTGCCGCCGTCGGAGTTCTCTTCGGCGCCAAGCAGATCTTCATCAATCCCGAGAGCTTCACCTTCATGGAGTCGATTGGCGTGCTCGCCATGGTCATTTTGGGAGGGATGGGCTCCGTTCCGGGAGCGATTGTGGGCGCCACGGCGGTGACTGTGCTCAACCTCCAGCTCCTTAAGGGCCTCTCGCTTTGGCTAAACTCGATCCGCCAATCGGGCTTGATCATTCACGTTCCGCTGCTCGGAGGCTTTGACTTAAGTCAGATTCCGGCGCAGTTCGAGCCGGCCAAGTACGAGCGGATGATCTTCGGGCTCATTCTTATTTTGATGATGATCTTCAGGCCCCAGGGCATGCTCCCGCCACGGCGGGGAGGGAGTTGAGCGATGCTGCTCGAGCTTCGCGACGTGAGCAAGCGGTTCGGCGGGCTTCAGGCGCTGGCGGGGATCGATCTCGAGCTGGAAGAGGGGATGATCGCATCGCTCATCGGACCTAACGGCGCTGGGAAAACGACGCTGTTTAATATCCTGACCGGTCTCTATGTCGCGGATCGCGGCGAGATCCTTTTTTTGGATGGCTCGCTGCTCGGTCTTCGGCCGGATCAAATTACCGCCGCCGGGATTGGCCGCACTTTTCAAAATATACGGCTGTTCTCCCATATGTCGGTGCTGGAAAACGTCCTGGTGGGGATGCACTCGCGCCTGGGTCTCAGCCTGCTGGACGTTTTGTCGCGCAGCCGGCGCTTGCAATCGCGGGAGCAGGAGGCAAAGGAAAAGGCCCTTAAGCTCCTAGAGCTGGTCGGCCTCGAGGAAAGGCGGGAAGAGTGGGCCCGCCATCTCTCCTACGGCGAACAGCGGCGGCTCGAGATCGCCCGCGCGCTTGCCTCAGCCCCCAAGCTGCTCTTGCTTGATGAGCCGACCGCTGGGATGAACCCTTCCGAAGCCCAGTCGCTCATGGCCTTGCTCCAGGGGCTTCTCGGCAAATATGTCCGGAGCATCCTCTTGATCGAGCACAACATGCGGGTTGTCATGGGTGTTTCCGATCGGGTCACCGTGCTCGATTACGGCGAAAAGATCGCCGAGGGAGGCCCGGCCGACGTGCGCGAGAACCCCCGGGTCATCGAAGCCTATCTCGGGCGAGGAGAGTGGGGAGTTCATGCTTAGGGTCGAGGGGCTGCATGTTTACTACGGCGCCATTCACGCGCTGAAAGGGATCTCCTTCTCGGTGGCTGAGGGCGAGCTCGTGACCTTGCTCGGCGCCAACGGGGCGGGCAAGACGACCGCGCTCAAGACGATCTCCGGTTTGCTCCGGCCCCGCGCCGGCACGGTCGCGCTGGAAGAGCACGCGCTGGAAGAGCTGGGGCCGCATGAGATCGTTAGGCTCGGCGTGGTCCATGTGCCGGAGGGAAGAAAGATTTTTCCGCGCTTCACTGTTCTTGAGAATCTCAAAGCCGGGGCCTATGCGCGCCGGGCGAGCTCCATCAGGGAAGATTTCGACTTCGTGTTCACTCTGTTTCCCCGGCTCAAGGAGCGGGCACGTCAAATGGGCGGGACACTGTCCGGCGGGGAGCAGCAGATGCTGGCCATCGGGCGCGGCCTTATGGCCAAGCCCAAGCTCTTGCTCCTGGATGAGCCTTCGATGGGGCTGGCGCCACTCCTGGTGGAGCAGATTTTTGCTACGATTCGCGCTATCAATCAGCAAGGGGTGACCATCCTGCTGGTCGAGCAGAACGCGGCGATGGCGCTGTCTATCTCTGAGCGCGGTTACGTGCTTGAGACCGGGACCGTCATTCTGGAAGGTAAGGCGAGCGATCTCGTAACGAGCGATCGGGTCCGCCAGGCGTACCTCGGAGGATAAAAAGGGAGCAAGAGGTACAGGGTTCAAGGGTTAGAGGGTTCAAGAGTTCAAGGGTGTACTATCAAACTCGAAGCATGGGGTTTGGCGGCGGTTCGATCACACCGGCGGTGAAAGGCTTGATCATCGTCAATGCCGCCGTCTTTTTCCTTCAGATGATGGTGGACCAGAGCTTTGTGATCCTATTCGGGCTGGTTCCCTATTTGGTTTGGGCGAAGCTCTACGTTTGGCAGGCCTTCACCTACCAGTTTCTGCACGGCGGGCTCTTCCATATTCTTTTCAACATGCTCGCGCTCTGGATGTTTGGCTGTGACCTGGAGCGGCGCTGGGGCGCGTGGTTTTTTCTGCGCTACTATTTTGTTTCGGTCGTTGGCGGCGGGATCCTGAATACCGTCTTTCTTCCCACCCAGATCGTGCCGAGCATCGGCGCCTCGGCGGGGGTCTACGGCGTCCTTTTGGCCTACGGGCTCATCTATCCCCAGCGGATCGTTTACTTCTATTTTTTGTTTCCCATCAAGATGAAGCACTTTGTCATGCTCATCGGCGCGATTTCGCTCTACTCCTCGATCGTGTCCACACAGTTGGGAATCGCCCACCTGGCCCATCTCGGCGGGATGGGCTTCGGTTACGTCTATCTCCGTTGGCGGAATCCTTGGGTGTGGGCGAAAATCTATTTCGATCGCTATCGCCTTGCCCGCCGCCGCCGGCGCTTCCGCATAATCAGCGGCGATAAGGACGATGAATCGAAGCCGACGCTCCATTGAGCGCGAGCGATCGATTTCCGATCTCGCTTGACAGCAGGGGGAAGCCGGAGTAGACGTGGCTACGTTTGGTTAAACCGCGAGTCGCGCGGAAACCTCGCACGGACATGCGAAGGTCTATGCTCCAAAGTTTCAGCCTGTCTCGGAGGTAGAAGATGCCAGTGGCGAGTTTGTCGACCGGGGTCGATATCTCCTTTGAGTCGCATGGGCAAGGCGAGCCGCTCGTTTTTATTCCCGCAACCGGTTTTTCCGGCGAGGTGTGGAAGCCCTTCCAGGTTCCCGAACTCTCGAAGTCACTCAACATCGTCATTCACGATCCAAGGGGCTGCGGCCGCTCCAGCCGCGTGGCGGCGCCGTGCACGATCGAGCAGATGGCCTGCGATGTCGTCGCGCTTCTCGACCACCTGGGTCTTGGCTCGGCCCACGTGCTCGGCCACTCGATGGGAGGGCGCATCGCGCTCGCGATGGCGCTCAACTTTCCCGGGAGAGTCACAAGCCTGATCCTTGCGGCGAGCGGCTCGGGGCCGGCCGGGCGGACCGGCCCGGATTGCATACCGGGGCTGCCGTTTTTCCTCGTGGTCGAGCTTGTGGAAAGGGGCTTCGACGCGTATATCCGGCACGAGATCTGCGACTCGGACACGTATTTTACTACCGACTTTCGCCAGCGTCATCCCGATCGTGTGCGCGCCTTCTACGAGGTGGCGTGGCCCACTCACGCCAGGCTGCCCGATTATCTCCAGTTGTGCATCGCACGACACAATTTCGAGGCCACCCACCGCCTTGGCACCGTGAGGGTCCCGACGCTGGTGGTCATAGGCGACGGCGACGTGGTCGGCAGCAATCACCTGACGCAGTCCGAGGTTCTCGCCAGCCGGATTCCGGGAGCGGAGTATAAGGTGATTAAAGGTCAATCCCACGGCTTTTTCTGGGAGCAACCGGAGGAAACAAACGCGTGGGTTGCTGGCTGGGTGAAGAGCCACACAAAGTAGAAGTTTCTAGCCGAAAAGAGGTCGCTATGCTTAGCAATCCGATCTGCTGCTTTACGATCGTTGTCATGCTGGTCTTTTCTGGCGCCGCTCGCGCATCCAATCATGAGGCGTTTTATAAAGGCAAGACGGTCCGCGTCATCGTCGGCGTTTCTCCGGGTGGTGGCTACGATACCTATGCGCGGACGATTGCCCGCCATATGGGCAAACACATCGCCGGTAGCCCGACGATCATCGTCGAAAACATGCCGGGCGCGGGAAGCTTGAAATCGGCCAATTTCCTCTATCGAGTGGCCAAGCCGGACGGTTTAACCATAGGCCATTTCATTGGCGGGCTGTTTCTCCAGCAGCTTCTCGGACAACCGGGAGTCGACTTTGAGGCTCCGAGGTTCGGGTTCATCGGTGTGCCGGCACAGGACGACGCACATCTAGGCCTTCACAGGGCGACCGGTATCGCCAGCGTCGAGCAGTGGCTCGCTGCAAAGACTCCGATCAAATTCGGCGGCATTGGACCGGGGGTCTCCTCCGACGATATCCCCAAAGTGCTCAAAGAGACATTAGGGCTTCCGCTTCAGTTGGTCTCCGGTTACAAAGGAACCGCCGATGTCCGGCTCGCTTTCAATAGCGGTGAGGTCCAAGGCGCCACTCTCTCCTGGCAGTCGTTTAAGGCGACATGGCGCCAGGAATTGGAGACGGCCCTCGTCAACATCGTCCTCTCGGCAGGACTCAAGCCCCATCCAGACCTCCCTAAGGTCCCGCTGGCGCTGCACCTGGTGAAGGCGGAAGAGGGACGGAAAATGCTCCGAACGGTGATCCAGGTCCACGGACCCTCCGTCCGCCCCTTCGTTGTGCCTCCCGCAACTCCTAAAGAGCGCGTCGAAATTCTCGGCCGCGCTTTCCTGGCTACCATGAAGGATCCCGAGTTTGTGGCCGATGCCACAAAGGCGAGACTAGAGCTGAATCCGCTGAGCGGCGAGGAGCTGGCAAAAAGCGTATCAGAAATCTTCCAGCTCGAAGCCGGGCTCGTAGGCAAGTTGAAAGGAATTCTTAGATAGGAAAGATCCCCTTAGGTTGACAGCGCTCTTCCAGGCTGATATTGGTGCGTTAATGGTAAGACAATAACGCAGAGCCTCCCCATCTCTGACGAGGCTTCACGAGTTGAGGCCAGACAAAGGAGCCTAAGACCGCTCTCTAAATGGGGAAATGGGCACGAAGGAGCCAGTTGCTTGTGCGGGTTTTCTGCCTGAGCGTGCTGGCTTTTTTGTTTTTTTGGCTTCCGAAAGGAGACAGTGATGGCAACCTACATCTCTCTGGTTCACTTTACGGATCAAGGGATCCGCCAGATCAAGCAGACCACGGAGAGGGCTACGGCATTGACTGCCATGGCAGCTAAACTCGGGGTCAAGATCAAAGACACCTATTGGACGATGGGGGACTATGATGCTGTCCTTGTTTCCGATGCCCCGGATGACGAGACGATCACCGCCCTGGCATTGAACCTGGGATCTTTGGGAAATGTCCGCACCCAGACGATGCGTGCCTACTCGGCCGATGAGATGAAAAAGATATTGGCCAAACTCCCGTGACGGGTTCGTGCGAGACAGGAGAGGGTACGCTTATGGGTCGATTTGATCTTGCGATCGCCATAGGGGGCGCGGCCGGCCAGGGAATCGCCACGCCCGGCGACGTTCTGGCGCGGATCTTCGTGCGCCGCGGCCTTCACTTGAATGCCTACAACGCCTACCAGTCCATCATTCGCGGGGGCCACATCTTCCTGACGCTGCGGACCAGTGACCGGCCGGTTCATAGCTTCGGTGACAGGCTAGACATTCTGATCCCCTTAAATCAGGACACGATGAATCGGCATCTCAGACTGATGAGAGCCGGATCCGCTGTGCTTTACAACAGCGACAAGATCAAGCCCGGCGCGGCCGCCGACGGCGTGCAGCTTTGCCCGTTTTCGGTTAAAGAGTTGGCGCCCACGCTCAAGGGGGATCTGGTTCAAAACACGATCGCCTTGGGGGCGGTCCTGCGACTGATCGGGGTGGAATTTAAAATTCTAGAGGAAATTCTAACCCTCCAGTTCAAGAGAAAAGGCGAGACGGTGATCGCTGAGAACGTGGGTGTCGCGCGGGCTGGCTTCGATTATGCAGGAGATCATTTCAAGCCGTTCCCGTTCGTTCTGCCCGATACCGGAAGGAAACTTGCGTTTTTTGAAGGGAACCAGGCATTGGCGATGGGGGGCGCCGCAGCCGGCGTGCGTTTTTACTGCGCTTATCCGATGAGCCCGGCGTCTGGCGTGCTTCACTGGATGGCGCGTCACGCGCGTGAGCTCGGCATCATGGTCCGCCAGGTGGAAGACGAACTTGGGGTGATCAACATGGCGATTGGAGCTGCGCACGCGGGCTGTCGCTCGATGTGCGCGACTTCAGGAGGCGGCTTCGCCCTCATGAGCGAGGGTCTGGGTTCGGCGGCCATGATGGAAGTACCTGTCGTCTGCATCAATGTCCAGAGAGCAGGGCCGGCTACCGGGGTGCCGACCAAGACCGAGCAGGGCGATCTCTGGCAGGTGATGGGCGCGGGCCAGGGAGATTATCCTCGTATCATCGTGGCCCCAACCAATATTCCCGACTGCTACAGAACCGTGCCGCAGCTTTTCAACTTGGTGGATAAGTTCCAGTGTCCCGGCATTGTGATCTCCGATCTGCTGCTCTCAGAGGGTCGGGCCAGCGTGGACCCCGCAGAGTTGGACTTTAATGTTCCCATCGACCGCGGGGAGGTCATCGGCTTAAACGGGGACACGCCACCGCCGGACGGCGGGTTTAGACGCTACCAAATCACTGCGAGCGGCATCTCGCCACGCGCCGTGCCGGGAACGCCTGGGTACGCGCACGTGGTGGCCACGGACGAACACGACGAGGACGGCGTGCTCATCAGCGACGAATTCACCAATCCCAACAAGCGCCGGGCCATCCATGAAAAGCGCATGCGAAAAATGGAGGGAGTCCTGCCCTTGCTGGAGCCACCGAGACTGTTCGGACCTGCGGACGCTCAGGTCACGTTGGTTGGCTGGGGTTCGACCGAGGGCGTTATCCGCGAGGCGATGGAAAAACTCGCCGATGAGGAGGGGATTGCCGCCAATCATCTGCAGATCAAGTGGCTCGTTCCGCTTCATGCCGAGGCGATCACGTCTATCCTTGCCAACAGCAAAACAACCATCATTGTCGAAAACAACTATAGCGGCCAATTTGCGCGTTATCTGCGCTCCGAGACTAGCATCGTGGCCGATGGCCATATCCGCAAATACGACGGCGAGCCTTTTATGCCGCACCACATCGTGGACGGAGTGAAAGCGATACTGGCCGGCGCTACCAAGAAGTACGTGCCGGTCCATGAAATTAGGGTTTAAGGAGAGAACCATGAGCGTACCCATGATCGAAACGGAGGCGAGGACGCGCGGCGCATTTGACGGCAAAGCCGAACGCGCCAAGCTCACCGTTAAAGACCTCAAGGGCAAGGTTGACCCCGATTGGTGCCCCGGTTGCGGTGACTTTGGCGTGCTGAGTGCCCTAAAGCAGGCGATCGTTGAGCTCGGGCTTCACCCCCATGAGGTGATGACGGTGAGCGGCATCGGCTGCTCTTCGAACCTGCCGGGGTATATAAATGCCTACGGCATGCACACACTGCACGGCCGGGCGCTAGCCGTGGCGACGGGAGCCCAACTTGCCAATCACGAGCTGAAGATTATCGCCACCGGCGGCGACGGCGATGGCTATGGCATTGGGGGAAATCATTTCCTCCACTGCATGCGCCGCAACGTCGATCTCACTTACATTGTCATGGACAACCAGATCTATGGACTGACGACAGGCCAGATTTCCCCCACCAGTATCAAAGGGATGAAGACCAAAAGCACGCCGTTTGGGAGTGTGGAGAACCCCATCAATCCGATCCCACTCGCCATTGCGGGAGGTGCCACTTATGTGGCCCGAGGATTTACCGGTCAGGTCAAACATTTGGTTCATCTCATCAAGGGTGGTATCCAGCACAAAGGCTTCGCCCTGATCGACGCCTTTAGCCCGTGCGTCACCTACAACCACGACAACTCTCACGAGTTCTTCAAACAGCGCACCAGGACGCTTGAGGATATGGGCCACGATCCCGCCGACTTTAATGCCGCGATGGAAAAGGCCTACATGTGGGGCGAGGTTATTCCTATAGGCCTTTTCTGGAAGCGCGAAGACTTGCCTTCGCTGGACCAGTTGGAGCCCGTGCTAGCCGAAGGCGGCCCGCTCGCCC
>JACPAM010000326.1 GCA_016180805.1 Deltaproteobacteria bacterium | reverse complement strand
CTAGAGATTTCAAGGCCCCTACTTCTCGCTGTGCAAACAAAGCAACGACACCAAACAATAAAGCGAGCAGAAAAAAAGGGGCTTTCTCCCACCACACCCGGCGTGTTTCCGGTCCAAGCCATCCCGCCCGTCCCCCTAGCCGTCTTAGAGGATAGACATCAAGTACCAAAAGCACGACCGGTAGGACGATCCCACTGGCTTTGGAGAGGAGAGACAGGCTGAAGACCGCCATTGCCGCGACGGTGCACCATATGCGAGCGCGACCGGCACTAGAAACGGCAGTCGCCCGTAAGTAACATAGGACAGTCCAAAGCAAGAACAGGCTGGAGAGCACGTCACGCCGCTCGGTTGCCCAGGGCACCGATTCAACCCTCAGGGGATGAATAGAAAAGACAAGGGAAGCAAAACCGGCAGCCACAGAAAGGGTAAAGTCTCTTTGGGAAGCGACTTGGGGCAAGCCAAGCGACAGTAACCGAACGGCGACAAAATAGAAGAGAAGGGAATTGCCAGCATGGAGGAGAAGGTTAGTCAGATGATATCCCCAGGGTTCCATGCCCCACATGAGATAGTCCAGCGAAAAAGTTACCCAGCTCAATGGCTGGTAATGACCCATGTAGAAGGTAGTAAACATCCAACTGAGCTGAGTCCAACCCAGCCCTCGGTATCTCGGGTTGTCAACCAGGGTCTGGTAGTCGTCCGCCACGATGGTCGCAAGTGCCACCAGGACAGGGACTAAAAAGCGGACCGAACTTAGCACTTTGGACGCAGATTTCATTAGTCCCCTCGATAGACCGCGTTTGTCCTACCGCAATGGCCAGATGGTTTACCGACATTGCAAGCCGAGGTGAGCATCACCCGTGCTTCCAATCTAATCCAATCTGTAGACGTAAAGGCCGTAGTGCCGGCAAGCTCAAACAAAAATCATCGGCCACCATGGGGCCTCTGCTGGGATTTCATGATTCGGATGGCTTCTTCGTAGTGTTTGAGCGCCCTTCCCCTCTCCCCCATTTGGGAAAAGGCCACGGCTAAGCTTTCGTGTGCTTCAGCAAACTCCGGCTGGATGTGCAGAGCCTGCTGGAAAAATTCAACGGCCTTATCGAGACGCCCTTGGGCACCCAGGACTCTGCCGAGATTGTGGTAGGCCTCCGCATAGTCCGGCTTGATCGCAATCGCTTTTTGCAGGTGATCAACGGCTTCGTTAAGCTGACCCTGTTTTGCTAAGGCAGTGCCGAGATAAAAGTGGCCCTCGGCCTGGCGAGGACTAATCGCTACACCCTCGCGGAATACCGCAATCGCTTTTTCTAAATCACCCTGCTGCATCAGAAGATTTCCTAGGTTCCAATAGCCCTCGGGAAAATCCGGGCTGAGTCGCACGGCCTGCTCGTAATGGGTGGATGCCGCTTTAAGATCCCCCTGCTTGGCTAGCAGGTTCCCGAGATTATAATGAGCCGCCCCAGAGGTCGCCTCCAAGGCGAGGGCTTGCTGATAGCTTTCTATCGCCTCATCGATCCTTCCCTGCCGTACTAGAGCGTTGCCCAGATTGTTATAACCTGCGGCCGAAGGCCCTGGTTTTCCGATGAGGGGCCAATGGACGATCACGAGGGTTGCCAACCCTACCAGGACACAAACCACGCCCTCGCGTAGCCTTTTCCCTCGGTAGAGGGCAAATGTCTCGACCACAGCGGCGCCGGCAAAAAGCGCAAGTATGGGGACCAGCGGAAAGCGATAACGCCCGAAGACATAAATCAAAGCCACACTAACGGCAAAGCTCCCAAGCAAGACATACAGAAGCCAAAGCTGCCGCCATCGTCGCAAAGTCACGACACAGCCAACGGCAGCTAGCGGCGCCAAAAGACCGAAATGCATTGCTTCCCCTAGAACGCTCAGGAGCGAGGACCATTTCTGGTAGAGATAAAAGTCATCGGCATCCTCGACTTCGAAAACGTTCCACACAAGGAGCCACTTCTTGCCCATAAGCTTAAGCCAATCGAGGGGCTGAGAAACGATGTAGTCCAAGGAGCGAGCCAGCCAATACCGAGAGACCTCAGTGGGCGAAAGGGAACGGCCCAGAGCCTGCTCAGCGATTTCTGTAGCGTCCTGCCGCTCGAAGCGCGCATCGCCATGGCCGCCGCGAAGCGGGACATAAGTTCCATCCGCACCCGCGTTATTTCCGATATAAAAATTGGGACCGAGCTGTGAGGTCGTCAGCGCGAACTCCCCGCCCACCTTGAGATTTCTTAAGCCAACCGGAAAAAGCACCAGCATGGAGCCCGCGAGAAAAACAATCACCCAGCTCAAGCGCGCGCTGGAACGCTCCCGTGAAAAATAAAACCAGAGCCAAAAAGGCAGAGCGAAAATCCACACCAGGGCATTCTCGCGGGAAAGCGCAAGAAAACCCAAGATCGCCCCCGACGCGACCCATTTGCCGGCGCCCGGTCTCGCCTGGCCTTTTCCCAAAACGACGAGGAGCAGAGCGATCAGAAAAAGATCGAGGACTGCCTTTTGGATGAGAACATCGTAGAAAATCGCCGGTGCATAAAGCGATAGAATGACGCCGGCGGCGACGCCGGCCCCGCGGCCGAAAAAGGCTTTGCCCGCGAGGAAAACCAAACCGCACGAAACCGCGCCCAGGGTGATTTGCACCAGGCGGATAGACCAGAGATCACGGCCGAGGATGAATTGTAAGAGACCCAGGAAATACGGATAAAGCGGGGCTTGGTAGAAAACCCCTACTGTCCTGCCCAGCCAATCCCCGGCAGCGATCTTTTGAGCCCACTCATCGTAGGCACGGCCATCTCCCAC
>JACPAM010000218.1 GCA_016180805.1 Deltaproteobacteria bacterium | reverse complement strand
CTCTTGGGGATGGGTGGTTCAAGCCTCGCCCCCGAAGTCTTCCAGCGCACTTTCAACGAGCAAGCGGGTTATCGCGAACTGATCGTGCTCGATAGCACCCATCCGGCTGCGGTGCGCGCCGTGGAGGCCCAGTTGGACCTGCGCCGCACGCTTTTTCTGGTTTCCAGCAAGTCCGGGACTACGACCGAGACCCTCTCTTTCTTCAGGTACTTCTGGAACAAGGCAAGGCCACTGACGGATCACCCCGGAAAGCAATTCATCGCCATCACCGATCCGGGGACTTCTCTCGACAAACTGGCGGGCGAGCGAGGCTTTCGCCGCGTATTTCACGCGCCGCCGGATGTGGGAGGACGCTATTCGGCGCTCACGGTTTTCGGCCTTGTGCCGGCGGCTTTGATCGGCGTTGACGTGCAGCGAGTTTTGGACAGCGCCTGGAGAATGGTTGAGGCCTCGGCCTTTTGCGTCTCCGAATCAGATAACCCCTGCGCGATCTTAGGCGCGACTCTGGGAGAATTGGCTTTAGCCGGGCGAGACAAGGTCACTTTCATCGCCTCGTCATCTATTCAAGCCTTGCCGATCTGGATCGAGCAGCTTATCGCCGAGAGTACGGGGAAGGACGGCAAGGGGATCGTGCCGGTCGTCGGCGAGCCCATCGGTTCGCCTGACGTGTATGGCGAAGATCGCTTGTTCGTTTACCTTGAGATGGCTGGCGAGGATGACTCCGATTTGCGACGGCGCGTCGAGGCTCTGGAAGAGGCCGGCAGTCCGGTGGTCCACACCCGTCTCTTCGAGAAGGCAGACATCGGGCAGGAATTTTTCCGCTGGGAGGTCGCGGTTGCAGCCGCGGGAGCCGCTATCGGGATTCATCCCTTTAACCAGCCCGATGTAGAGCTGGCAAAGGAGCTGGCGCGAAAAGCGATGGAAGCGAGCGGGAAAGAGGGAAAGGCCGTGCAAAGCCCCGATCTGGTGTCGGCGGCAAAGAGGGATGAACTTAAAGGAGCCATCCAAGCCTGGTTGGCTCTGGCAAAATCAGGCGACTACATCGCTCTCCAGGCTTTCCTGCAGCCAGGGTCAGAAACCACGGACGCGCTGGAGCAGATTCGTGTGGCGCTTCGCGAGCGAAACAAGCTCGCAACAACCTTCGGATATGGCCCACGGTTTCTTCACTCGACCGGCCAATTGCATAAAGGAGGCCCTAACACGGGGCTTTTCTTGCAGCTTGTCGATGAGATAGAAGGCGATCTGGGAGTGCCGGAAGCCAGCTATACGTTCGGGCAACTCATTCAAGCCCAAGCCCTGGGTGATTACCGGGCCTTAAAGCAGCGCGGACGCCGGGTGCTCCGTGTCAGCCTCGGGAGAAACGTGGCCGAAGGCCTCAAGGCTATGCTGGAATGTTTGGTTTAAGGGAGGCAAATGGTTCGCGCTGTTATTTTTGACCTGGACGGAACCTTGGTCCAGACAGAGAAACTCAAGGCGCTGTCGTATGCCATCGCCGCACAGAAATTGCTCAGTCTCGACGAGCCGGACTCCAGGGCAATAGAGGCCTACCGCAGGATCGTTGGGTCTTCGAGGGAAGTGGCTTCGCGTCTTGTGATGGAACAACTGGGCCTCGACACAAAACTGGTGCCGCTCATGGCGCAGTACGGCGTTTCCGAGCCATGGGAGGTGCTCACCGCCATGAGAGTGGCCATTTATAAACAGATGGTTGCTGATCCTGAGGTCGTCCGCACACATCAATGGCCACACACGGTCGCCTTCCTGGAGCTTGTCCGAAAGCGCGGCTGCAAAACAGGGCTTGCCACGATGTCCTACCGGCTTGAAGCCCTCCATGTGCTCCGCTCGCTGGGCTTGGACAGCGAGCTCGATGTGATCCTCACGCGTGAGGATGTCCAGCATCCGAAGCCAGACCCTGAGATCTATGTGAGCGCCTGCCGCCTCCTTGGGGTGTGGCCTCCCGAATGCCTCGCCATTGAGGATTCCCCGGCCGGTATCCGCGCCGCGCTGGCAGCAGGAGTTACAACGATCGGGGTGGCCACTCCCTTCACACGCGCTGCTTTGCAAGAAGCGAAGTTGCTGCCGGTCTCGTGCTTTGTGGAAGAGCCCGAGATGCTCGTATCAACCGTTGAACGCTGCCTTCAGGAACGTGGAGCAGCGAATTCTTAAAGTCGAGGAGATATTCATATGGACATCGGCATGATCGGTCTTGGGCGCATGGGGGCGAACATGGCGGAGCGGCTCTTGCGGGGCGGACACCGTGTCGTAGCGCACGACCGCAATCCGGCAGCGGTCCAGCAGGTGGTCGAAAAGGGCGCTGTGAGCGCCGATTCCCTTCCAGCTCTAATCGAGCAGTTACCCCCGCCGCGGGCGATCTGGCTCATGGTCCCCTCCGGGAATCCGGTCGACCAGACGATTCAGGCATTGACCCCTCACTTGACGCCGGACGATGTGGTCGTCGATGGCGGTAACAGCAACTATAAAGACACGCTTCGCCGTGCTGAGATGCTCAAAGGGAGAGGGATCCATTTCGTGGATGTGGGGACCAGTGGCGGCATCTGGGGTCTCGCGGAGGGTTACAGCTTGATGGTTGGAGGCAATCCAGAGGCCGTCGCGCGCCTCAAGCCTATTTTCCAGACCCTGGCTCCTGCCCCGGATAAGGGCTGGGGACATGTGGGTCCGAGCGGCGCTGGCCACTTCGTCAAGATGATCCACAATGGCATCGAGTATGGCCTCATGGAGGCCTATGCGGAGGGATTCGCGCTTTTGAAGCGCAAAAGTGATTTGAAGTTAGACCTGCATCAGATTGCCGAGCTTTGGCGCTATGGGAGCGTCATCCGCTCATGGCTTCTCGACTTGATCGCTAAGGCGTTAGGCGAAAATCCAGATCTGGGTGGAATCAAGCCCTACGTCGAGGACTCCGGCGAGGGGCGGTGGACGGTGGCTGAAGCGATTGACTTGGATGTTTCCACACCGGTCATCACGCTTTCCCTCCTCCGGCGGCTCCGCTCCCGCGAGGAGGAGTCCTTCGCAGATCGACTCCTTGCCATGATGAGATACCAGTTCGGCGGCCATCGGCTAAAGAAGGAGGAATGACGTTGGTGCTAGAACCTTGCACGCTGGTCATCTTTGGCGCTTCCGGGGATTTGACGAAGCGGAAGCTTCTTCCCGCGCTTTACAACTTGGCTAATCTCGGCCAGCTTCCGGACGGGCTTTCCGTGGTGGGTTATGCCCGAAGCGAGGGAGGCGCGGATGAGTTTCGAAAACAGATGGGCGTGGCTGTAAAGGAGTTCTCTCGCACCGGACTCAAAAACGAATCGGTCTGGGAGCGCTTCGCCGACAGCCTGGATTACGTGCGCGGTGGTTATGACGAACCTGAAGGTTACCGGCGACTTAAAGCCATCCTCAATAAGAACCGTCACCCCGATAGGACTATTTTCTACCTCGCGGTTCCCCCCGGTCTTTACGCCCCGGTTGTTGAGCAAGTTGCAGCCGTGGGTCTGGCCGAGAAGCGCGGTGACGGCCAGACGTTGCCCAGGATCGTCATCGAGAAGCCCTTCGGGAGGGATCTCAAGACAGCGCGAAAGCTGGGGCAGGAAATCCACAAAGCTTTTGACGAAAGCCAAGTTTATCGCATCGACCATTATCTCGGGAAGGAAACCGTTCAGAACATTTTGGTCTTCCGCTTCGCCAATGCCGTGTTCGAGCCGATCTGGAATCGTCGTTACGTCGATCACGTACAGATCACAGCCGCGGAGAGCGTGGGCGTTGAGAACCGCGGGGGGTACTACGAAAAGGCAGGCGTGATCCGGGATATGTTTCAGAACCACTTGCTTCAACTCTTCTGCCTTACCGCCATGGAGCCTCCGGTGGCGTTTGGAGCCGACGCGATAAGGGATGAGAAGGTCAAGGTGCTGCGATCCGTCAAGGCAGTCTCACCCGAAGTTGTCAACGAAGTCGCGGTGCGCGGCCAGTATGGCCGGGGGACCGTCGGGGAAAAACAGGTCATGGCTTAACTGGCGCTGGCAGGGGGTGCCTTTCTATCTGCGCTCAGGCAAGCGCATGGCCAAGAGGGTCACGGAAGTCGCCATCCAGTTCAAGCAGCCGCCGCTTTTGCTCTTCGAGTCATGCGCCCTGGAGCAGTTCAGCCCGAACACGCTCGTTCTGCGTATTCAACCTGACGAGGGGATCTCGCTTAGCTTCGAGGTCAAGCCGCCGGGGCCTGAGATCTGTGTCAGCCCGCTGAGCCTCGATTTCAGTTACAAAGCGGCTTTCGGAGAGAGTCCGCCGGATGCGTACGAGACGTTGCTGCTCGATTGTATACGCGGGGATTCCACGCTCTTCATCCGTCACGACTGGATTGAGCTTGCCTGGTCGCTGGTGACCCCGATCCTTGAAGCCTGGGAGGCTACGCGGCCCACTGGTTTTCCAAACTACAGGGCCGGGAGCTGGGGGCCCGAAGAGGCCGATACGCTGATGAGGAAGGATGGCCGTCAATGGAGGAGCCCATAAGCGGTAGAATTCTCGCCGGCGATATCGGCGGCACCAAAACCAACCTCGCGCTCTACTCGGTCCAGGAGGGCAGGCTCAGCTTGATCTCCACGCGGAGCTTTCAGAGCAGGGATTATCCCGATCTCGGGTCGCTGCTGAAAGAGTTTCTCTTGGATGCTTCGGGAACGGTCACAAGAGCCTGTTTCGGCATAGCCGGGCCGGTGGTCGGTGATAAAGTGGAGACTCCCAACCTTCCCTGGGTTATCGATGGGCGTGAGCTCGCACGCTCCTTTGGCTTGAGCCGCGTTTTGCTGATTAACGATCTTGAGGCCACCGCTTACGGCATTTTAAATCTCGGTCCGGGCGAGCTTGTATCCCTCAATCAAGGGCTTTCTGAGCAGAAAGGCAACATGGCGGTGATCGCCGCCGGCACCGGGCTGGGGGAAGCCATTCTCTTCTGGGACGGAAAGGATCACCGTCCGTTCGCTTCTGAGGGAGGGCATGCGGACTTCGCGCCTAGGACTCCTGTGGAGATCGAACTCCTGGGCTATTTGACATGCCGTTTTGGTCACGTGAGCTATGAGAGGGTTGTCTCAGGACCCGGGCTCCTCAACATTTACGGTTTCCTTAGAGATTCGCATCGCTTTGTTGAGCCCTCGTGGCTAAAGGAGAGGTTTTTGGAAGGAGACCCGGGCAGCGTGATCTCTGAGGCCGCACTGGATCACGGAGTGGAAATTTGCGTCACGGCGCTTGATCTGTTTGTTTCCATCTATGGCGCTGAGGCGGGCAATCTCGCGCTAAAGGCGAAGGCCACCGGAGGATTTTATGTCGCAGGAGGGATTGCTCCCAAAATACTTCCCAAACTCAAAGATGGCGCTTTCGTGCGTGCCTTTATGGAGAAAGGCAGATTTAGCGATTTTTTGTCCAAGATTCCTGTGCACGTAGTTCTCAACGAAGAGGCGGCGCTCCAAGGAGCGGCTTACTACGCCGCTTTCGGGTTCAATGGCTGAGATCATAGTCTGCCGGGATGTAGACGATTTAAGCCGAAGGGCTGCGGCGGAATTCGTCCGATCCGCTCTTGAGTCGGTTGCCTCCACGGACCGATTCGCCGTAGCCCTCTCCGGAGGCAACACGCCGAGAGCGCTCTATTCCCTCCTTGCGGCATCCGAACTTCAGGACAGGATCCCCTGGCCTAAAATCCATGTTTTTTGGGGGGATGAGCGTTGTGTGCCCCCGAGCCATCGCGATAGCAACTATCGCCTGGCCTATGAAACGTTGATCTCCCGGGTGCCGATTCCGGCAGAGAATGTGTATCGAATGAAGGGGGAAGAAGATCCGCAAATTGCAGCCTTCGACTATGAGCAGTCGCTGCGCAAATTTTTCGGGCTTACAGATCGCGGCCTGCCCCGCTTTGATTTGATCTTTCTTGGCCTTGGCGAAGACGGGCACACGGCCTCTCTTTTTCCGGGAAGCGAGGTCTTGCGGGAGAAGAAGCGCATGGCATGTGCGGCTTACGTGAAGAGGTTTAAAAGCAATCGGCTGACTTTGACACTCCCGGTTCTGAATAACGCGGCAAATATTTTCTTCCTTGTGGCGGGGGAAGGCAAGGCGTCTGCGCTTAGAGATGTCCTCCAAGGTAAAGACAATCCTCACCGACTACCGGCACAGCGGATCAGACCCAAGAAGGGGAGGGTAGTTTGGTTTGTCGACGAGGCTGCAGCCAGCCTGTTGGTAAATCTGTCCTCCGGCGGTGTCGATCATGGCTTAAAAGAAAACCAAAATTGAGGAGCTGGGATATGGGAGTGCTTGTTGGCCGGCGGAGATGCCTTTGATCATCGCTTCCGCCAGGCGGTGAGCGCGGCAGGAGACGGCTGCAAGGCGGCCCTTGCGGCAGAGCATTATGTGGAGGGCCTTAAGTCATGAATATCTCGCCTTTGGCCAGGGAATTTTTAAGCTAGGGGAAAACAGTTGGGAACTTTTACCCTCCCAATTTGGTTTTATTTACACTAAACCACAATTTGTGGTGAAAAAGGAGGGTTTTATGAGGAAAAGACTCATTCGCTTTATGCTTGCCCTGGTGGCTGCGGCATTCTTGCTCACACCCAGTCTAAGTTTTGCCCAGGCAAATCCCTGCGCGGCAAAAAATCCATGTGCAGCCAAGAATCCTTGTGCGGCACAGAACCCCTGTGCGGTGAAAGCGCAGCCAAAGGCCAAGAAAGCGCAGAAGGGTAAGCCGGCGAAAGGCGCGGAGAACCCCTGCGCCGCCAATCCGTGTGCGGCTAAGAACCCCTGCGCCGCGAAGAAGTAGTAGCAGGCGAGCCTCTTTGCGGGGAAGTTGAGTAGGTGTCCTACCCAACTTCCATGTTTTCCTATCTTGAAACACAAATCCATTGTGTGGAGGCCTTTTCTTATCCAGTCTCAGCTAACTCCAGCAGGCCGTGAGAAAGGTCTGGGCGAATATTTCAGAGAGGAGATTCTTAAACTGCTCCTCGCGCTAGCGCTGTTCGTTCTCGTACCCAGAGCCGCCCGCTCGGATGACAACCTAGTACCTTTAGCGAGGCCGGGACCATGGTCGGGGGTGTCCGAATTGATTGGCTACGCCGGTCGGATCTGGTTTGTTAACAGCGTAAAATTCCTTGACCACAATTCTGCTGATGTCTATAGCTACGACCCGGTCTCCTGGCGAAGGAAGCAAAGGATCGGTCATCGTAAGGCGATGGTCGACATTCCCGGCGGCGCTTTCCTTATGGGTTCCGACGATGGTGAGCCCGCGGAGCGGCCGATTCACCGCGTTGTGCTATCGGCTTTCTCCATCGATCGCTTTGAGACCACCAATGCCGAGTTTGGCGCATTCGTGTCCGCTACTGGTTACGTGACCGACTCTGAGCGCAGCGGTGTGGGGTGGGACTGGGATGGAAAGTGGCGGGAGATAAAGGGGGCAGACTGGCGTCGCCCCCACGGCCCGGCGTCGTCGATCCTGGAACTGGAGCGACATCCAGTGGTGCAGGTTAGTTGGAATGACGCGCAAGCTTACTGTCGCTGGCGGGGAAAAAGGCTCCCCACCGAGGCGGAGTGGGAACGGGCGGCTCGTGGTAGTGGCGACCGCACCTATCCGTGGGGCAACGAGCCGCCAAGATACGGAACGCGCTATCGGGCTTCGTATGGGAGCGATAAGTGCTGCCGCGCCGATGCGGGAGACGGATATTTTTTCACAGCACCCGTTGGGAGTTTTCCTCTGGGACGCTCGCCGTTTGGAGTAGAAGACTTGGCCGGGAACGTCTGGGAATGGGTGCAGGACTGGTTCGATCCAGGATTCTACCGTCAATCGCCCGCCGCAAGTCCTGTCAACAATACGATGGGAGAACGCAGGGTGATTCGCGGAGGTGGCTGGGGAAATAATCCCTCTGGGTTGCGCTCGACGCTCCGGCATGCGAACCCCCCCGAGATTGGTCTCAGCATGGTTGGATTTCGCTGTGCACGTTGATGCCTTAAGAGTCCCGCACCATAGGAGGAGGTGAAACGGATGGTTCAGATCATCGAGAAGGGCTGCCACATGATCAACACGATCAAGAACCCGATCCCTGTATCTGGCAAGCTCGTCCACAATGGCCAGGTGTTCGAAGTGACGCTGTAAATAAAACCAAAGGTGACCCCACGGCCTTAAGCCCGAGATCAGAGGTCAGAGGTCTCAGGTCGGAGATTTGTTCTGCGAGGATAGCAATGACAAGGACGGCGCGCGTTCTGGTGCTCTTTTTTCTGCTCTTTTTAATCTGGACTTCCGGGGCCAGTACTGGTTTGGCCTTCGCCCAGGGCCGAAAAGTCCGTCTCGCTTGGGTGGCAGTTAGCGGAGCTATGGCCCCGGTTTGGCTTGCCCAAGAGCTAAACCTTTATAAAAAGCATGGCCTTGATGCAGAGCTGGTATATGTTGGGGGCTCGACAGTAGCGACGCGCGCTCTCCTTACGGGAGATCTTGATATCACGGTCAACTCTGGTCTTTCGGTTGTTAACGCGGCTGGGACGGGGGCATCGGACATCGTGCTCATCGCCGGGATCAGCAATGTGCCACCGTTCTACCTGATGGCCAAAGGTGGCACCACAACTGCTGACCTCAACGGAAAGGTGATTGGCACGGACAAGCCTGGGACAGCCACCTACCACGCCCTCATGCTGGCTCTAAAGCATCTCAACCTGACGCCCCGCAATGTCCGCATCGCGCCGGTTGGCCCTCCACCGACAACCCTCTCCGCCATGGAACAGGGACTTGTGGATGCGGGGATTCTCAGTCCTCCCATCTCCTTTAGGGCAGAGAGTCTGGGTTTTCAGAACCTTGTGGACATTGCTTCGCTCGGCATCCATTCCCAAGAGATCTGTATCACAACGACCCGGGCGTTTATCAGGGATCACCGAGAAGGGGTCTTAAGGTTCATGAAGGCTTTTGTCGAGGCCATCTACGTCTATAAAAGCGACCAGGAGACTTCCGTCAGAGTTTTGGAGAAGTACACCAGAATTCCGGACAAGAAGATCTTAGAGAGAACCCGTCAGTACTACGCCCTGAAGATTATCCCCCAAGTACCCTATCCCACGAGGGAGGGGCTTCTGGCTGTAGTCAAGGAGCAGGCGGCGATAAACCCAGCAGTCGCATCCGTCAAAGTCGATGATCTTATCGACAACAGTTTCCTGACGGAACTTGAAAAGTCTGGGTTTGTTCAGACACTCTATAAGAAGTAGCCAAACATCAGGAGGTGCTTAATGGATTCTTACAACTACGAAGGTTATGGACAGTGCGATGTAGGCGCACCCGATTTTCGCGCCGTGGCACAGGTCGGGTCCTTGGCGCCAGATTTCACGTTAACTGACCTCGACGGCAGCAAGGTGTCGCTGGCAGATTTTAGGGGGAAAAAACATATCATCCTTGAGTTTGGGAGTATCACGTGACCTCCCTTTGTGGGGGAGGTTCCCCCGCTGACCAAACTCTACGAGGGGTATAAAGAGAGGGGATTTGAGTTTTTCATTGTTTATGTCCGGGAGGCCCATCCTGGGGAAAACTATCCCCACCATACCTCACCGGAGCAGAAGCTAGCTCATGCGAGGAAGCTGCGGGAGCTAGAGGGCGTGAAGATTCCGATTCTCGTGGATGATCTACTGGGGTCCGTCCACCGCGCTTACGGTCTTCTCCCGAATATGATCTATCTGATCGACCGCGATGGCACCGTGGTTTACAAGTCGGATTGGACGGACGCGGCGGAGCTGGACAGCGTCTGTCAGAGTCTCATCCGTTTGGATGAGATGAGGGCGCAGAAGCTGCCCATTATCCGCCAGGGGATTTCTGAAAGGCTCCACTGGATACCTATGGATCCGGCGCTGCGTGAGCGGGTCTACCGGTGCTCCGGAGAAAGGGCGATTCAAGACTTCTTCAATGCCAGGGGCTATCTTCCCTACGCCACAGATGCGGAAAGGGCAAAGCCTGCAGCAGCCTGAGAGACGAAAAGGAAAAGGTTCAGTGCTCGGCAAGCCTCGAATGAAAACCGCTCCCATGAGAGTCGATCTGGTTGGTCTATTGCCGGAAGTGTACAAGGTCTGTACCAAATGCCAACCATTAGATTACCTCGACTTGGCTGGAATTGACTACTTATCTGAGCAGGTGGCTGAATACCCTGAAGAGATCAGGGAAGAGCAAAAGAAGCTCCTCTGGCTTTACCATTGCCTGCAGCGAGACTTCTCGGGAGCGGTGGCACCTGTGGCTATTAGTCTCATGTCGTTCCGAGGATTATGGCTCTCACTCAGGCACCGGTTTGGTAACGGTCCGAAACTTGTGATCGGCGGAAGGCGAGTCTTAAGCGCCGACCGGCCATACGAGGAAATCAAGCGGACGATTGAGGAGGAATTGGCTAGATGGGATTACACAGAAAGGGGTGGCAAGAATGGCGAACCTAGCCGAAATTGAAGAGTACAACTACAGCGTCTTCGTCGGGTCCGAGGAATTCGTGTCTTTCCGAACGCTCGTGCCGGTCGGTTCTTCCGCTCCCGACATTCAGGCGACTGTATTGGATACGGGCCAGTCGATCCGGCTGAGCGAGTACTGGAAAAAGGGCGATGTGCTGATCGAGTTCGGCTCTTTTACCTGACCCTACTGCGCGCTGGCGGCGCCGGCGCTCGAACCGATGGCTCCAAGATTTGCTCCTAAGAGCGTGCAGTTCGTCTTCCTTTATACTCGGGAGGCGCATCCGGGCGAGAACTATCCCGCGCACCGCAGCTTCGAGCAAAAGCTTGCCCACGCGCGAGCCTTCCGAGAGCATTTCAAAGTCGAGCGGTCGATCCTGGTCGATGATCTGGTCGGAACCGCGCATAAACTCTACGGCTCGCTCCCCAATATGACCTACCTGATCGGTCGCGGCGGTAGGGTGATGTTTCGCGCCGACTGGACCGATCCGCCGACGATCGAGTATGCGCTGAATTACGTCTTGAACTCCAGAGCACGGCGGCGCGAGGGTCTCAGGCTGGCGCCGTTTTACGCCGAATTCGTGGGCTACCGGTGGAACGATCCCGCCAGGTTTCAGGAGGGTCTCGCCCGCGCCGGGCAGCAAGCCGTCGACGATTTCGCCCGCGTCATGCAGCGATGGCAGAAGCAAGGCCTCAGGCCGGGGAGAATCGAACTGAACGAATAGAAGTCCTAGGAGGTCCTATGAAGAATCTAAGCCTCTGGAGAAGCATAACGCTCTCTTTCGTCCTTTGCCCCCTGGCATTCAGCCCGCGAAGGGCACGCGCATATGCTGAAGGTGCATGCTGCCGCTCGGGACATGACGCCACGGCAAGCCCTCTTGGGCGTCACAATCCCTCTGCACAAAGGTGCTGAGACCCACTGGAGATCCGTTGGCCTCCAGGCCCCTGAGCTAATGAAAGTACGTTAGAGATCTTATGAAGATCATCTACCGTTTTTCCTTTTCGTTGATCCTTGGCATGTTACTCCTCCTTTTGCCGCTTTTTGGGGCAGAGTCGCAGCTCGTAAAAGTTCGGGCCGTCTATCCTTCCCCGAACGTGCAGTACCTGCCTGCCTATGTGGCTCAAGCCAAGGGAATCTTTAAGGAGGAGGGTTTGGAAGCGGAGCTTATCGCCGTGCGTGGGGCTAAGGAAGGTGTCCAGGCCCTCGTAGGAGGGGATGTTCAGTTTGCTATGATGGTTGGTCCTGTCCTCCCTGCTATCTGGCGTGGGGTGGATCTTAAACTTTTGGCTCAGATGGTAGGGATGCCGACCTTTTCCCTCATTGTGCGGCCGGAGATTAACAAGGTCGCAGATCTTAGGGGGAAAAAGATCGGAGTGAGTTTTGGTGGCATGACCTTCGCGTTGGCTCATGATCTGTTCAAACTTAACGGCCTCGACCCGGATAGGGAAGTTGAGTATGTCAACATTCCAGGCAGCGCGCCCAAGGTCGCAGCCCTGGACAAAGGGATTATCGCAGCGGCCTTAATTGCTCCACCCGCAGAGTTCACGGCGATCCAGGCTGGCTTCAAGCGGCTGGTATTCCTGGGAGACGTCATGCCTGATCTTCCCTTCACCGGGGTTATCGCCACATCTCGCTACATAAAAGAAAAGCCCAAAATTGCAGAGAAGATGGTCCGGGCAATAGCCCGTGCGGTTTATGTCACTCACGACAATCCAGAGGCAGCAGTAGAGGTCATGCAGAGTTACCTCAAGATGACGGCTGATGAGGCGAGAGAGACCTACAAGCTCGTTCGGAAGTCTTTTTCTCCCATCTTCACCGAAGTCTCTGTAAGCAAAGTTGCAGAGGTAGTGTCCAGGTCAACGGGTGTGAAGCCGACGAAAGCGCCAAGAGACTATACGGATCTTACGTTCTTGAATCGGATTCTGTTGGAACTAGGCAAAAGGTGAAAAAGTTTATGGGCAACCAGGCCAAACGTTTTGCCTGACACGTGACCCTGTGCCGGTAAGGAGGCAAGTTATGGTTGGGAGATTCCGGTGCCTGACGGTGGGTATCGTGATCGGACTCGCCTTTATTAGCGGCGCAGCTCATGCTTCTGCGCTCTTTTATGAGGGCAAGACCATCCGAATCATTGTCGGTTTTTCTCCGGGAGGTGGATTCGACACTTATTCGCGGGCTATCGCCCGGCATATGAGCAAGCACGTTCCGGGTAATCCGGCCGTGATAGTGGATAACATGCCCGGGGCCGCGAGCCTCATCGCAGCCAATCACCTCTACAAGGTGGCAAAACCAGATGGCCTCACTATAGGTAATATCCACGGGTATCAGATCTTGAACCAGGTTCTAGGACGGCCGGGAATTGAATTTGATGCTCGGAGATTCGAATGGATTGGTGTGCCGGCGCGGACTCATGGTGCCTGTGCGTTGACCAAAGCGAGTGGCATCACGAGCTTGGAGAAGTGGCGGGCCGCTGAGACGCAGGTCAAGTTAGGTGGAGTTGGCGTTGGTGACACCACCTATAACGCCGCCAAGGTCCTAAAGGAGTTCCTCGGCCTTCCTATCCAGCTCGTATCCGGTTACAAAGGCACAGCAGAGATTCGGTTGGCCGCCGAAGGGGGCGAGATCGCCGGGGGCTGTTGGACTTGGGATTCGATCAAAGCGACGTGGCGCAAGGGGATCGAATCGGGTGAGGTGGTTATTCCGCTCCAACTCGCCTCTCGACCGCACCCAGAGCTCTCTCAGGTTCCCTTGGCGATCAACTATGCCAAATTGGATGACGTACGTTTATTGATCCAGGCCGCTATCCACGATCCGAACGCCATCACTCGGACCTACGCCCTCCCTCCTGGCGCACCCAAAGAACGGGTGGAGCTTTTGCGCAAGGCTTTCACGGATACGCTGAGGGATCAGGGGTTTCTGGTTGATGCGAAGAAAGCCAAGCTGGAGATCGATACCATGGGTTGGGAAGAACTGGAGCAGACCATTGCCAGGTTCTTCAAGCTGGACCCCACGCTGGTGGCCAAATTAAAGGGGGTTCTGAAATAGGTATGCGCACAGAAACATTATCCGCAAGGGCATCTCCGAAAGGCTCCGCTGGATTTCCATGGACCCTGCGCATCGAGAGCGGATCTACCGGCGTTCCGGGGAAAAGGCGGTCAAAAACCGCTTTAATGCTAATGGTCGGCTTCCCTGTGCCACGACGGTGGGAAGCCCGACCATCGATGATCGATGCCGGTACGAGAGACTAAATCATGGCAAAGCAGCTAAACGTTGGCGATCTTTTTCCCGAGTATGAAGTCCAGACCGTGGATGGACGGACGCTTCATCTCCCTCGGGATCTCACAGGAGAGTACTCGGTTCTCATCTTCTATCGCGGCGGCTGGTGACCTTACTGCAGTCGGCAGTTGGCCGATTTCCAGTCCCATGTTGAAGAATTCAAAAAGGAGAACGTGGAGATCCTTGCTCTTTCGGTAGACTCCATGGACAAGGCGAAAGAGACCGGCGAAAAGTTGCACCTTACGTTTCCAGTCGCCTATGGGCTTGAGGTCCCTCGGGACGCCGAAAAAATCGGCGCCTTTTGGGATCAGCGGAGAAAGATCATCCACGCCACGGATTTCGTTTTGGATTCAGATAGAAAGGTCGTCGATGCCTCTTATAGCACCGGGCCCATCGGCCGCATCGTTGCCGCCGATGCTTTGAGTCATATCCAGTTCTTTAAAAGACAAAAGGCGCAGCAGAGCTAACCGTGCCGAGGTTTTAGGCTGCATGAAGGTGACTATTCTTGATGACTATCAAAATGTCTTCCCAGGCTTGTCGGCGATTGACCGGTTGCGGCAGAAGGCCGAGGTCCAGATCTACGCCGAACAATTTGGCTCACAAGAAGAGCTGATTCGTGCCCTCAAGGGTTCACAGGCCGTCATTCCAATCCGCGAGCGAACTCAATTCTCAGCCGGTTTACTTAAGGCC
>JACPAM010000217.1 GCA_016180805.1 Deltaproteobacteria bacterium | reverse complement strand
CGCCTGGCGCATCAACCAGACAGGAGTGTAGGGCGTCTTTTCTCTGCGGCAGGCTGCGAGAAAGGGGTGGTTGGGGTCTGTCATACCCTGCCTCCCCGACTTAGCGTTCGCGAGGGTGAAGCCGCGCGACACCAATCGCCTCTTCGCCATATTTATCGCGAACGCGATCGATACCGTGGTAGAGTTTTTCCCAAGAGCGGCGTTTCTGAATCTCGAACATGGACTCCTGCCAGCCCGAGCTTCGCAGGGAGCTTGCGCTTACGCCCAAGAGACGGACCGATCCGCCAGGAGTGAGATTCTTTCTCAGCAGCTCACGCACCACCTCAAAGATCTCACGATCGAAACAAGTAGGCGTGGTCAGGGTCCGCGAGCGGGTGATAGTTTTGAAAGTGGAATAGCGAATCTTGACGGTTATGCAGCGAGCATAGGCTTCCTCGCGACGCAGCCTGCGCCCCACTTCCTCAACCAACTCCCACAAAACCTCCTCCATCTTTTCTCTATCTTTTAGCGGCCTGTCCAGAGTGGTCTCGTTGCCGATAGAGTGATCGTGACTTCGTTCGCCGTGCCCGGCTTCTTCAAGATCAAGATACCGGCGTCTGAGGTCAGGGTGTTTTAGGAGGTCCGCGATTGTGTTTATCCCTTGCTGCAGCAACTCCTTGTGGGTTTTCGGCCCCACTCCTGGAATCGACTCCACTGCAAGCGGAGAGAGAAAACTCCGCTCGGTGCCCGGGGGCACGAAGATAAAACCGTGCGGCTTAGCCAAGGTGGCGGCGATCTTCGCTACCGCCCGACTGGTTGAGAGTCCGCCTGAGGCCGAGAGCCCAAGATCTTTTTCTATCCGCGCGAGGATGTTTCGAGCCGTCTTGACCGGCGGGCCAAAGAGCCGCTCGGTTCCCGTGAGATCCACCACTCCCTCGTCAATGGAGAGTGCATGAACCTCCGGCGAGTATCGCTCGAGGATGGCGAAGACCCTGTCCGAAAATTGGCTGTACACATGGCGCCGGTTGGGCAAAAAGATGGATGCCATATTTCCGCGCCTCGTACGACGCCGAGGTCACCACGCCCCTTCCCTCCCGGCCACCCACGATGACCGGTTTTCCTCGCAAGGCCGGATTCATCACATGCTCCACCGAAGCAAAAAAGGCGTCCATGTCGACGTGGAGAAACCAGCCCATAACCCGTCAAAGCTTAGGTGACGGCCGGGATAACGTCAACCCTAAGCTTCTAGCGCCCCCGCGTGCAGCAGAAAACCGGACGGACAGCATCGTAACGAGATTGATGGTGTGGACGGTGTGGCGGAAGCTTTTCATGAAAAGCTCCGGCGTGGAAGGATCCCTACCGAGGAGATTCGATCTCAACGGCAAGGCCAGCCTTGCTCTTGGATGCAGCGCTACCGCCGAGAATCCTAGTGCAGGACCCCTTCCATCCCGGTTTCGTCACGATAGGCGGCATCGCCGCGGGTGATGATCAGATGATCGCCGTCGGCGTCGATCTTTATCGTATCTCCCTCGCGGACCTCCCCTTCCAGTATCTTCAGTGCTAAGGGATCCTGGATCAGCTTTTGAATCGTTCGCTTGAGCGGACGCGCGCCGTAAACCGGATCGTAGCCTTCCTCCGCGAGAAAATCTTTCGCGCGCCCGCTGATGTCGAGCGCCATTTTCTTCCCTGCCAAGCTCTGGCGCAGCCGCTTGAGCTGAAGCTCAACGATCTGCTTGATCTCGTTTTTCCCCAGGCTATTGAAGATGATGACCTCATCGATGCGGTTCAAAAATTCCGGCTTGAAGGCGTCGCGCAGAGCGAGCGTCACGCGGCGCTCCATCTCGCGGCGATCTCTTTCGCCGAGATCTTGAATGAGCTGACTCCCCAAATTGGAGGTCATAATGATCACGGTATTCTTGAAATCCACGGTCCTGCCCTGGCCGTCGGTCATGCGCCCGTCCTCGAGAATCTGCAGCAAGGCATTAAAAACCTCGGGGTGAGCTTTCTCGATTTCGTCGAACAGGACCACCGAATAGGGCTTGCGGCGCACTGCTTCGGTCAAGTACCCTCCTTCCTCGTAGCCGACGTAGCCCGGCGGAGCGCCGATCAAGCGTGACACCGAGTGTTTCTCCATAAACTCGGACATATCAAGCCGGACCATCGCTTGCTCATCATCGAAGAGGAACTCGGCCAGCGCGCGGCACAGCTCGGTCTTTCCCACGCCGGTGGGTCCCAGAAAGATGAACGAGCCGATCGGACGATTGGGATCTTGCAGGCCGGCGCGGGCGCGGCGCACCGCGTTGGCAACCGCGTTGATGGCGGGGTCCTGACCCACCACCCTGGCTCTTAGTCGCTCCTCCATCTTGACCAGCTTTTGCACCTCGCCTTCGAGCATTTTTGTAACCGGAATGCCGGTCCATTTCGCCACCACCTCCGCCACATCCTCGGCGTCCACCTCTTCCTTGAGCATCTTCTGATGCTTCTGCAGCTCGGTAAGCTTGCGGTTTTCGGCCTCGAGCTCTTTCTGTAGCTGGGTGAGCACGCCGTAGCGAAGCTCAGCCGCCCGGTTCAGATCGCCCTGGCGCTGCGCCCGCTGCTCCTCGACCTTGGTGGCCTCGATCTTCTCCTTGAGGGCGCGCAGCCTCTGGATAACCGCTTTCTCCTGGCTCCAGTGGGCCTTGAGTTTTTCGCAGGCTGTCCGCAAGGTCTCGATCTCCCGGTCCAACCGGCCGCGCCTTTCTTTCGAAGCCGGGTCGTCCTCGCGCTTGAGCGCCTGGCGCTCGATTTCGAGCTGCATGATTCTACGCTCGACCTCGTCGATTTCGGTCGGCATGCTGTCGATCTCAATGCGCAGCCGGGAAGCCGCTTCATCGATCAGGTCGATCGCTTTGTCAGGCAAAAAACGATCGCTGATGTAGCGATGGGAAAGTGTGGCTGCGGCGACGATGGCCCCGTCGGTAATGCGAACGCCGTGGTGGACTTCGTACCGCTCCTTGAGGCCCCTCAGTATGGCGATCGTGTCCTCCACCGAAGGCTCTCCGATCAGAACCGGTTGGAATCTTCGCTCCAGGGCGGCATCCTTCTCGACGCGCTTGCGGTACTCATCGATGGTGGTGGCCCCTACGCAACGGAGCTCGCCGCGCGCCAGCGCGGGCTTTAGCATGTTGGAAGCGTCAATGGCGCCCTCGGCCGCCCCTGCGCCGACCAGGGTATGGAGCTCGTCGATGAAAAGGATGATCTCCCCGTTGGCGTCTGTCACTTCCTTCAGTACCGCCTTCAAGCGCTCCTCGAACTCGCCGCGAAACTTGGCCCCGGCCACCAGGGCTCCCATATCGAGGGCCACGAGTCTCTTGTCTTTCAGGGTTTCGGGCACATCACCGTTAACGATTCTGAGCGCGAGCCCCTCAACAATCGCCGTCTTACCGACCCCGGGCTCGCCGATCAGCACCGGATTGTTCTTCGTGCGGCGGGAAAGGACCTGAATGACCCTGCGGATCTCGTCATCGCGCCCAATGACCGGATCCAATTTCCCTCTGCGGGCAAGCTCGGTCAGGTCCCGGCTGTAGCGCTCCAGCGCCCGGTATTTTTCCTCCGGGCTCGGATCCGTGATCCGCTGCGTTCCACGGATGTCAACGAGAGCTTGGAGAATACGCTCCTTGGTGGCGCCCAGCCCGCCCAGCAGCCTCCCGGCCTCACCCTCGTCTTCGACCATCGCAAGCAAAAAATGCTCGGTTGAGACGTATTCGTCTTTGAGCTCTTCGGCAGCTTTTTCCGCCCCCTCGATGATCCGCTTCAAGCGCGGTGTGATATAGACCTGACCCGCGCCCGCTCCCGTCACTTGCGGCAGCCGATGGAGCGCTTTTTCCACGCCTTCAGCCGCGCGGGCAGCGGGAACGCCGAGTTTCTGCAACAGCGACGGGACGACCCCCTCCTTCTGGCCGATGAGCGCCATCAGAAGGTGCTCGACATCGACCGCCTGATGGTTGCGCTTTTCCGCAAGCGCTTGCGCGTTTTGCAACGCTTCCTGCGATTTCAGTGTGAACTTATCCAGACGCATATCGATTTCGGTTCAATGGCCAGCGGAATTTAACCATCGCCCGGAGGGCTGTCAAGAAAAGGGCTACTTCGTCAGAGCGAGCTAGCGCCGCAGCAGGATGGTCAGCGTCGTGCCTTCCATCGGATCGCTTTGGACATCGATCCGGCCGCCGTGACGGGCCACGATCTCACGCGCCAGATAGAGGCCCACGGTGTTGATGTCGCCGCCGGGCCGGCGCAGCTTTGCCTTTTTATCGAAGAGCAGGGGGATCTCTTCCGCGGGGAGGCCGGCGCCGCTGTCCGTGAACGCCAGCGCCAACTCGTTGCCGTTGAACTTCGCGGTCACCGTCACGCTACCCCCGATCGGCGAGAGATTAATCGCGTTGCTTAACAGCATCGCGATTGCCCGCTCCATCTGCACGCCGTCGATGGGAATCGGCGGCAAATCCTTGGCGACGTCGACAACAATCTCAATGTTCTTGATGCCGGCTTCACTCCGCTTCGCCTCGACGGCGGGCTCGAGAATCTGATCGATCTGGAGCGGGCTTTGATGAACTTCCAACCGGTTCGTGTCGACATCCATCGCCCAGATGTGACTCGAGACGAGATCCATAAGACGCCTGGCCATCAACTCCGTGCGCTTAATGGAGAGAATCTGATTAGGCTCGGCCCGGTCGGAGCTGATCGTGGAGGCAATCTGAAGATAGCCGAGCATCGCTGCTAAGGGAGACTGCAGATCATCGATGATGTCCGTCAGCACCTCTTGCGGCTTCGCTGCCGCCTGAGCGCTCTCAGCCAGCTCTCGATAGCGCTCCATCTCGGCCTGAATTCGCTGCATTTCCTCCTGGGTGCGCTTGCCTTCGGCGTGGACCTTTTCCGCGCTCTCGCGCTGCTTAACGACCTCCGTTTGCAGCCGCTCCGCCTCCTCCCGGTAGCGCTGCGCCTCCGCGCGCAGCCGCTTCTTTTCCTCGCAGCGCCCGAGCGCCCGGGGGAGCTCATAGAGGTGAGAGAGGTCGAGCTGCTTGATGACGGAGTCCCATGCGCCGTGCTTGAAGGCTTCTTCCAGTACCGGCAGTCTTTCGAGCGACGCCAAGCCAATCACGGGCGCATCCGCAGCCGTCTTGTGAATTTCCTGGATGGCCTCAATGCCCTTACGGTAGAGATCGAGGTCGACCACCACGGCGGACTCCTGGTCCGCCTTGAGGATTTCTAGGCACGCACGGATCTCTTCCACGGGCGTAACCGTAATGCCTTTCGCACCCAGTTCCTGCTGAATCTTTGGAGCAAACTTCTTTCCGCCTTCGAGCCAGAGAACTTTCATCATGGCGAGGATCCCACTGCTATGTGCGAGTCATATCGACCCATTCCCGATTCGGATTGGCCCACTTCATGGCCTGGACGCGGCCGAGAAACTTTTCGCCTTCGGTTCTGAGCTCCAACACGCCGTCCATAATATACTTTGTGTTATTCAGAGCCTGGTAGTCGCAGGAGCCTTCTTCGATGATGAAAATGGTCGTCACATCGGCGAAATGGCCGGAGCGGGCGAGGTACGCGACAAACCGCTGGATATAAGAGAGATCGAAATTGAGGAAGAGGCTGGATATGGAGTCGACCACCCGTTTCCCGCCGTGCTTCTCCTTGTCCGTTTGCCCCAGTTCCGCCGCGGCTTCGCTAATCAGGACCGACAGATCCGAAAGCTCAAGCGTCCCGGTAATCGCATACTTCTCTTGCGGCGAACTCCTCCCCCCGCTCCAGGAATAGGCATCGATGAAGCGCATCTGGTTCTGGCCTTCGTAATTGGCGACGTCCGCACGATATTTTAGGTTGAGTTCCTTGCGCACAACCGAGGGATCGTCATCCAGACAAACGAGCATGCATTTTTCCCCGTTCTGAAGCGCGCGGGCTAGGACGGAGCGGGACAAAAAGGACTTCCCGCTTCCCAGCGGGCCCACGACGAGAATGTTGGAGCCCGCCGGCACGCTCCCGCCGAGAAGCCCTTCTAAAAGGTCCTCGCCTGGACCGATCGCCCGCGCGGGGGTAGCCGGCTTGGGCGTGGAAATAACCTCGTCCTCTCGTAAGATAATGGGCTGGACCACTTGGACCGAGGGCTGCACCGGGGGGGCGGGAGGCGGCTCGGGTGGAGCGTAGGGTTGCATGACTGGAGGCGGTGGGGGCACTGCGGGAGCCACAGGCTGAACCGGCGCGGGCGGGGGCGCAACAGGGGCGGCGGCCGGCTGCACAGCTTCCACCTTCTTAGCCTGGCTTCGCTCTAGAATATTGCGCACACGGGCCCTCAGGACCTTGAGCGAAAAGGGCTTGGTGATGTAGTCGTCGGCCCCGACATTGTAGCCCTTGATCTTATCTTCGTCCGCGGTCTTCGCGGTCAGCATGATGATCGGCGTCAGCGCGTATTCGGGCAAGTCGCGCAAGCTCCGACAGACCTCGTACCCGTCCATTTCCGGCATCATGACGTCGAGGATGATCAGATCGGGCTTTTCCGCCGGGATTTTGTCGACCGCCTCTTTTCCGGTGTTGGCAAAGAGAACCTTATAGCCTTCGCTTTCCAAGGCCATACGGTAGAGCTCGCAGAATTGCGGGTTGTCCTCGGCGATAAAGATCTTCTTTTCTTCAGCCACGGCTTTCCCCTAGTAGAGAACCGGTTTTAGGACAATGCCCTTCTCTTTCGTAATCGTAAACTGATGCTCGACCAACTCCACCGCGGTACCCCGCATCTTGCGCACCAAAAGGGTTCGCACGAGCCGACTCTGCGCGCGAACCAGGCTGAGTATAACGACACCCGCGACCAGGAATTCCTCAAATCCCGCCTCAACCCTACCTCCGCTCCCTGGGCTTGGATAGGAGGTCAAAAGATTGGTGGTTCCGAGATTGTCTTGGAGGGAATGAACGAGTGTGCGCACATGCTCCTGGGAGCGCATCCCGGAGTCGCGCGAAACGATAAGCGGCCCGACGGGATCGATGACGACTCGCGTAGCGCCCATGCGCTTGACGTAACTGGCCAGGTCGGCCACGGTTTTTTGGACATCCACCTCCCGGTCCTTGCCTGCTCCCATGCGGGCGCTGAAATACGGCGAGGCGTCCAGAATCAGCAGGCTTTTCTGTTCGACGTATTTGAGCAGGTCCCAGCCGAGAGATGCCGCCTCCTCCAGAATATCAGCCGGCTTTTCGTCGACGGCCACATAGACCGCCTTCTCGCCATCCACGAGCCCCTTCAAGACGAACTGCATGCAAAATATGCTTTTCCCTGTGCCGGCCTCCCCGGTGACCAGATAGGACTTTCCCTCCAGGAATCCGCCTTCGATCAAAGGGTCCAGCCCGGCGATTCCTGTGGGAACCCGCTTTTTGCTCATGTATCCGCATTTTTAACAGATTTTCGCCTGCTTGGGAAGGATCAGATTTGAAATGAACGAAGGCTATGGTTACAATCCATTTTGATGTGCCCCTATCTGAGAGAAAACATCACTGCTCTGGAAGGTTATATCCCCGGCGAGCAACCTCGAAACGGTGCGGCCATCAAGCTCAACACCAACGAGAACCCTTATCCTCCGTCACCGCGCGTACGAAAAGCTCTGCGTAAAGCCACGAATCGAAACTTGCGGCTTTACCCGGAGCCTCTGAGCGATAGCCTAAGGGCTCTGGCAGCTTCGGCCTACGGAGTAGCCCCCGAGAATGTCCTTGCCGGCAACGGCTCAGATGAGCTTTTGTCCATTTTAGTACGTTGTTTCGTTGGCCCGGGAGATCGCGTGGCCTATCCGGTCCCGACCTATACGCTTTATGACACCCTGATCGCGATTCAACAAGGGGAGAAGGTCACGCTTGACTATCTTCCTGACTTTTCTTTGCCCGAGATGCTCTATGCCCAGCAATCCGCCGTGACCTTCGTTTGTAACCCCAACTCCCCGTCGGGGACTCTCGTCGGCCGGGCGGAACTCGAACGGCTGGCGCGTTCGGTCGCCGGGATCCTGGTCGTCGACGAGGCCTATATCGATTTTGCCGAGGGAGAGGGGGTTTCAGCCCTCCCGCTCATTCGCGACTTCGCCAACCTCGTCGTCCTGCGCAGCTTTTCCAAGTCCTTCTCTCTCGCGGGCCTTCGCATCGGGCTTGCCTTTGCGGCCGAGGAGATCATCGCGGGCATGATGAAGGTCAAAGATTCCTACAACCTAAACCGACTGAGCCTCGTCGCGGCCTGCGCCGCGCTCCAAGACAGGGCATGGATGGCGCGCAATGTAGCTCGGATTCAGCAAAGCCGCAAGCAATTGACCAAGGCATTGACCAAAATGGGCTTTCAGGTGTACCCGTCGCAGGCAAACTTCGTCATGGCGCGAAGAGCCGGACAAAACCTCAAGTGGCTTTATGAAGCGCTGAGGCGGCGCGGCATTCTGGTGCGCTATTTTGACGCGCTCGGACTGCAAGACAGCTTTCGAATCAGCGTTGGAACGCCGCGCGAGGTGAGTGTCCTTTTGCGGGAAATTAGAGCGATCGAAAAGGAGGCGAAGGATGGCGCCGATAAGAGTCACGGAGCTGGACCACATCGTCCTTAACGTTGCCGACGTCGAGCGAGCGCTTGCGTTCTACACGGAAGTCCTCGGTCTCAAGGGGGAGCGCGTTCGGGAGTTCAGGGAGGGCAAGGTGGGCTTTCCCTCCGTGCGCATCAATGAGCGCACCCTTATCGATCTCAACGCATCAACGCGAGGGGATAGCTTGGGCCGGACCGAAGGCAATCTTGCCCATTTCTGCCTCGTCGTCGAGAAAGAGGATTTTTCCGGGATCGTCGACCATCTGAAAGCCCATAACATCGCCGTTCATCAGGGTCCCGTATCACGCTGGGGCGCCAGAGGCCAGGCTACTTCGGTTTACTTTTTTGATCCCGACGGCAACGAAATCGAGATGCGGTGTTATTGATGCCGAGGCGTTCGTGGTTCGTTCTTGTCCCGGTCATCCCTGAAGACCAGCACAGGCGAGATAGCCAAAGGGCGATTGGGCGTGGCTGAGAAAAGAGACGAGAGGTCCACTCTCCAAGGAAAAGTTTCCCGGATCACGTTTCAGGACCCGCAGGGCCGCTTCACGGTGGCCCGTTTAGAAATGGACGGCTCTGCTAGCGTCACCGTGGTCGGTGAGCTTTTTCCGCTCAGCGAAGGAGAGGAGGTTAAGGTCAGCGGCCTGTGGCGCGTGCATCCCCGTTACGGCCTTCAGTTTCAGGCGGAGCGCTGGGAAAAGGTCGAGCCCGCAACCCTGGAGGGCATAGAGGGTTATCTGGGTTCGGGATTGATCAAAGGGATCGGTCCCACCTACGCGCGTCGGCTCGTCGCCGCCTTTGGCCTGAGCACCCTGAGAGTCCTTTCTGAAGAGCCTCACCGCCTGCTTGAGGTCCCAGGGATCGGGCGAATCCGCGCGCAGCGTATTCTCCATACCTGGGAGCAACACAAGGGCATGCGGGAGGCGATGCTTTTCCTCCGCGGTCACGGCGTGAGCAGCAACCTCGCGCTCAAGATCTATCATGCCTTCGGTCCTGAAACCGTACGGAGAGTCAAGGAGAACCCCTACTGCCTCGCCCGCGAGATCCATGGCGTGGGATTTATTCTTGCGGACCGCATTGCGGGCAGCATTGGGATCGCCGGTGACTCCGCGCTAAGGGTTCAGGGGGGGCTCCGCCATATACTCGCCCGATTTGCCGACGACGGCCACTGCTTTGTGCCTGCTGATTTATTGACAAGGCAGGCCTGCTCGCTGCTGGGTGTCGAAGACCACGGGGTGCAAAGCGCGATCTCCAGCCTTGCCGGCGAGGGTGAGGTCATCCTGGAAGAGGCCGAGGGTAAAGATGCACCCCGGGTGTATCCGCGGGGACTCTATGAAGCCGAATCGCGCGTTGCCTCCGCCTTGCACAGGCTCCTTACGGCCCGCTCTTCCCTAACGGATCCCAGTGACGCCAAGTTCCTCCAGGCGGCCGAGCCGCAACTGGATATGTGGCTCGAAGCCGAGCAGCGCAACGCGCTTGGCCAAGCTCTGGCCAAGAAGGTCTTGGTCATCACGGGAGGGCCTGGCACCGGAAAGACGACGCTCCTAACCGCGCTGCTCAAGCTCCTTAGGCGCGCGAAAGTTTCCTTTGCCCTCGCCGCGCCCACCGGGCGGGCCGCCAAACGGATGGAAGAGACCACCGGCGAGGAGGGCAAAACCATCCACCGCCTGCTGGAATACAATCCACGGGAGCGGCGATTTCAACGCGGCGAACACCACCCCTTAAGCGCCCACGTGGTGATCGTCGACGAGACTTCGATGGTCGATCTTCCCCTCATGGACCATTTGCTCAGGGCCATCGAGCCCCACAGCCATCTCCTTCTGATCGGTGATGTCGACCAGCTCCCTTCGGTTGGGCCAGGAAGCGTGCTCAGAGACCTGATCGACTCGGGCGCGCTACCCGTAGTGGTCCTGCGCCGGATCTTCCGCCAGGGAGCGGAAAGCGCGATCGTCGCCAACGCCCACAGGATCCTTCAAGGGCAACCGTTGACGTTCGAGGTCAAGGGAGGAAAACGTGATTTTATGTTTATCCCGCGGGAAAACGAGGCGGAGGCACTTGAGACCATCAAGGCTTTGCTCGGGGGAGCAAAGGATAAAGGGGCGGGCGATTTTGCCCGCCAACCCGTAAACGCTCTAACCCTCAGACCCGATGAGATCCAGGTTTTGTGTCCGATGCACCGCGGGCTTCTGGGCACCAGCCATCTCAATCGAGAGCTGCAGAACCTCTTGAATCCCGACGGCATATCCCTCGAGCGAGAAGCACTGCCGTTTCGACTCGGCGACAAGGTCATCCAGCTACGAAACAATTATGACAAAGGCGTTTTCAACGGCGATCTGGGAAGGATCGCTCGCATCGATCAAGACAGGGAAGAGGTTGTGATCGAGTTCTACGACCGAGCGGTCTCCTATGCTTTCGATGATCTCGACGAGATCGCCCTCGCCTACGCGATTTCCATCCATAAGAGCCAAGGGAGCGAGTATCCGGCTGTCATCATCCCCCTCCATACCTCTCACTACCCCATGCTCCACCGCAGCGTTCTCTATACCGCAGTGACCCGTGCAAAAGCGCTCGTGGCCTTGGTGGGGAGCCGAAAGGCCGTCGCGATGGCCATCCGCAACGTCCGGGTCGAGCACAGGTTTACAGGGTTAAAAGATAAATTACGTGCCATGATGGCACGAGGCTGATTTGCCGCGAAGACGAGCGACCGTTCACGGGGGGTTGCACAGCCGGCCCAAGCCGGAGATGGGCTGGCCGGCGCCGATTTTTCGCACCTATTTATTCCAGGGAAGGCGCTCGTGTCAAGGCTCAGGGATAGACGCCTTAAGGGCTTGACAAAAAACTAGGCTTCGACTACAAGAGTTCCACATTAATGGCCCCC
>JACPAM010000216.1 GCA_016180805.1 Deltaproteobacteria bacterium | reverse complement strand
AGCATCGATGTCTGAGCCCGCTTCTTCTGTCTTCAGCGGGCGAGTTTCGATGCTGCCCGAGGCGAGCAGCTAAGACTTCCCGCCGACGAGACCCTGGAGTGAAGGGATTGGGAGTCCCGGGTCGCTCATTTCGCAGTACAGCATCAGTTTCGTTGAATTCCTATGGCAGGGATAGTAAGGTAGCGGGAAAACTCGTTACATCGTTGGCGGCGAAGAAATTCCAATGGATGACCTAACGGATCAGGTGGAGGTGCGGCGGCAGAAGCTCGAGAAGCTCAGAGAGTTGCGTATCCCGCTTTATCCGAACGATTTCAAACCCAGCCATGTGAGTTCTCGTATCATCGCCGAGTTCGGCTCTCTGTCCGAGGATCAGCTAAGCGCGCTCACGACGACCGTTTCTCTGGCGGGACGGATCATGTCGATTCGTTCCTTCGGCAAGGCGTCCTTTTTCCACCTTCAGGACCGCGAGGGGCGCCTTCAAGTTTACGTCCGTCGCGACCGCTTGGGAGAAGAGGGATACCGGCTGTTCCAGTCCCTGGACATCGGCGATATCGTCGGGGTTCGGGGTCACTTGTTTGTGACGAAGACGAAAGAGTTGACTGTGGCGGCGCACGGGTTAGGGCTGCTGTGCAAGTGCCTGCGCCCCTTGCCGGAAAAGTGGCACGGGCTTGCGGATGTCGAAGCCCGATACCGCCGGCGCTATGTGGACCTCATGGTCAACCGCGAGGTGAGGGAGCTGTTCGAAAAGAGATCCCGAATCATCCGGCTGATCCGGCGCTTTTTCGAGGAAAGGGATTTTCTGGAGGTCGAGACGCCGATGATGCAGTCGATTCCCGGCGGGGCGGCGGCCCGGCCCTTTATCACCCACCACAACGCTCTGAATATGGATCTCTATTTACGGGTGGCGCCGGAGCTGTTTCTCAAGCGCCTCCTGGTGGGAGGGATCGAGCGGGTCTTCGAGCTGAACCGCAACTTTCGCAACGAGGGGATCTCGGTTCGGCACAATCCGGAGTTTACCATGCTCGAGTTTTACCAGGCCTTTGCGACGTACGAGGACCTGATGAGCCTGACGGAGGAGCTGTTCGCGACCGTGGCCAAAGAGCTGGCGGGTTCACTTACGCTTTCCTACGGCGGGAGCGCGATCGACCTTACGCCTCCGTGGCGGCGCCTCACGCTCATCGGAGCCCTCGAAGAACACGGCGCGAAGCGCGCGGAGTTGGAAAGCCTGGAGGGGCTACAGGCGTTTGCGCGCAAGCGCGGGCTCGCCTTTGATCCAGGACTTCCCTACGGCAACTTGCTCGTCGAAGTTTTTGAAGAGGTCGCCGAGCCTCACCTCATTCAGCCGACCTTCGTGGTGGGTTATCCGCTGGAGGTTTCGCCTCTGGCAAGGAAGAACGATGCCGATCCGTCGGTGGTAGATCGCTTTGAGCTTTATATGGGCGGGAGGGAGCTCGCCAACGCCTTTTCCGAGCTCAACGACCCGCTCGATCAGCGGGAGCGCTTGCTGAAGCAGGCGGAGGCCCGCAGGGCCGGCGATGATCTGGCCCAGGCCATGGACGAAGACTTTGTGCGCGCGCTGGAGTACGGCATGCCCCCGGCGGCCGGAGAAGGGATTGGCATCGATCGAATGGTCATGCTCTTTACCGATTCTCCTTCCATCCGGGATGTGGTCCTGTTTCCGCTCCTGCGGCCGGAGCGCTGATTCAATTCGTCAATAGTCAATGGTCAAAAGTCAACCGTGGTGGGGCAGGGACTATTGACTAATAACTATTGACGATTGACTGATTCTTTTTGCGCGGAACATTAACGATTTACGTCTAATGATTAGTTGACCGGTAATGATTAGCGACAATGAGGTATGAACTCTTTATCGGCTTGCGCTACCTGCGCGCGCGCCGGCGCGAGACCTTCATCTCTCTCATCACGGTGATATCGGTCCTCGGGGTCATGATCGGGGTGATGACCTTAAACGTGGTCATGGCCGTCATGACGGGCTTCGAAGAGGTTTTGCGCGACCGGCTGCTCGGCATCAACGCCCACGTGGCCCTGGTCAAGACCGGGGGTTACCTGACGGATTACGAGACACTGCTCGGTGAGGTGTCGGAGGAGCCGGGCGTTGTCGCCGCGACACCGTCGATCCACGGGCAGGTCATGGTCGCCGCCGGAAGCCGCGTCTCGGGAGTGGTCGTGCGCGGGGTCGACCCGGACCGGGTAGGTAAGGTCATCGATATCCAACGCTTCATGAAAGAAGGAAGCCTTGAGGCCTTAAAAACGCACCGCGCCGTTGAGATCGATGGCCGGGCGGTGTCCCTGCCAGGCCTCATTCTGGGCTCCCGCCTGGCGGGACAACTGGGGGTAACGGTGGGGGATCCGATCCAGGTGGTTTCGCCTCTGGGGACGCCCACCGCGATCGGGGTCGTGCCGAAGGTGCGGCGCTTTTTTGTCGCGGGTGTCTTCGATTCGGGCATGCATGAATATGACGCGACGCTGGTGTACATGAGCCTGCCCGATGCCCAGCGCTTCTTCGAGCTCGGCGATGGGGTGAGCAGCATCGAGATCCGGGTCGCGGACGTCTATCAGGCTCAGGAGGTCGCGCGGCGCATCCAACGGCGGCTCGGGCTTCCTTACTGGGCGGAGGACTGGTCGCGACTGTGGCCTAATCTCTTCTCTGCGCTGCGGCTGGAGAAGACCGTTTACTTTCTCGTCCTCCTGCTCATGGTGATTATCGGGGCTTTCAACATCGTCTCGACCTTGATCATGGTGGTCATGGAGAAGAGAAAAGATGTCGCGATTCTCCAGTCCATGGGCGCGACGAAGCGAAGCATCCGGAGAATTTTCCTGATCAAGGGATGCGTCATCGGGACCGTAGGGACCCTCCTCGGCGTCCTGCTCGGTTACGGCCTGTGCCTGTTGATCGAGCGCTATCAATTCATCGAGCTGCCGAAAGACGTGTTTCTCATCTCGACGGTGCCCGTGCGTATCTACCTGGGCAATTTCGTGCTCGTGGCCGTCGCGTCCATTTTGATCTGTCTTTTGGCCAGCATCTATCCCGCCCGGCACGCCGCGAAATTAGATCCGGTCGAAATCATCCGCTATGAATAGCCTGCTCCGCGTCGAGGATCTGCATAAGTCGTTCGTGGAAGGCGGCGAGGAAATCCATGTGCTGCGGGGACTTGACCTGGAACTGGGCATGGGGGAGCGGGTCGCGATCGTCGGGGAGTCCGGGGTCGGTAAAAGCACCCTGCTCCACATCCTGGGAACGCTCGATCGTCCGAGCCGCGGAAAGGTGATCTTTCAGGATCGGGAGCTTTCCGGTCTGAGCGACGAGGCCTTGTCTGAGCTGCGCAACCGGGAGATCGGCTTTGTTTTTCAGTTTCATTATCTGCTGCCGGACTTCGATGCCCTAGAGAACGTCATGCTCCCGGCGCTAATCCAGGGCTGGGAATGGGAGAGGGCGCGCGCGGCCGCGCTAAAACTCCTCGAGGCCGTCGGTCTCAAGGACCGCGTGTCCCATCGACCGGGGAAGTTATCCGGAGGGGAGCAGCAGCGCGTCGCGGTGGCCCGCTCGGTCATTCTCGAGCCCCGGTTGATTCTCGCCGACGAGCCCACGGGGGACCTGGACCCGCACACGGCCGAGGAGGTCCAGGAGCTTTTGTTCCGCCTGAATGAGGAGCGCGGGGTGGCTCTGGTGGTGGCGACCCACAACCGGCGTTTTGCCGCCAAGATGGGGACCCAGATGGAACTGCGGGACGGACGCCTGTGGCGATTTTGAGCCGTCGCTTTTCCTTTACAAAAGTGGGCGGATTTGCTACAAAAAACAATTCTAAGGAAGGCTTTCCGGCGAAGGCGGCGCCGTGCTAATGAAACGAACGGGCTGGTTTACTCCATTTGCCTCTCTGGTCATTCTTTCCATCCTCTTCAGCGTGCCCGTTTCTGGCGCTCAGTCTCAGGAGGGCGTGAAGATCAAAGAGGTTCGCATCCGGGGGAACGTGCGCGTGGAGGAGGACGGCATTCGAGTCTACGTCCGGGCGCGCCCGGGAGACCCGTTCGATCCCCGCACCGTGGACCAGGATGTCAAGGCCATCTACCGGATGGGATTTTTCGACGACGTTACGGCCGAGCTATCCCCGGAGGGAAATTTGACCTACTCGGTCAAAGAGAAGCCATACATCCGTGAGGTCAAGATTCAGGGCAATGAGCAGGTGAGCAAGGAAAAAATCGAGTCTGCCCTGGGTGTCAGCGCCCGAACCATCCTGGATCGGGTCAAGATCGGTGAGGGGATTCAAAAGGTCAGGAAGCTCTATCTCGAGCAGGGATACGTGAACGCCCAGGTGGACTTTGCCGTTTCACTGGAGGAAAACAACCAGGCCATCGTTCTCGTCGAGATCTCGGAGGGCCGGCGGCTGCTGATCGAGCGGATATCGTTCGAGGGGAACCAGACCTTTACCGATAGCGATCTCAAAGGCTTGATGTCGACCAAGGAGCGCTGGTTTCTTTCCTTCATTACCAACCGCGGTGTGTTGGATCATGACGTGCTCACCAACGATCTCGCCGTGCTGGCCTCGCATTACTACGATCACGGCTATATCAATCACAAGATCGACGAGCCCGTGATTCTGCGCCAGCGCGACGGCCTGGAGGTCGTCATCCGCATCGAGGAGGGTGAGCCTTACCGGGTGGGGAAAGTGGAGCTCGGCGGCGATCTGATCGAGGCGGGCGAGGCGCTGCTGAAAAGGGTCAAGCTCACGACCGGGCAAATTTTTCGCGGCAGCCGGCTCCGCGACGATATTACCACGTTGACGGAACTCTACGCCGACCGGGGATTCGCCTTCGCTCAGGTCGAGCCGAACACCCGGGTCCACGCGGAGGAAAAGAAGGTCGACGTCGCGCTGGTCATCAACCGCGGCCCGCCGGTCTATTTCAACCGCGTCGTCGTCTCCGGCAACACCAAGACCCGCGATAAGGTCATACGCAGGGAGCTCGCGGCGGCGGAACAAGATCTCTTTTCCGGCAAGAAGATCAAGGAGAGCCGCAACGCCCTTCAGCGCACCGGCTACTTCGAAGACGTCCAGTTCACGACGAGAAAGACGGATCAGCCGGACACAGTTGATCTCCTCGTGGACGTCAAGGAAGGTCCCACCGGAACGTTCAGTATCGGCGCGGGGTACAGCAGCGGCGATCAGTTCATCTTTAGCACCTCGATTTCGGAGCGGAATCTTTTCGGGCGGGGGCAGGGGGTCAACGCGAGCTTTGACCTGGGTACGCGGCGGCAAGATTTCATTTTGAGCTTCACGGAGCCGTACTTTTACGATACGCCGCTTACCCTGGGCGTGGATGCGTTCAATGCCGAGCGCGAATTCAACGACTTTGATCAGCGCAGGACCGGCTTCGGGGTGCGGACCAGCTATCCGCTCAAGCGCCTCGGCCTGCCCTTTCTCCGTCGCCTGGATGGGGACCCGACCTATGAGCGGCCGCGCTACGTTTACCATCCGCTCATTGAGCACATGCGCGGCGGAGTGGGTTATGAACTGACCCGCGAGAGCATCAGTAACGTCTCGAGCGCGGCTACGACCGCGATTCGAGATGAGAAAGGGACCTCGTGGACCAGCAGTCTGACCCCGAGTCTCAGCTACGATAGCCGGGACCATTTCTTCAGCCCCACCGAAGGGGTTTTTTCTGACCTGGCTATGAAATTCGCCGGGCTCGGTGGCGACAACAGCTTCCTCAAGACCGATGCCAGAGGCCGCTGGTATTATTCTTTTCTCAAAGACCCGCGATGGGGCGGGACCTATACCCTTGCTTTGGGAGGGGCGTTGGGTTACGGCGCCGGGTTTGAGAGGCGGCCCAATGGTAAGAAAAATCTGCCGCTTTTCGAGCGTTACTTTCCCGGCGGCATGAACTCCGTCCGCGGTTTCGCCGAGCGGAGCTTGGGGCCCCGGGAAGGCAACGACGTCATCGGGGGAGACAAACAGGCGGTTCTGAACGCGGAGGTGTTGTTTCCGATCCTCGAACAGTACGGTCTTCGGGGGGTTGCCTTCTTCGATACGGGGCAGGCCTTCGCGAAGTCCGAAGGATTCGACCTGGGCGAATTCAGGAGATCGATCGGTGTAGGCGCCCGCTGGCTTTCCCCCTTTGGTCCCCTCCGTGTTGAGTTTGGATTTCCTCTCAATAAAAAGTCGGGAGACGACACCTCGGTGGTCGGTTTCTCTCTTGGCGGTCAACCGTAGCCTTTCTGAATCTCTTTCATTTGGAGGTTTCCGTGAAAAAAGGGTGGGTAGTTTCTTTGTTGGTGCTCCTTGCCATGCCCGCTTGGGCGCAGGAGAAAGTCAAGATCGGCTACATCGATCTGCAGCGGGCCATCTCCGAGTCTCAGGCCGGAAAAAAGGCCAGGGAGCGATTTGAAGCGGAGGTGAAGAAGGTCGAGGTGGATCTCTTGAAGGAGCGCCAGGAGGTGGAGCGGCTCAAGAGCGATTTTGACAAGCGCAACCCTCTGCTCAAAGAAGAAGAGCGCCGCAACCTGGAGAAGGAGTTCCAAAGGCGTTATCTTGGCTACCAGCGGACGATGCGCGACCACCAGGAGGAGCTGCGCCAGAAAGAGGGCGAGATGACTTCGGAGATCCTCAAGGAGCTGGAGAAGGTCGTGGCCGAAGTGGGCAAGAACGAAAAGTTCACGCTGATCTTCGAGCGCGCCCAGCTGCTCTACAGCGACCAGGGCATCGACATCACGAGCAAGGTCATCCAGCTGTACAATAGTCGCGCCCCGGGAAAGGGCGCCAAAGGGAAATGAGCGCGCCGCGAAGAACCCTTTCGGAGCTGGCCGAGCACGTCGGTGGCAGCGTCGTCGGGGACGGCGGCGTCGAAATCCAAAGAGTGGCTTCCATCGAGGAGGCGGGTGCCGGGGACATTACCTTTTTGGCCCACCCCCGCTACCGCGCGCACCTTGCCGCGTGCCAAGCGAGCGCGATCATCGTGGGTCCGGATCTGCCCGAAGAACTCCCCGGGGTCTCACGGCGGAATTTCCTGCGGGTCCGCCAGCCGTATACGGCTTTTGCCGAGATCCTGAATCTTTTCTCCCCGCAGCCGCAATATGACGGTCGCGTTAGCCCCCAGGCCAGCATCGATCCGTCGGCGGTGCTCGGTGACGACGTAACCGTGTTCCCCTATGTCTACGTCGGTAAAGGAGTGAAGGTGGGACGGGGCACCGTGCTCTTTCCCGGTGTCTTCTTGGGTGACGGCGTGGAGGTCGGAGAGGAGTGCCGCTTGCATCCGCAGGTCACGGTGCGTGAAGGATGTCGGGTGGGCAATCGGGTGATTCTTCACGCCGGGGTCGTGATCGGCAGCGACGGCTTTGGTTACGCCGGGGAGGGGAGGGAACGGATGAAAATTCCACAGGTGGGAATCGTTGAGATCGAGGATGACGTGGAGATCGGCGCCAACACGACCATAGACCGCGCCACGTTGGGTCGAACCATCATCCGGCGGGGAGCCAAGATCGACAACCTGGTGCAGATTGCCCACAACGTGGTCGTCGGAGAGGACAGCATCATCGCGGCTCAAACCGGGATCGCCGGAAGCACTCGAATCGGGCGTGAGGTTATCCTCGCGGGGCAGGTGGGCGTGGTCAACCACATCGAGATCGGGGATCGGGCAAGAATCGGGCCGAAATCCGGGATTCCCCGCTCGGTTCCTCCCGGGGCGCTGCTTTCCGGCGCGGTTGCGGCGGCTCCCCATCACGAGTGGATCAAGGTGATGACACTGCTCCCGAACCTGGCAAAGCTATGGAGCGACGTGCGGCGGTTGGAGCGGAAGGTTGCCGAGTTGGCACGACGAAGCGGGAAAGGAGTAAAGGGCCATGCTCGACGTAAAGGAGATCTTTAAAACCATCCCGCACCGCTACCCTTTTCTCTTGGTGGACCGAATTGTGGAGGTAGAGAGCGATCGGATCGTCGGGATCAAGAATGTCACCATCAACGAGGGCTATTTTCAGGGCCACTTTCCCAACCGACCCGTGATGCCGGGGGTTTTGGTCTGCGAGGCCATGGCCCAGCTCGGCGCCATTTTTGCCCATACCTGTAGGGGTGGGCAAGACGGGCAGAAAGTCTTTATGTTGACCGGTCTGGATCGGGTGAAGTTCCGCAGGGCCGTTGAGCCCGGTGACCAGCTCCGGATGGAGTTGACCTGCCTGAGGCGGCGCGGCTCGTTCTGGAAGATGAAGGGAGTGGCCATGGTCGACGGAAAGACCGTCGCCGAGGCAGAGATCTCGGCGATGGAAGTGCCCCTGGATTAGCCAAGGCAAAATGCAAATTTCAAAATGACTAAAATCCATCAAACAGCTTTGGTGGATCCCCGAGCCGAGCTTGATGGGGACGTCGAGGTCGGGCCGTACTCTATCGTCGGCCCCCGCGTGAAAATTGGGAAGGGAACGCGGGTCAAGTCGCACGTCGTGATCGAGGGGCACACGACGCTTGGCGAGGGCAACCTCATCTTCCAGTTTGCCACCGTCGGGTCAGTTCCACAGGACTTGAAATACAAGGGTGAGGACAGCCAACTCATCATCGGTCACCACAACACGATCCGGGAGTTCGTGTCGCTGAACCCCGGAACCGCCGGGGGTGGCATGGTCACCCGGATCGGGGACCATAATCTGCTCATGATGTATTGTCATATTGCCCATGATTGCATCCTCGGCGGCCACAATATTATCGCCAACGGGGCCACCCTCGGGGGGCATGTGGTGATCGAGGACTTTGTCATCGTCGGCGGGCTGGTCGGCATTCATCAGTTCGTTAAGGTGGGGACCAGCGCCATTCTGGGCGCGGGCTCGATGGTATCGAAGGATATCCCTCCGTACTGCAATGCAACCGGCGACCGGGCCCGCCTGCGCGGACTCAATTCGGAAGGACTCAGGCGCAGAGGCTTAAGCAAGGAGCAAATCGAGGGGCTCAAAAAGGCGTACCGGATCATTTTTCAATCGGGGCTGCGGGTGAAGGAGGCGCTGGGGATGGTGAGGATTCAACGGCTCAAACGATTTAAACGTCTCGAACGTTTTCTAGTGTGAAGAAGCTTGGCTTGATCGCCGGAAACGGTAAATTCCCGCTTATCTTTGCCCAGCAGGCGAAGCGCGAGGGAGTCTCTCTGGTCACGGTCGCGCATCGCGGCGAGACCCCGAAGGAGATCGAGAAGGTAGGGGACGAGGTGACCTGGATTTACGTGGGGGAGCTGGGGAAGATCATCCGAACCTTCCGACGCGCCGGCGTCAGAGAGGCGGTGATGGCGGGCGGTATTCGGAAAGTCAAGCTGTTTTCCAACTTCAAGCCCGACCTGAGAGGGGCGGCTTTTCTGGCACGCATGAGAAGCCACGACGACGATCGCCTGCTCAGGGGCGTGGCGGAAGAACTCGAGGGAGAGGGAATCCGGGTTTTGGAGTCCACGCTCTTTCTCTCCGCGATCATTCCCGCCGAGGGCGTGCTGACGCGGCGGGCTCCCAATGAGCGCCAGTGGGAAGACGTCCGCTTGGGCTTTCGGATCGCTAAGCAGATCGGACGGCTGGGTGTTGGCCAGTGTGTGGTGGTCAAGAATCGAGTGGTTCTGGCGGTCGAGGCGGCTGAGGGAACGGATGAAGCGATTCGGCGCGGGGGAAGCTTGGGCAAAGGGGGCATTGTCGTGGTCAAGGTCAGTAAGCCCGACCAAGACCTGCGGTTTGACGTGCCGGCGGTTGGGGCCGACACGATCAAGAATCTGCACGAGCACAAGGGGGCGGTCTTGGCCGTGGAGGCGGGAAAAACCGTTCTGTTGGAGAAAGAGCGGATGGTCGAGGAAGCAGAGCGAGCAGGGATCGTTGTCGTCGCGGTAACAGGTTGAAGGGAGTCTGTTAGATTGCAAATTGCAAAATGCAAATTGAAAATTGCAAATTGAGGAAGGGGGAACGGGTCATTTTGACTTTTGCAATCTGCAATCTGCAATTTGCAATGCGGTATCCACGAGGGTAACGACAAAAAGGCAGAGGAACGAAGTGGCAGGACAAGAAAAAATTCCGGTCGGGGTGGTCGGCGTCGGATATGCGGGCCGCTACCATGCCGAAAAGTACGCGGCTTCACCGAAGGCGGCGCTCGCCGGTGTGGCCGATATCGATCGGGAGCGCGCTGAGGAGATCGGCAGGCAGTTTCAGGTTTTCGCCGCGACGGATTACCGTGAGCTCTTCGGTCGCGTCCGCTGCGTCAGCATTGCGGTCCCGACCCGCATGCACTGGGAGGTGAGCCGGGACTTCCTCAGCGCGGGGATCGATGTGTTGGTGGAAAAGCCGATGGCGGCGACCCTGGAGGAAGGGAAAGAAATGGTTGCGCTTGCCCGGCAACAGGGGCGTGTGCTCCAGGTCGGCCACCTGGAACGGTTCAACCCTGCCCTGCGCAGGCTCGAAGGCGTGATTCGTGATCCCAAATTCGTCGAGTGTCATCGACTCGCGCCGTTCGTCGAGCGCGGGACGGACGTCGATGTCGTGCTGGATCTCATGATCCATGACATCGACATCATCGCCAGCTTGGTGCGCTCGGAGGTTCGTCGCGTCGACGCGGTCGGGGTCGCGGTCCTCACCGATAAGCCGGACATCGCTAACGCGCGCATCACGTTCGCCAACGGTTGCGTCGCGAACGTGACGTCGAGCCGGGTCTCGACGAAACGGGAGCGCAAGATCCGGTTTTTCCAGATGGATGGCTACATTTCGATCGACTATGATCAGCGGCGGGCTGAGATCTATCGCAAGCCCGAGAAGAGCGCGGGTTGGCTCGGCATTCACCGCGAGACCGTAGAGATGCAGGATGGGGACGCTCTGGCCGATGAGATTGATTCCTTCTTGGACTCTGTCCGTACGCGCGCCCCTGCGCTGGTGAGCGGTGAGGAAGGGCTCAGGGCTTTGGAGATTGCCTCCATGATCAGCGAGCGCTTGCGCCAGCCGGCGGCGTCGCCGTGAACGGGGCGGGGAAAAGGCCGAAGCGCGTCATGCTCGTCGTCGGCGAGGCATCCGGAGATCTCCACGGGGCCCGGCTGGCCCATGCGTTGGTTGAGCGCGATCCGGCGCTCGAAATTTTTGGCGTTGCGGGGGAGCGGCTTCGGGGTGAGGGGGTGCGAGTTCTCTTTGACGTGGCGCGGCTCACGGGCATGGGGTTGGCCGAGCTGGCGGGAAGCCTGACGACGCTGTGGAAGGCTTACCGCGTCATCCGTGGAGCGTTGCGGGAGGAGGAACCCGATCTTTTGATTCTGATCGACTTTCCCGAGTTTAACTTGCGGCTCGCCCGAATCGCCAAGGAGTTGGGGATTCCGGTCCTGTACTATATCAGCCCGCAAATTTGGGCGTGGCGGCCGCGGCGCGTGCAGCGGATCGCCCGCTGGGTCGATCGGATGGCGGTGGTTTTCCCGTTCGAGGTCTCGATTTACGAACGGGAAGGAGTCGACGTCAGCTTCGTCGGCCACCCGCTCTTGGATGTGGTTCGCCCCACCGAGTCGCGGGAGGCGACTATCGAGCGGCACGGACTGGAGCCGTTAAAGCGCACGATCGCCCTGCTACCCGGAAGCCGCAGGCGCGAGGTCGCCTATCATCTCCCTCCCATGCTTGAGGCCGCCGAGCGGTTACGGAAGGTGATGGACGTCCAGTTTATTCTGGCGCGCGCCAGCACCGTCGAGCGCGATGAGATCGCGCGTTTTCTAGCCCGGTCATCAACTCAGGTGGCCATTGCGGAAGGAAACGCTTATGATGCTTTAAATGCCTGTGACCTTGCCTGGGCGGCTTCGGGCACGGCGACGTTGGAGACGGCCCTTCTGCTCAAGCCGATGGTGATCATGTATCGTTTGGCGTGGCTGACGTACGGGCTTGCCCGGCTTCTGGTGCGCGTCGATCATATTGGAATGGTCAATATCATCGCCGGGGAGAGGGTGGTGCCGGAGCTGATCCAGGGGGAAGTGACGGCGGAAAGGATTGTGCGCGAGACCACGCGGATCATGCACGATAGCGAGGTTTACCGGGACATTGTCGCAAAATTGGCTGCGGTGCGGGAAAAGCTCGGCGCCCCCGGGGCAGCCGAAAGAGTGGCTGAGATCGCCTTCGAGATGATGAAGTAAGACAATGCAAAGCGCGTTTCTTGAGTCACTTGAGTTCATTGAGTTTGTTGAGTCAACCCAATAAACTCAATAGACCCAATGCACCCCTATTGACCAAAGCTCATGAAGATCTATCTGCGCCTGCTCCAGTATCTGAAACCCTACATGTGGCCCTATTTCGTGGTCGCGATGTTGTGCATGCTCGGCTACAGCGCCACGAGCGGGGTCATGCCGTTCTTGGTGCAGCGCGTGTTTGATGATGTCTTTGCGCGAAAAGATGAAACGGCGCTGATCTATCTGCCCGTGGTGATCATCGCTGTCTTCGCCTTTCGTGGCTTCATGAACTTCGGCCAGAGCTACCTGACGGATTACGTGGGTCTGCGCGTCATCAACGACGTGAGAAACACGCTCCAACGCCACCTCCAGTATCTGTCCCTCTCCTTCTTCCAGCGCCATCCTACGGGGACGCTGATCTCTCGGGTGAACAGCGACGTCGCCCTGGTGCGTTCGGCCCTCACGGATTCCGCGGCGTCTCTGATGCGTGACACCACTTCGCTGGTCGCGCTGATCGTCGTGGCGTTTTTGAAGGATTGGGTGTTGGCCACGATGGCCTTCGTTGTCTTTCCCGCCTCCGTCCTGCCTGTTATGCGGCTCAGCCGAAAGATTCGCCGTCTCACCCGGCGCGGCCAGGTCACGACCGGGACCCTAACGTCGCTCCTCCAGGAAAGCATCCAGGGAAACCGGATCGTCAAAGCCTTCGGCATGGAAAAATACGAGAGTGAGCGGTTTGCCGAGGAAAACCGCCGTCTGTTGCGGCAGTTTCTGGGCGCCAGCCGGATCAAGGCCGTGATCACGCCGGCGATGGAGACTCTGGCCTCGCTCGCGATTGGGGCGGTCGTATGGTACGGCGGCTCGAGCGTCATCGGCGGCGGGCGAACCCAGGGTGAGTTTATGGCCTTCATGACGGCGATGTTTTTGATGTACCAGCCATTCAAGCATCTGACCCGGACCTATACCATGATCCAGCAGGGAATTGCCGGAGCCGAGAGGGTCTTCGAGATTCTGGACGCGGAGGCTGAGGTTCGGGATCATCCCCACGCCCGGCCCGCGCCGCGATTCGCGAAGGCGATCGAGTTTCGCGATGTCAGCTTCGGTTACGGGGGCGAGCTGGTTTTGAGAAATATCAATCTCAACATCCGCGCCGGAGAATTGGTGGCGTTGGTGGGTGTGAGCGGGGTAGGGAAAAGCACCCTCGCCGATTTGATCCCGCGCTTCTACGATGTCACCTCGGGAAGCATCACGATCGACGGGATGGATATCCGCGACGTGATCCTCGAATCGCTGCGCGCGCAAATCGGCATGGTGACCCAGCACACCTTTCTCTTCAACGACACCATCAGGAATAACATCGCCTATGGGGATCCGTCCAAGGACATGGAGCACATCGTGGCGGCGGCGAAGGCGGCTCATGCGCACGAATTTATCATGGCCGTGCCCCAAGGCTACGACGGCGTGATCGGGGAAATGGGCATGAAGCTGTCGGGCGGGCAGCGCCAAAGGCTGGCGATCGCCCGTGCCCTGTTAAAAGACGCCCCGATCCTTATTCTGGACGAGGCCACTTCCGCTCTCGACACGGAGTCGGAAAAGCTAGTCCAGGAGGCGTTAGAGAACCTGATGGTCCGCCGCACGACTCTGGTCATCGCGCACCGGCTTTCCACGATCCGCAAGGCAGACCGCATCATCGTCCTGGTCGATGGCAGGATCGCGGAAGAAGGGACCCACGTGGAACTCCTGGCACGGAAGCAGGAATACAGCCGGCTTTATACGTTCCAGCTTTTGGAGGAGGAAGGCCCGCTGGCGGGAAAGGTCTTGCACTGAACGGCGATGATTTACTGGCTGTACAATACGCTCTTCACCGCTTTGGCCATTCTGTCCCTTCCTTTTCTCCCGCTATTTCTCCTCTTTTTTGGGGCGCGATTTCGAAGCGGGTTCTGGCAACGGCTGGGGTTCTACCCGCGGGAAGTGCGCGATCTGATGGTCGGCTCCCGGCCCATTTGGCTTCACGCCGTCTCTGTGGGGGAGGTGCTCTCCGCCACCCAACTGGCCCGGGAGCTCAAGGAGCGGTTTCCGCGGCGGAAAATTCTCTTGTCCACGTTTACGGTCACGGGGCGTGAGATGGCGCGGCAGGCCGGAGTCGGAGATGCGATTGTTTTTTTCCCCTTGGATCATCCGTGGATCGTCCGCCGCGCATTGAACCTGTTCGAACCCTGCCTGCTGATCTTCCTGGAGACCGAGATTTGGCCAAACTTCCTTCGCCTCGCTCATCAAAAAGGAATCCCGACGTTGCTCTTAAGCGGGCGAATTTCTCCGCGCGCCTTCCGTCAATATGCGGCCTTGCGGATCTTTTTTGCGGCCGTCGTTCGGCGCTTTACGGCCGTGGGGATGCAGAGCGCCGAGGATGCCGATCGGATGGTTCGGCTGGGGGTGAACCCGGAGAAAACCCGGGTCACGGGCAGCCTGAAACATGTTTCCTGGGACAGCAATGGAGCAAACCCGGCACGGGCCGTTGCGGCGCTCGCTCAACTGGGGGACCGGGAGGTGAGGCAGGTCTTGGTTGCCGGCAGCACCCACCCAGGCGAGGAGGAGATTCTGTTAGAGGTCTTTTTGGATCTCAAGTCGCGCTTCCCTTCCCTCATGCTGATCCTGGCGCCCAGGCATCCCCAGCGCTTTGCCGAGGTCGAGAAGCTGATCCAGAGAAAAGGGCTCCGCTACGAAAAACGCAGTCGGATGAACGGACGCGCCGCTGCCGGGGCCGACGTGCTGTTTTTGGATACGCTCGGGGAACTGCCGGACTTTTACTCGGTTGCGGACATCGCTTTCGTCGGCGGGAGTTTGGTGGATGCCGGGGGGCACAACCTGCTGGAGCCGGCGCGCTTGCGCAAGCCGCTTCTCTTCGGCCCTTACATGACGAACTTCGCCGAGATTACCTCGGAGATGAAGCGGGCAGGAGGAGGGATTGAGATCCGAGGCAAGGAGGATCTCGCGCGCGAAATCGCCGCGCTTTTAAGTGACCAGGTGAAGGCCCGAAAGATAGGGGATCTTGCCCACGGCGTCGCGGTGCAGGATCGCGGGGTGGTGGATCGGACGATGGATTTGATCACGCTTTATCTCCAGTGAGGTCCATGTGCAGCCAGCCCGTCTGTTCGGATCATTTTGGATGCGCTAGTCAGGTACGGAAATTCCATGGGCGGCGCGTGGGTCCGGCGGGCTTGGGAACGGAAAGACTTTTTAGGGCGTCTGCTGTGGATTTTGGTTGTGCCGCTATCTCTTTGCTATTTCCTGGCGGTGCAAATTCGTAACCTGCTCTATGCCCTCGAGTGGCTGCCCGTCAAGGGTCTTCCGTCTGCGGTGGTCAGCGTAGGAAACCTGACTGTGGGGGGGACAGGCAAGACGCCGACAACCTTGTGGCTGGGTCGGGAGCTGGCCGGACGCGGGTACCGGGTCGCGATTCTGAGCCGTGGTTATAAGAGGAATCGGCGCGAGCCGAAGCTGCTCGAGCCGAGTGCCAGCGCGAGGCTCTCTTTGGGGAGCGGAGACGATGTTTCGGAGGCTGGAGATGAACCGCTGATGATGGCCAAGGTCTTCGGCCAGCGGGTCGGGGTCGGGAAGAATCGTTACGAGGTCGGCAGGCAGATGCTGCACCAGACTCAGGTCGATGTCTTTCTCCTCGACGACGGATTTCAGCACCGCCAATTGAAGCGGGATCTGGATTTGTTGATTTTGGGGTCGAATGGGCGGGGTTGGGTGCTCCCGGCAGGTCCTTTTCGCGAGCCGAGGGCGGCGCTCAGGCGGGCAGATCTCTATCTGGTTACCGGTTCGGCGGCGGAGTGGCGGCCGTATTTGGACGGTCGCCCGAAAGAATCCATCTACGTGGGTTCGCTTCGGCCCCGGGCCTTGCTGGCTCTGGAGCGGGGCGAATGGAAAGATTATCCTTTGAGCCTCCTGGACCGGAGCAAGATACTCGTTGTGTCAGCCATCGCCAATCCGAGTTCTTTGTACCGCATGATCTATGAGTGGGAGGGCGATATTGTCGATACCATGGAATTTCCCGACCACCACCATTACTCGGCCCGGGATTGGCAAAGAATCAGCCGTGCGGCGCGTAACGTGGACCTTGTCGTTACCACCGAAAAGGACATCCTTAAGCTGGTTCGCTTCCCGTTTGCGAAGGAGAAACTCTTTGCCCTGCGTGTGGAAATGGTCGTGGAAAACGGCGCCGAGTTGATTCGCGCCGTAGAACGGACCATCCAATCGAAACGGCGGGAGGCGTAAATTTCCATGGGGGCGATACCTGGGAATAGGGGCGGAGTGCTCCTCGATCGCGATGGCACTCTGGTGCGGGATAGCGGCTACCTGACGCTTTTGGAGCAGATCGAGGTTTTGCCGCGGGTCCCCGAGGCTCTCCGCTTGTTCAAGCAGCACGGGCTCGCCGTTGCGGTGATTACCAACCAGTCTGCGGTCGCCCGCGGTCTGCTCAGCGAGCGCGACTTGTCCGAGATCCACCGGGAGATTGAGCGAAGATTAGCCGCGGCGGGCGCTTTTCTCGACGCGATCTACTACTGCCCGCACCATCCCACAGAGGGGCAGGCTCCCTACCGGAGGGTCTGTGCGTGCCGCAAGCCGGCTACAGGCTTGGCGGTCCGGGCGGCGGTCGACCTCAAGTTGGATCTCGGCCATTCCTATGTGGTGGGAGACCAATGGACCGATATGGAACTGGCCTGCCGCATTGGCGCCCAGGGAATTCTGATTAGTGACCGGGCGGTTGTAGGGGCGGTTCGCGAACCGCCCCTACCTCGCTTTCGTCGGCGCGACCTCAGACCGAAGACGGAGGACGGTCCCCCGGTCCTCGGTCCTCCGTCCTCGGTCTTTGTTGCGAGCGATCTCTGGGAAGCGGCTCGGTGGATCATTGGGGACCTCGGCGCGTAAGTTCCGAGAGGGAAAGGGAGGGATAGCGATGGCAATCAGTCAGGATCTGTTGGAAATTCTGGCCTGTCCCAAGTGCAAAGGGGACATCCACCTCAATCCTTCGGGGGATGGCCTGATCTGCGAGGCCTGCCGCCTGATGTACCCCATTAAGGATGACATCCCCATCATGTTGATCGATGAGGCGATCAAAATATAGCGGTCTAGGAGTTCGTTGGGTTCATTGGGTTTATTGGGTTGCAAATTAACCAACCCGATGGACCCAACAAACGCTATAAACTCAATCAACGGGCGATGGGCGAGTTGATGGGAGGAAGGGAGAAGATCCTAGTCGTGCAGACGAGCTTTCTCGGCGATGTTGTGCTCACGACCCCGTTGTTGTCGGCGATCCGCCGCCGTTTCCCTTCGGCGCATCTGGCCGTGCTGTGCACCCCTCAGGCGAAACCCCTGCTCGAAGTCGATCCGGATGTGCACGAAATCCTGACCGACGATAAAAAAGGGGACGGCAAGGGCTGGAGGGGAGTTTGGCGCAAGGCCAAAGAGCTCCGAGCCCAAGGGTTCACCATCGCCTTCTCGCCGCACAAATCGTTTCGCAGCGGGCTCCTGCTCTTCCTCGCCGGCATTCCCAACCGCGTCGGCTTCCGCCGCAGCGCCGCGTGGTTTTTGTATCGCCATCGGGTGGGCCGGGACTCCTCCCGTCACGACGCGGAGCGAATGCTCTCTCTTCTCAAGCCCTTCGGCGCAGATCCAGAAGCGGACGTCGGGGAGCTTCGGGTCGTTGCGGACACCCATGCCGGAGGCAGGGTGGAGGAGCTTTTTCGCTCGCTTGGCGTGGGCCGAAGCGGCATCACGTTCGGCATTAACCCGGGGTCGGTTTGGGCGACGAAGCGGTGGACCGCCGAGGGTTATGCGGCTCTGATGGTTCGCCTGAAGCAGAAGTATCGATGCGATATCCTTCTGTTCGGCGGCCCGCAGGACGTGGCGGTGGTCGAGCGCATTCAGCGGCTTTCCGGCAACCTGGGGGTAAGTCTGGCTGGCCGTTTCGACCTCCGGGAGCTTGTCTGCGCGATCGGCCGGTGCGATCTCTTCATCACGAACGACAGCGGACCGATGCATATCGCGGTCGCTCGCGGCATCCCGGTCGTTGCCGTTTTCTGTGCGACCACTCGCTCCCTGGGCTTCTATCCCTACACCTCGCACGCGATCGTCGTCGAGAAAGATCTCCCGTGTCGGCCGTGCAGCTCCCACGGGGGCAGGCGCTGTCCTCTGGGAACGGAGGACTGTATGCGCTTGATCGGGGCGGAAGATGTTCTCAGAGCGGTCGAGAAAGTCCTGGAGCGTCATCCGGAGCGCACGGCTACGCAGTGTGATGCGAAACTCCCTGGGGTGATGACCCTTTAGCGCTGTTTCATGTCCACTCTCGGTGTCATCGTTCTGAGCCTGCCGGGAATGAAGCGCCTAAATCAAAGCCTGGAGAGTGTCCGGTGGGCTGACGCGGTCGTCGTGCTCCACGCCGGTGAAGAGGCGCCGGAGATCACCGCCGCGCTGCCCTCGCGTTCGGTGGTCCGAAGGGTCGATTTTGCCCAGGCGCCGAAGCTGCCACTCAAAGAAATCCGCACGGACTGGGTGGTGCGGCTCTGGGGCGAAGAGCGGATCGAGCCGGAACTCCAGGAAGAGTTGCGGGCGCTTTGCCGGTTGGATCTTGCCACGGCCAAGCCCAGCTATCGCGTTCATCTGCGCACGCGATTATTGAATCACTGGGTCGAAGGGAGCCTTTGGGAGCCGAGCCCGGCGCCCCGGGTCACGCGAGCGGCGGATGGAATCGCTTCGGGTTGGTGGAGCGAGAGGGGACGGCAAGACGATCAGGGGTTGGGGCGGCTTCGCGGGCGAATCGGCGATTACTGCGCTCTGGAGCTCCGCGACGGCGTGGAGCGGATCAATCGTGTGAGCAGCCTTTGGGCCGAGGATATGCAGCGGCGCTCGTCATGGCCCGGCGCGGCTTCGATAGTGCTCTTTTCGCTTCGGGTCTTTCTCAAGCTTCTCTTCCGGAAGCGGCTGTTTGCCAAGGGCTTGCCGGGTCTGACCTTGTCGACATTGGCTGCCTACGCTACCCTGTTAAGCGGCGCCAAGGTGTGGGAAGCGCGCAACGCGGGGCGACGGAAGGCATCCGGGTAGCTAAGCTCCCTCGGGAAGCGCGCTCTCCGCTGCGGCCGATGGGTCTGTGCCATGAGTCGTACCGTTTGTGATCGGACGTCCGCAGCCTCGCTCGTGCTCCCCTCGGTCGCGGACAAGGACGGCCGCGGCCGATGGACTAAGCTCCCTCGGGAAGCGCGCTCTCCGCTGCGGCCGATGGGTCTGTGCCATGAGTCGTACCGTTTGTGATCGGACGTCCGCAGCCTCGCTCGCGCTCC
>JACPAM010000215.1 GCA_016180805.1 Deltaproteobacteria bacterium | reverse complement strand
CCCTACAGACAAAGCTCCTGAGCGAGTAAGGAAGGGAGTGAGGGTGAGCTTAGCGGTCGTTGGTAAACCAATTGGCCGTGTGGAAGGCCCCGAGAAAGTCGCGGGGAAGGCCACCTACACGGCTGACCTGATCCTGCCGGGGATGATATGGGGCAAGGCGCTGCGCAGTCCCCTGCCTCATGCCCGGATCCTTCGTATCGATACCTCCAAAGCCCGCGCCCTTCCCGGAGTCCTGGCCGTTATCACCGCTGAGGACATCCCCGACGTCCTGATCGGCCGCAGCATTTACGACATGCCTGTGCTGGCCAAGGACCGGGTGAGGTTCGTCGGGGAGAAGGTGGCCGCGGTGGCCGCCGAGGACCGGGAGGCGGCCGAAGAGGCCGTGGGCCTCATCGAGGTGGACTACGAGGAGCTGCCCGCCGTCTTCGACCCGCTCGAGGCCATGCAGCCGGGAGCCCCGATCCTCCACGAGAACTTCCGCTCTTACCAGCACCTGCCCCCCGACGCCCCCGACATCCCCAACGTCGTCTCCCACCTGGGCTACAACCTGGGCGACACAGAGGAGGGATTTCGGCAAGCCCGGCACATCTTCGAGCACACCTTCCGCACCCAGTGGATGCACCAGGGATACCTGGAGCCGCACGCAACCGTGGTCTCGCTGGAAGAGCCGGGCCGGGTTCACGTCTGGGCCTCCAACAAGATGCCCTTCAGGCTCAAAGAACTGCTGGCTGACTGCCTGCTGATTCCCCAGGAGCAGATGGTGATTCACCTGCTGCCCATCGGAGGAGACTTCGGGGGAAAAGGAGCCGTGATGGACACTCCCCTGTGCTATCACCTCTCACGGCTTACGGGGCGGCCTGTCAAGATGGTCATGAGCTACACCGAGGAGTTGATGGCGGCCAATCCCCGCCACCCGGCGATCATCACCTTGAAGACCGGCGTGAGCCGGGAGGGAAAGCTCGTCGCGCGGCAAGCCAGTGCGATCTTCAACAGCGGCGCCTACGGGGCATTCAAGCCGATTCCTAACGTGAGCATCGTGGGGGCCGCCAAGGCCCAGGGGTGCTACTACATCCCCCATCTGAAGATTGACTCGTACTGCGTCTACACGAACTGCGTCCCGTGCGGCCATGCGCGGGCTCCGGGCGATCCCCAACTCATCTTCGCCGTGGAATCCCAGATGGACATGATGGCCGCGGAGCTGGGGATCGACCCCTTGGAGTTCCGCATGCGGAATCTTCTGCGCGACGGAGACCGGCTCCCCCAGGGAACCCCGTTAGAGCAGGTGAGAATCCGCGAGACCCTGGAGGCTGCAGTGAAAGCGGCCGGTTGGGGCTTGCCGAAACCCCGGCCCAACATCGGGCGAGGAATCGGCATCGCGCACCGACACATCGGTATCGGGGACGCGAATGCGGAAATGGAACTGGAGGAGAACGGAAAGATTCTGTTGACAACGACGATTCCCGACACTGGAACCGGAGCCCACACGATCATGCGCCAGATCGCGTGCGAGACTCTCGGTGTGTCCCTTGAAAGGCTTCAGGTCAAGATCGGCAACACGGATCAGTTTCGGACGGAAGCGGGGGCCGGGGCGAGCCGCGTCACCCATGTGGCCGGACGAGCCACTTTGCAGGCTGCACAGAAACTCAAGGACCTCCTCCTGAAGGAGGCGAGCAGCGCGCTGGGGAAAGCTTCAGAGGAGCTCGAACTGCGTGGCGGGCGGGTCCAGATCCGCGGGGATTCCACAAGCGGGCTCGATCTCTCCGCTCTCGCCGCTCGCGCGCGCTCTCAGGGGCAGCCGCTCAAGAGCAGTTTTTACCTCAACGCGGAGACCCATGGGACTGTTACCTCCTTCTGCGCTCAAGTGGCCGAGGTGGAGGTGAGTCCCGAAACGGGCCAGGTCAAAGTCCTCAAGATCACTTGTGCCCATGATGCGGGCACAGTCATCAACCCCCTCGGCCACCAGGGCCAGATCGAGGGCGGGATCATGCATGGTCTGGGGTTCACCTTGATCGAGGAGATCCAGGGAGCAGAGGGACGCCTCAGCACGCTCAGCCTCGGGGACTACAAGCTTCCTAACATAAAGGATATTCCCAAGCTGCGCACGGTTGTGCTTACCGAAGCCGGAGGCCCAGTCCCCTTTGGCGGCAAGTCCGTCGGCGAGGGGACCACAAGCCCGGTTCCCGGAGCCATCGCCAATGCGATTTACGATGCTGTCGGTGTGAGAATCATGGAGACGCCGATCACGGCTGAGAAGATCTACTCTGCGCTGCGGCAACGTCGGGCTCAGGAATGAACATCGCTTTATCTGTAAGAATAGACTCGACTCTTGGCTCGGATTCCGCGGGGGGGTCGGGCGGTAGAGGCTCCTTCTCGCCCCAGAGTCTCTATGCCCTCTCGTTCCGGAAGGCCTTAGCAGCTCTTGCGCTGGCAGCCCTGCTTGTCGCCCGAGCTTCTTCGTTTGTGGAGGCTGCGGGATCTTTGAAGCTAGGTTTTTCGGGGGCGAGTTCCTCTCAGTTGGCTGGTTACGTAGCGATGGATCAGAAGCTATTTACCCGGTATGGATTAGAAGTAGAGCTGGCTCAGTCCTCTGGCACGACGATGATTCAGGCGCTGGGGTCGGGGATATTGGACGTTGCGCTGGTGGGCGGCGGCCAAGCGATCAGCGGATACCTGAAAGGAGTCGAAGTTCGGATCCTTTCGGGCTTGATAAATTACATTCCGTATCAGCTTTGGGTTAGACCGGAGATTTCCGAGGTCAAAGATCTCAAGGGGAAAAAATTTGCCACCTCCACGCCCGGAACGTCTCCGGATATGTCCACCAGGATTTTGTTGGAGCGCCTTCGATTGGATCCACTCAAGGACGTGACGCTCGTCAGGTTTGGTCGTTTGCAACTCCTTGCACCCGCTTTGGTTAGTGGAGTGGTGGATGCCGCCCTTCTTTCACCGCCCTATAGCATCGAAGCGCAAAAGTCGGGACTTCGGATGCTCATAGATTTGGCCCCCATGCGTATTCCCTATCCGTTCACCTCAGTGGTAAGTTCTCACGCCGTTCTGCTTAAATCGGCCCCTTTGCTAGAAGGCTTCCTCAAAGGCATTCTCCACGGCATTCGGCTTTCCTATTCACGTCCTGAAATCGCGAAAAAGGCGCTCGGCCATTACCTGCGGGTCTCAGACACGGAGGTCATTGAGGAGACCTATAAGCGAGTGCTTGAGGTTACCGAGCGAATTCCTCTCCTACAAGCAGAAGCTATCCATACGTTCACGAGGATTTCGGGTGAGTCCGGCACGAGAAGCGCTCTGGGCATACTGGAGATGAAGATTCTTCGGCAAATCGAAGGCGCGGGTTTTGTCAACCATCTCTATTCAGAAAAGTGAGGACGATGCGATGAAGAACGGGTTTAGCGCGGCCTGGGAGCATATAAAGCACTTGCAATCCCGCAAACTGATCGTCGACACCCATGCGCATGCTTGGCAAATGGGAGCAATGAAAGCCAATGTTGTCGAGCATGAGAGGGCGCGATTTTCTGAAAAGCCGGTGGACTTTTCTGCCCAACTGATCGCCGATATGGATAGGCACGGCATCTCAAAAGCAGTCCTACACATGGGGAAACCCGTCCCCATCTCGCTTATGACCTCGATCATCGACCGCTACCCGGATCGTTTTCTAGGATTTTGTAAATTCGACATGCCCTTTCCTGGTCGGGAAACCGCGCAGCAACAATTGAGAGAACGACTCGATTCACACCCCGCGATCAAGGGGATTGGTGAGGTGACTTTTTCCCGCTTCGGGAAGCAATCCTATGAGGACGTCTTGCTAGACCTTCGCTCGGTAACGGAGGTCGCCAAGGAGCGAGGGGTTCCTGTCCTTTTCCACACCGGCTTCGGAACGGCTTCCCCCTTGCGTTACTATGACCCCTCGATTTTAGATGAACTGGCGATGGCTTACCCGGAGGTGACGATTATTATCGGCCATGCCGGGGGGATTCATCCTCCGTTCAATGATCTGGCGCTCATGGTAGCGTTCAAAAATGACAACGTGTACCTGGAGACGTCCAAGGCGATGGCACCGATTCTTCAAAAAGGGTTGGATGAAATCGGCGCCGACCGCATCCTCTTTGGATCCGATTGGATTCGTCCTGAGGCGCTAATCTACGGACCGAAAAGCGAGCGCTCTGCGCACCTCTATGAGCGGAACCTGGAAGTTATCGCTCACCTGCGCATGACCGAGGAAGACAGGGAAAAAGTGCTTTGCAAGAACATCGAAAGGCTCCTCGGTAATTCTTAGCAGCTACGTTTTCATAAGAGGCGTTCGTCAGGGTGAAAAGGAGATGGGCCGTGTGGCTAGCAAAGATTTTTGCCGCCATAGCCATTGCATTTTTACTCCCAGCGGCTTGGCCACAGTCGAGCGAGGCCAAGGACGAGGGACTGAAAAAAGGGAGGAACGATGCTAAGGATGTATCAGAGACTTCTTCCGCGGCTTCATTCGGTGGGACCGAGAGGTCACTCGATCATCTCCACGCTCACCCTTGTGCTCCTGGCGATGTTGACCACCAGAGATGCAGCCGCAGTCACTATCGGGGCGGGATACCCTCAGTTGAATGGGGGAATGACGCCGCTCTGGCTTATTTCCGAGGCCAAGATCGACCGCCAGTACGGGCTTGACCTCAAACCGGTCTATATCCCGGGCGGAGCCAGACTCACCCAGACAATCGTTTCCGGGGATGTTGACATAGCGATAACAGGGGGGGCGGCTGTCAATGCAATGCTCAGCGGAGCCGACATTATCTACGTTGGGATGCCGGTCCCTACCTACGCATTTTCTCTCTACGCCAGATCGGACATCAAGGAGGTTCCTGACCTCCGCGGCAAGGTTCTTGGGGTAATCACCAAAGGCGCCTCCTCGGATCACGCCTCCATCGCGCTCCTTAGACAATACAAAATGAGCCAGGGCAAAGATGTGAAGGTGCTCTATTTCTCACGCCAGCAAGACGCCTTGGCCGCCTTGGATAAGGGGATCGTCTCAGCCGCAATTCACTCCGCGCCCACGACTCTCATGGCTCGGCGCCTCGGATACAAGGAGCTTGTCAACATCGGCTCTCTCAAACTCCCTTATCCTTTTGCCGGCATAGCCGTCCGGCGCTCCCTGATCCGGCAAAATCCGGATGTGGTTAAGGTTCCTTATGTGACTGAGGAAGCTATCCGCGCGGCCCTTTCGGTCACCGACCATCCCAAGGCCGCAACGGCGGATCCCAGGGATTTCTTTGACAACCGTTTTCTCAAGGAGATGGAGAGTACAGGGTTCGTCAAGGAGCTTTATCGTCTACGATAGATCCCCTTGTTGCCTATTTTCTGTAGAGCTGTTTGATGAAACCAGAAGACTCCAGCTCCTGGACGAAGCTCATGTCGACGAAGGTTTTGGGGTCTGCTGCGGCGGCCCTGGGATTGCGCGGCGCCATGTCATCGAGCAGCGTCTTGATCCCTGCAGGCTCTGGGTAAGGCGCCTCGGGCAGAACCGCAGCATAAGTTTTGTAGGTGCGCTCAAGGCCTTCGGGGTCTGTGATTTTGAGGTTTTTGCTGAGAACGGCTTTCGTGCCTTCCCTGTCAGTTTTTACCTGGTGAATCGCCTCGGTGATGGCGCGAGCGACTTTAGCTACCATAGGACGCTTGGCTTTGATGATCGATTCCCTGGTAACGACGCCGTTCCAGAGCAGCGGGATTCTCAGGGATGCTATATCCACAAGATCCCTGAATCCCAACTTCTCCGCCTCCCTCACAAAAGGTTCGCTCAAGATAACGAACTGAACGATTCCCTTAGAGAGGGCCGCCAGTCTCTCGGGATTCCCTCCCGACGAAACGATCTTGGTATCCTTCTCGGGATCTACGCCGAGCCGTCTTAAGGCGAGGCGGAGCCCCATCTCCGAGACGCTGCCCTGGCGGTTGACCCCACCGATCTTTCCTTTCAGTTGTTCTGGGCTCGTGATCGTCGGTGCGGCGACAATGTGGTCGATAAAGGTCGGAATCACCGCCAAGATCATGACAACATCCCCTCCGGCAAGACGAGGGTTGACCACATTCGGGGCCGAAGTGAGGACAATATCCAACTCGCCAGCAACGAGAGCTTGAAGAGAAGTGGGACCATTGCTGAAGAAGATGACTTCGGGGACGATACCATGCTTTTTGAGCAGCCCTTTATCATGGGCGACCCAGAGGGGAACGTGCGAGGAGGAGAATCCCGCCCAACCAATTCGAGCCCGCTCCTGGGCGGGGGCCGTGATCGGATAACTGAGATGAAAGGCAACAGCCAGTGCTCCTATTAAAGCAGCTCTAAGGATGGATCTCCCTCCTCTCGCTACCGTCTGGTAAGGATCAGCGCCGTCTGCGCAGGGCGTCCCGCAGGGCTTCGGTTTTTTCGTGGTCGATAGTTCCTTCACGGTAAAGGTTCCACCGACATCTGCTCCTGCTCGGTAGCGCGTCATTCGGGTCACTTCCTGTAACGGAACGGTACGAGAAAGAAAATCCGGAACGTAATTACGAGGGCGGTCTAGTGTGACTCAAAAGGAGATTGACGGTGTCAACCATCTGCTTACGTGTGAAGGGCTTGGGCAAATAGTAATCACAGCCCAGTTCATAGGCCCGCTGTATGTCGTCGTACTGGTCTTTTATAGTGAGCATCACAACGGGAACTGAAGAAGTATCGTCATCACCCCTTACTCGTCTCAGCACCTCCAAACCGTCCATATCCGGCAGCATGACATCGAGCACAATGAGATCCGGTTTTTGTCCTTTTACTTGGCTGAAAAAATCCGGGCCGCTGGGAGCGCATACTACATTGTAACCCTCGCCTTCCAGGATGATCCGTACGATCTCAGTCATGTCGGGGTCGTCCTCAACCACCATTATTGTCTTCTTGTCGCTCATGCCTTGCCCAAAGTGCAGAAGTTGCCCTCAGCCTCTGACACGGTACGGTCCGTGTCAAATCCTGCTAAAAACTTCCCTCGTGAGCTAAGTAATGATTTGACGCTTGAGTTGCAAATTTTTCAGTCGGCCGCTTCTCTAACTCAGACAACGAGCCAGTATACATCTATCGATACGGCTCCTGTCAACAGCTATGTAAATGAGGGAGTCCGTTACCCTTTTCGAGCGAGGCTTTTCGCGTCGAGTTGGATGTCCCAGAGAGGTGTTTCGCCTCCCTGACTGGGGCAATAGGTATCGACCTGAAGCAGCGTGGCGCATCCCGGACAGGCATACTCCAGGTAGTATCCGACCATCCCGGACAGGCATACTCCAGGTAGTATCCGACATAAGGCTCGCCAGAAGGGACACGGCCTCCGGCCAGCTCTTCGAGATCCCGGCGGATCTCCAACGCGTAGAGTTTGTAATTCTCCTGCGCTGAGCACAGCGCGTGATTGCACTTGCGGCAGCGAATCACAACGTGATCCTTGGCCGAGACCACCTCCAGGTATTCGTGAAACCTGAGAACGACTTTTCCGTCAGCCACCGCGGAGCCGACCGAGCTTGTCTTTCCCGACGGAGGCTTGCCAAGTCTTCGCCGTTCGGCGCGGATCGCCTCGCGCCGCTTCTCTGTTGCCTGAAGATTTACCCTCCCCGCTTCATCCAGCACGACGCCGTAGAGCCGCTCGGCAGTAGCGCGGCTGATAAGCGCCTCCTCAAGGTCTCGCACAACCGCAGCCGGGGCACGATCTAGCGGGTCGCCAAAGCCACCCCCAGTCTGGGTAAAATCGGCAATCAGTGAAAATTCCGGTAACGGAATCCGGGTCGGGTTGCCTTCCGGAACAACCGGTTGGCCCCAGTTTCCCGGAACTACCTCGTCCGGTCCCGCTGGATAGTTGCCTGAGGCAATCCGCTCCATCAAGCCGTTGGTCGAATAGAGCACCCGTGCGCCCCCAAACCCGGAGGGATGGCCGCCGAAAAGACCGAAGGCGCCGTGGGGAACCGCCCCGTAAGGCCGGAAATCCACGCTCGCATCCTTGGAGCCATAAATCATGAGCAGCCGCTCGCTGCCCGCCCCGCCACGGTATTTGCCGAACCCCGAGCCGTCCCGCACATGGCGGCGGGTGAAATAGACGAACGGATACTGCATCTCGATCCGCTCGATGTCGGCGATTCCCCCCGACGGGATATTCATGTGGCCGCCGGTATTGACGCCGTCGCGGCTCGGCGCGGCGCCCAGGCCGCCGCCGTGAATATCGTAGAGCCCCTGCGCGGTCGTGAGCCCGTCGCGATTGTGGCCGCCGTAGAGGTAGCCCGGACCGCCCCAGTACCACCACGCGGTCCAACAGGCGTTGACATCGTCTTTGAAGCCGCCGGCAAAAAGCATCTTGGACAGGCACTCACTCAGAGCCCCGACGAGAAAGTTTCCGATCATCGGCGCGGCCCCGCAAGCGGCCGGATACCTGCAATTAAGAATGCTCCCTTCGGGCACCGTGACGTGAACCGGGACCATCTTCCCGTCGTTCCACGGAACGTCCCAAAAGAGCTGGTTCGTGAGCGCGATCGTGATGTGGGCGAAGGTGCTGGGCAGGGTCGAGTTCATGTCGTTATTCATCTGCGGGCCCGTCCCGGTCAAATCGATGAACAGCTCGTCCTCCTCTTTCTTCATCTCAACATGAATCGGGATCAGCTGGGCTTGACGCGTTTTCGGCTCCAGGGCCGACGCGTAAAGGCGTGAGCGCCATGTCCCGTTGGGCAGCGCTTTGAGCTTGGCCCGAGCCATCTCCTCCGAGTCGCGGATCAGCTTTTGGCAGGCGGCCTTGATGAACTCCGGGCCGAACTTCTCCACCATCTCGAGGAAGCGGCGGCCGCACACGTTGTTCGCCGCGATGCGCGACTTGAGATCCAGCCCCACGTATTCAGGATCGCGACACTGCTCGACGATGGTCTTAAAGACATCTTCGCGGAACTCGCCGCGCTCGACTACCTTGAGCCCCAAAATCTTGATGCCCTCATGAAAGACCTCCGTCGCGCCGCCGCGCAGCAGCCCGCCGGTGTCCGCGGTGTGCGAGGACGAAGCGGTCCACGCGATCAGCTCGCCTTGATAAAAAATCGGCTTTACGACCATCTGGTCGTAGGTGTGCGAGCCCGCCACGTAGGGATCGTTGTGGTAGATCTGATCGCCATCGAAGAAACCCGGGCTCTCGTCGAAGCACTCGATCAACTTCCTGATCGCGTCGGAGGTAGCGGCAGCGAAGCGCAGGTGGCCGGAGCAGGCGAGAATCATCGTGCCGTCGGGCGCATAGAAGCTCGACATGCACTCCCCTCCCTGGACCACGATCGGCGAGGCAGAAACCTTTTGCAGCGCGATCCGCCCCTCTTCCCCGACCGCCCAAAGGCGGTGGATAAAAATCTCGTACCGGATCGGGCTAATCCGACTCCCTGTTGTCTCACCCATGGTGTTTCTCCTAAGGCTCTGTGCGGTTCAGCCGTAGGTGCAGGCGGAATCGATAAAGCCGCTTTCGTCCAGTTCCTTGAGAAATTGCTGGTTGAGGAACTTTTTCGGATCGGCGGACCGGGCCTTTGGCATCCTCTCCGCCAGCTCGTTGAGCAGATTCTGCACGTTCTCCGCCTCGATATACGGCTTGCACTTCTGCGTTCTCACAAACGCATTGTAAGTGTCTTCCATTTCTTCTGCTTTCGCTGGCATTTCAATTCTCATGTACTTGGCCATAATCTTGATGCTCTCGGGCTTGCGGGCCTTGTAAAACTGGACGGCGGTTATGTACGCCTTTAAGAAATTGCGGATGATGTCGGGATTTTGTTTCACGAAGGAGTCCTTCGCCGAGACCGTCCCATAAACGGTCTTCGGGCTCGACTCGATGAAATCGAAGAGAAAATTCAAGCCGAGTTTTTTCGCCTCCAGGGTATAGGGAGGATCGATCACGGTAGCGGCGATCGCCCCCTTCTGGAGCGCGGAAAAGCGCGTGGCTTTGCCGCCCGCCAGAATGATGGTCACGTCCTTGTCCGGATGAAGCCCGAGCTTCTGCAGCGCAAATCGCATGGCGGTGTCGTCGAGACCGCCAAATTGCGTCACGCCGACTTTTTTCCCTTTCAGTTGGGAGGCGTTTTTGATGTCGGGCGGGGTCAACAGGACGTAGGGCTGGCGATCGTTCATCGAAGCGAGCATGAAGATTCCGGAGCCCTCCAGGGCGCTCGCCACAATCCGCGTCGCCCCCACGCCGGCCAACTTGACGTCGCCGGCAACCATCCCATGAACGATCGGCCCCGTCTGCATCAACACAAGCTCCACACTGAGCCCGTATTTCTCGAAGAAGCCGGCGTCCTTGGCGATGTAGAGCGGCGAGTACCCCGCGCTCAGGGCCGAAATCCCGACGGCGAGCTTCTTCGACTGGGCCTGCGCGCTTAGGGGCGCGCTCGCCACAAAAAAGAGACACAGGAGTGAAACTAAGAAGGGCCTCAAGAAATTGGGTTGCATGCCTTTCCTCCTTGGAGTCCGGGTACCAATAAGATTGACCAACACGCAAAGAAGAAGAATTTTGAAGGCCAGACAGGGGCTTTATAAATTGCCGCTTCGCCTCTTGTCAACAGGCCGCTTGCTTTATGGTGCACAGGTCCGTTAAAAGGCATAGTGACCGTCATTTGCAAGGAGGAACCATCGATGGCAACGCTCAAGGTCGCTGCGGTGCAGGCCGCCCCGGTGTTTCTCGACCGGAGGGCTTCGGTTGAAAAAGCGTGTCGTCTTATAGAAGAAGCCGGGGCTCGCGGAGCCCGCATTATCGGGTTTCCGGAAGGCTTTATTCCGGCTCATCCCTATTGGTTTCATTTCGAGCCGGCGATAAGCAGACGCGCCCAGCAGTTTAACCAGGAGCTGCTTCGTAACGCTATCACCGTTCCGGGCCCAGAGGTCGACGCGCTGTGTGAGGTCGCGCGCGACGTCGGGGCGTACGTGGTCATGGGAGTATGCGAACGCAGCACCGACGCCTCCAGCACTCTTTACAACAGCCAGCTGTTCATCACGCCCAAGGGCGCTCTGGCAGCGAAGCATCAGAAGCTCGTTCCCACCCACGCTGAACGGGTCGTCCATGCCCCAGGTTTGCGACGCCACGCGCTCGGGTGTATCGAGACGCCGTGGGGCGGGCTCGGTGGCCTCATCTGCGGCGAACATTCCAATACTCTCGCTCGCTTTGCTCTCATTGCGATGAAAGAGCGCTTCCACGTCGGCAGCTGGCCGGCAAATTTCGCCGCCGGCAGCGCGCGGGCCATGTACGAAACCAAAAATATCAATGCCAGGGCTCATAGTGTGGAGGGAAACCTGGTGGTGATCAACGCGGCGGGCGTGCTGAACGACAAGATCAAGGCCATGTTGTGCGACAGCGAGGCCAAGGCCGCCACATTTGAGAGCAACGGCGGAGGCTCGGCCATCGTGGGGCCCAGCGGCGACTATCTGGCCGGACCACTGGCCGGCGAAGAACAGATTCTATATGCGGAGGCAGACCTAGACGGGTTCGACGCAAGAGGCCTGATGCGTGACATCACCGGTCATTACCAAAGGGCGGATGTGTTCCACTTAACGGTAACTTGCGAAGACACGCCGCTGCTGACCCTCACTGGAGCGAACCAGGACAAGCGATCATAATTTTTCTCGTTTACGTAAAGAGCGGGAAGGCAACGAACGCTCCTCGGGGGCCGATCCATCAGGCCGCGCCCGTCCCTTTCCGCGACCGAGGGGAGCGCGAGCGAGGCTGCGGACGTCCGATTACAAACGGCACGACTCATGGCACGAACCCATCGGAGTGACGGGGACAGGCACGCAAGCGAGCCAGTCCCCTTGCCGCAGCCGAGAGCGGGCTTCCCGAGGGAGCTGGACGAAAAGGCTCGGGAGTCTTTGGGTCAGGACTCCCGACCCCTTGACACGTGAGCCTCACTGGGCCCTTTGGTCGATTGACACAACGGCTCCTGGCGGTTATCGTCGGGGCAAAAACGAGATGCGGGTAACCCGCCAGCTTGCTCTAGCGGCTCGCTCCTCGGAAAGGTGGCTCGCAGATGGCCCTGGGGAAAATTCTAGACACCGTCCTGGTTTCCCGCACTTCTAAGCAACGAACCGGCGCGACCCAGCGCAAGCCCGCCTCAGCTACCCAGCGGATTCCCAGCGTGTGCCAGATGTGCGTGAACACATGCGGCATCATGCTTACGGTAGAAAATGGGATAGTCGTGGGCGTCGAGGGAAACCCCGATAACCCCCATAACTACGGCAGGCTCTGCGCAAAGGGTTTAGCCGCCGTCATGGGTGTCTATGATCCCCATCGCGTCACAACACCGCTGAAGCGGACCAACCCCCGCAAAGGAATCGGCGTAGACCCTCAGTGGGTACCGATTGACCCGCAAGAGGCATGGGACATTGTCGTCGGGCATCTCCGGCGCGTGCTGGCAGAGGATCCCCGGAAGCTGATCATCCTGGCGGGCACCGGAGACCCAGAGTCAGTGAGCACAGCCATGGCGTCCTTTGCGGAGGCCTTCGGCACGCCCAACGCCGGCGTCGGTACTCCGTTCGGCGCAAAAACCTGGGCCAACTATCTCAACACGGGCTCGATGCATACTGAGCCTGATTTCCGCCTATGTCGCTACCTGATGCTCTTCGGCTCGCAGAAGGGCACCATGGTCGGCCATGACACCATCAAGGCCGCCAAAGCCATGGCCGAGGCTCGGGAGCGAGGAATGAAGCTCGTCGTTTGCGATCCGATTTGCACACCCATTGCCTCCAAGGCCGACGAGTGGATTCCGATCCGACCCAGCACCGACCGCGCCCTGGCGCTTTCCATGCTGCACGTATTGCTTAATGAACTGAGCATTTATGACGCCGAGTTTCTGCGGGCACAGACGAATGCTCCTTACCTGGTAGCTAAGGACGGGCGGTATGTCAGGGACTCTGACACCGGCAAGCCTTTAGTCTGGGACGGAGCGCGCAGCGGGCCGTGCCCCTATGACTTGGGCCCGCTCGAGCCCGCTCTCCTCGGCGACTACGACGTCGACGGTAAAGCATGCGCGCCGGCGTTTCAGCTCCTCAAAGAGCACCTCAGCCAGTATCCGCCGGATGCGACCGAGCCGATCACCGGGGTTCCCGCGTCCACCATCCGCAGGCTAGCCCAGGAGTTTGGCGAGACAGCGTCTATCGGTAGCACTATCGTCATCGAGGGACGAAGGATGCCGTTTAGGCCGGTGTGCGCGTTTCCTGATAGTCGAGGACTGGCGGCTCACATGTATGGCGTGTGGACGAGCACAGCAGTGCAGCTTCTCAATGTCGCCCTGGGAGCCGTGGATGTCCCCGGAGGAAACCTCAGCACCAACGTCGTGGGGCCACATGGCAAGTTCCGTGTCGGTGAGGGCCCTGAAGGGCTGGTGACGTCCGGCCCTGAGCTGGGGAATCGCCGGCCCTACCCTGCCCGCAAACCTTCTATCCCTCATACCGTCGATCTCGGTGAGTTGTTTCCGGTGGGAAGAAGCCCCCGCCCTCTCCTGGCGGCCGGCCTTACTCACTATGCCCATCTATTGCCTTACAAGCCGGAGATCGTAGTCCATTGCTCGTCCAACGCCGTCATGGTGGGCGCCAATCCCAAATTACTCGCCCACGCCCTCAGCCAGGTTCCCTTCATGGTATCGTTGGCGCACACGATAGATGAGACAGCGGAACTGGCCGACATTGTTCTGCCTGTGCAGCATCCCCTGGAGCGGTTCGACTTTCCCGTGAACAGCCTGCGGGGATGGGTCACAGGGGATCACTGGTACTTTACCTTGCGCCAACCAGCCGTAGAACCTGCGCCCGAAGTGAAGCACCTGGCCGAAGTGATTCTAGAGCTGGGAGAGCGGTTAGGCTTGGGTGACAAAATGAAGGCCCATTTAAACGCCAAGCTTCGCCTGAAGGACCCCTACCAGTTGGAAGAGAAAAAACGCTACCGGTGGGAAGAGATTCTGGACTTGAGCGCCAAATCCAGCTTCGGCGCCGATCGTGGCTTGCCATGGCTCAAGAAGAATGGCTTTGTGGCATGGCGCCGGGGCCTCGGCGAACGTTACCCGCGCGGGGTCCTGAATCTTCCCCGCCTGCCGATTTACTTCGAGCACTTTCTGCAAGTCCGCCCCCAGGTCGAAGCGCTGATCAAGGAAGCCGGCCTGGACTGGGACCTCAGCGGGTACCAGGCCATGCCCTTCTGGAAACCGTGCCCGGCCTCCTCTGAGCGGAAGCGAGGCTACGATCTGCTGGCGGTAAATTATAAGTTCGGCTTTCACTCTTTCTCGACCACGCAACACAACCCGTGGCTGGACGAGCTGACCACCCATCACCCCTGGGGCTATAACCTCATCATGAACGCCGAAACCGCGCGGCAAAAAGGGATCGGTGACGGGGATATCGTGATCGTGGAGGCTTGCGATGGAGAGAAGGTCACCGGCAAGGTCAAACTCACCCAGGGGATTCATCCCGAGGTAATCGGAGTTGCGGCCTGCTTCGGCCGCTGGAGTCGCGGCCAGCCTGCGGCCCGCGGTAAGGGCGTGCACTACAACACCCTGCTGCCGCACAAGATGGCCTGGGTCGATACCCTGTCAGGTCACTTAGACGCTTGCGCTCCGGTGCGAGTCCGAAAGGCGTAGGCGGGCTTCCCACTAAACGGGCGGTCCGGCCCTGCGGCTCTTATCCCTGTTTGTCCGTCGACTGCAACGCATTCAGCGCCTTCTTCACCAGCTCACGGCGCAGCTCTTTCTCGTCCTCGGGCGATAAGCTGGCATCGCCTGTGACATGGACGATGCCGTGCCCGAGAACGACACGGTTGGACCCCACCATCTTCGCAATCGGCACGGCCGAGGTAATCTGAACCACCGGGATGCCGGCTTTTTCCATCTCGGTCGTGATCGCAGCGCCGCTGCGAGTGCTCGTCCCTCAGGTCGAGGTGAGGATCACGGCATCAACCCCCTCCTGCTTCACCTTTTCAACCATCTCCTTGCCCATCCGGCGCGTGTTCGAAAGAGGATTGGCTAGGCCCGATGTCGAGATGAATTCGGGGTGGAGCTTGCCGATCATTCCCCTCTTTTCCATCTCGCGCACGGCGTCGAGCGGCACCAAACGATCCGGGTCTTCTTGAACGAACCTGGGATCGTAGCCGCCGTGAGAGATCTCGTAGTCTTCTCCGCTGAGGTCATCGAGACCTTCAATCCTGTAGGCTCCCCAGCGCGTGGCGGCCATTCCCTCGATCTTATCCGGGTTGCCTTTGGGAACCAGACCGCCATCGGTGACCAACATTAATTTGGCCTTTGACAGGTCCTTGACGGCAGGCGGCATGGGAATCGGTTCAAATGATGTCGCGACCATCTCGGACTCGAACGCTTCCCCTTTCACCTTTGCCACGAGCATATCGACGAGCCGTGTTGCCGCCGTCTTCGTAACAAACTGGTCGCGAATGAGTCCGCGGCGCAAATAACCTTCCTCCGTCGGTAGACCGATTGGCACCTTGTTGACGAGCTTCCTCCCCAGGCTGGCCATCTTGATCAACACGTCGCGCATCTTGGCTGCGCTGCGACCGGAATCGATGATATAGAGAGCCTCCCGGTAAAGGTCCGCGCCGGGATTCTCCTCAGCCATCCCGGTGATGACGGGAACACCCAGCGCCGATCGGACAGCAGAGCAAAGCGCGCCCGCGGCCATCCCATAACGACCGGCCTCGAAGCACGGGCCCGCAACAAAAAGATCCGCCCTGGCCTCCCGGACCTTTTCCACGACCGAAGCGGTCACCTCGGCCTGGTGCTCGACGGCGTAGTTATCGCCGCAAACGAGCGTCGTCACGACCTTCGTGCCCTCGCCCAGAACTTGTTCCAGGAGCCTGCCCGGCCCCACGGCGCCCTCTCGAGTCTCGAGCGGCACGCCCGCCTTCGCCTCTCCCCCAAGCCCGCCATAAAACTGATTCAGATAGTGGACGACTCGCATCATGTTCCTCCTCTCTGGTCCTTTCGAAACTACCTAACCGGCCCTCACAACAGTATTAGCCGGATACAAAGGTCTGAGTATTCACCACATCTGCTCATTATCCTCTCGCGCCACCCTCTCTCTAACCCTCTCCCTGCTAGGGAGAGGGAAGGGTGAGGGTTTCAATCAGTAGATCACTGCCCGCAGACGCGACGCGCCCTGCTGGTTCGCAACGCCGACGACGTTCAGGGCCCCGACCTCAATCGGTCCGGCCAGCCCTTCTGCCATCTCGGGGCTTCCCGCGATGACCCGGTCCGCCCGAGGCGCGTTCCACCTAGTGTCGTTGCCGCCCAAGTAAACAATCGCATCCACCTCCGGATAGTTGAAAAGGAGCGCCGATTCCACCCGCCGGTCCCTGGACATGTCCGAGACCATCACTGCCGTCCGTATCCCCATACCTTCCAAAAGCCGCGCCGTCTCGGCCATGTCCGCATGCGGCACCCCACCACCGTACTTTGTCAAGACCGCCGCATCGGCGTTGAGCGCCCATTTGACCAGATGGCCAGCCACCCGACAATTGCGATCACGATCTTCATTGTCGAGACCGGCGATAGTGGCAACCGTCCCCACGAAGTTGAGCTCGCGCGCGTGGTGGCGGCGGTAAAGCTCCATGATGACGGGATGGTTTTGGTAGAAATAGGTCTCCGCGCCGCCGAGCGAGGAATAGTAGGACGGGACAAGTGCTCCATCCAGCCACTCGTCGGGATGGAGCAGCACGGGGAGCATTCCATCGGTGTTGGCCCCGTAGATGATCGCTTCATCCACTTCGGCCTTTCTCTGGCGCGAAAATATCTGGCCGACATAAGCGACGCGCGGGAGCCCTTCACGGCCTTTCTCCGCGGGACCCACCGGTTCGAAGGACTCGGTCAACGCCGCTGTTCGACCCAGCGCCGCCCGCGCAACATGAACCGACACTTTCAGCCCCGCCCTGCGGTAGGCTTTCTGCACGGTGTGGTCTGCCAGTCCCGACCGGGCGCGAGGGATCACGACCAGGTGGTGGAGGGAAGAGTATTTCGTGCCCTCAGCCGCCGCCCCACTCATCTCCAAGACAGTACCGATCGGCCCCCTCGACCCTCCAGGCGCCCTCTCCCTCAGCACGGTAACCGCCGCGCCTTGAAGGACGTGGGTCGTCCCCATGCCCGCGGTGAGCGGCGGACCCAAGATGCCAGGAAAATCAGGGCTCGATCCAGGCTCTTTCGCTCTGGGCTCGATGATGTCGAAAACGGGACCGGCCCGGCAGCTCTCGCCGGGACGGATGATCTCCAGGTCTACGCTCGTGAGGGACTCGTCTTCGAGAACCAGAGCGCGCAATTCTTCCGGATCGACGACGAGCGAAGTTCCGTCCAGTCGCGTCGGCGCGCCGAATTGAATCTCTGTTATCGGGTGATGCGCGAGCGTCAGCCGCATTGGTTACTCCCCTTCGTCAAGGGCTGCGGACAAATCGGATAAAATCCCGGCGGCAGGAGCAACTCTAGAGCCAGACGGATGGTCTTGTCAATGCATTGCTTGGCAAGGGCGTGTTCGCGCTCGAGCTGCGATCGCGCTCACGAGCACGATCACGGACGAACGCCAGTCAGTCAAGCCCGGCGGCGCCGCGTCCCTCGTTGATGGCCCAGACCACTAGGCTCTGGCCGCGCCGCATGTCGCCCGCGGTGAAGACCCCCTCGGCACTCGTCATGAACCTCCCGTACTCCGCTTTGGCGTTGGAGCGGGCATCGCGTTCGACGCCGAGATCGTTAAGAATGGCCTCTTCCGGGCCGAGGAACCCCATGGCGAGCAGAACGAGATCGGCCGGATAGACTTTTTCCGTGCCGGGAACTCTCTTTGGAATGAAAGCGCCGTTGTCGGCTCTGACCCATTCGACGTCGACGGTATGGAGCTCTTTGACACGCCCGTTCGCGTCCCCGATGAACTTTTCAGGCGTATTTAGATAGATGCGCGGATCATCACCGAAGCGCGCCTTCGCTTCTTCCTGGCCGTAGTCCAGTCGATAGATCTTCGGCCATTCCGGCCAGGGATTGTCTGGCTGCCGGGTGTCAGGAGGCCGGGGCAAGATTTCGAGCTGCGTAAGGCTCTTGCATTGGTGACGCAGCGCCGTGCCCACGCAGTCCGTACCGGTATCACCGCCGCCGACAACGATGACATGCTTGTCGGTGGCCGAGATGTAATTTCCGTCCTGATGGCCAGAATCGAGCAGACACTTGGTGTTGGCGTGGAGAAACTCCATGGCGAAGTGGATGCCTTTGAGCTCGCGTCCTGGAACAGGTAAGTCACGAGGTTTGGTAGCGCCACAACACAGCACCACCGCGTCGAATTCCTCTCGCAGTTTCTGTGCCGGAATGTCCACGCCCACGGCGCTACTCGTGACGAACTTGACGCCTTCCTCGGCCATGAGATCGATGCGCCGCTGGACAACAGTTTTATCGAGCTTCATGTTCGGGATGCCGTACATGAGCAGGCCCCCGATACGGTCGTCACGCTCGTACACGGTCACCCAGTGACCGGCGCGATTGAGTTGCGCTGCGCAGGCGAGCCCCGCCGGCCCGGAGCCGACGACGGCCACCTCCTTTCCGGTCCGTTTTTCCGGTGGCTCGGGCCTGACCCAGCCTTCAGCAAAGCCCTTATCGATAATCGTGCACTCAATGTTCTTGATCGTGACCGGCAATTCATCGATTCCGAGCACGCACGACCCTTCGCACGGGGCAGGGCAGACCCGACCGGTAAACTCAGGGAAATTGTTGGTCTTGTGGAGCCGTTCCAGCGCTTCCTTCCACAAGCCGCGGTACACGAGATCGTTCCATTCTGGAATCAGGTTGTTAATCGGGCAACCCGAGGCCATGCCGCCGATGAGAGTTCCCGTGTGGCAGAACGGAATGCCGCAATCCATGCAGCGACCACCCTGCTCCCGCAGCTTGCTCTCGGGAAAATGGTCGTGGAACTCCTGCCAATCGTTCAACCTTTCCAGCGGAGAACGATCCGGGGGCAGCTCGCGCTGAAATTCCATGAATCCCGTTGGTTTACCCATACCTAATTCCTAAAAACGTGTTCGTGTCCGTGCTCGTGTTCGGCGAACACGAAACACGATCACGAGCACGAGACCAGCGTCCTTTATAACTGGAACCTTTCGACCAACCTGAGAAGGTTGTGTATCAACAAACCGGTTGGCGGATCTTAGTTCCCGCTGACACGAGCGGCATCGTTCTTGTTGGCTTCGAAGGCGGCCATGACCGCCGCCTCACCAACCAGCCCCTCACGCTCGGCTCGTTGAATGGCCTCGAGCATACGGCGATAGTCCTTGGGCATGACCTTGACGAACTTCGGCGCAGTCTCGTGCCAGAGAGCCAGGAGCTGCCACGCCCGCCCGCTGTGAGTGTATATCGCATGACGCTTTAGCATCTCCTCGACTTCTTGCAAGTCCCTTTCGTCAAGGCGCTCCAGCGTGACCGTTTCGAGGTTGCAGCGGTTCTTGAAATTACCGTCCTCATCGAGCACATAGGCGATTCCACCTGACATGCCGGCGGCAAAATTCCGGCCCGTCGCCCCGATCACAACAACCCGGCCACCGGTCATGTACTCACAGCCGTGATCGCCTACACCCTCGATCACGGCCCGCACGCCGCTGTTCCTTACGCAGAAGCGTTCGCCGGACACGCCGCGAATATAAGCTTCACCGCTGGTCGCGCCGTAAAACGCCACGTTGCCGACGATGATGTTCTCCTCGGGTGCAAAAGTGGACCCGGCCGGCGGGTAGGCGATGATTTTCCCCCCGGACAAGCCCTTGCCGAAGTAGTCGTTGGCGTCGCCTTCCAATTCCAGGGTCATCCCTGACGGCACGAACGCGCCGAAGCTCTGGCCAGCGGACCCTTGGAAGTGGAAATGAATGGTGTCGTCCGAAAGGCCGTTCGCACCGAAGCGCCGGGTGACTTCGCTCCCCAGAATCGTGCCCACGACGCGGTTGGTATTGCGGATTGGCAGAGTCGCTTTGACTTTTTCCTGGCGCTCCAGGGCAGGTTTCGCCAGGTCGAGCAGCACCCGGTTGTCAAGCGATCGCTCGAGGCCGTGATTCTGCGCAGTCCGACAGTAGCGGCCGACCTCTCTTGCGCAGCTCGGGATTTTGCGTCGCCACCCCCACCGGGCAGGTGTCGAGGTGGCACACCCGCATCATGATGCAGCCTACCGCTACCAGAGCGGCGGCGGCGAAGCCGAACTCTTCAGCGCCGAGCAGGGCGGCGATCACCACGTCACGGCCGGTCTTCAACTGACCGTCGGTTTCGACCGCGATGCGGCTGCGCAGGTTGTTGAGGACCAGCGTCTGATGGGTTTCTGCCACACCAAGCTCCCACGGCAGACCGGCGTGCTTGATGCTGGTTTGGGGCGACGCGCCGGTGCCGCCGTCGTGGCCGCTGATCAGGACAACATCCGCGTGGCCTTTAGCCACGCCCGCGGCAATCGTGCCTACGCCTACTTCAGACACCAGCTTCACGCCGATGCGCGCGTGGTGGTTGGCGTTCTTCAGATCGTGGATCAGTTGCGCCAAGTCCTCGATCGAGTAGATGTCATGGTGTGGCGGGGGCGAGACGAGCCCGACGCCGGGCGTCGAATGACGCACTTTCGCGATCCACGGGTAGACCTTCCGGCCAGGCAACTCACCACCTTCACCCGGCTTAGCGCCCTGGGCCATCTTGATTTGTAGCTCTTTCGCCTGAGTGAGGTACAGGCTGGTCACCCCGAACCGGCCCGAGGCGACCTGTTTGATCGCGCTGTTGCGCGAATCGCCATTGGGGTCCGGAACGTAGCGCGCCGGGTCTTCACCGCCCTCGCCGGTGTTGCTCTTGCCGCCGAGGCGGTTCATGGCGATGGCGAGCGTCTCATGCGCCTCTTTGCTGATGGAGCCATACGACATCGCGCCGGTCTTGAAGCGCTTGACGATGGCTTCCACCGGCTCCACTTCCTTGATGGGAATGGGCTCGGGCGCGAGCTTCAGCTCCATGAGGCCCCGCAAGGTCGCTATCCGTTCAGACTGATCGTCGATGAGTTTTGTGTACTCCTTGAACGTGGCGTAGTCGTTGTTGCGGCACGCCTTCTGCAAGAGGTGAATCGTTTTCGGATTAAAGAGATGGAGTTCCCCGTCCGTGCGGTACTGGTACTGCCCGTAATTTTCGAGTGTACGGCCATTGTGGGGAAACGTTGGGAAAGCTTTGGCGTGCTGCTGCCCAGCCTCCCGCGCGATCTCATCCAGGCCGACGCCGCCAATTCTCGACGGGGTCCAGGTAAAATATTTGTCGATCAGCTCCTGGCCCAACCCCACCGCCTCGAAGATCTGGGCGCCACAGTAGGACTTGATGGTGGAGATCCCCATCTTGGCCATCACCTTCACCACGCCTTTGTAGATGGCTTTGTTGTAGGCCTTCACGGCATCGTGGTAGCTGATGCCCGGCAGCATCCCTTCGTGGATCATGTCGTTCAGGCACTCATAGACCAGGTAAGGGTTAAAAGCCTGGATACCATAGCCGATGAGCAGGCAGAAATGGTGGACTTCGCGGGGTTCCCCGGATTCCAACACCAGGCCCACCCCTGTGCGGGTGCCGGTGCGAATCAGATGATGATGTAGACCGGCTGAGGCTAGCAACGCCGGAATCGGAGCGTGATCGTGGTCCACACCCTTGTCGGACAGGATCAAGACGGTCGCGCCATCAGCGATTGCCCGGTCCGCCGCCTGGAACAACTCTTCCAAGGCGCGTTCAAGGCCGGTTTTGCCCTCGTTGGGGCTGAAAAGGATCGGCAGCGTTACCGACTTTAGCCCCGGTAGATCAAGCTGCCTGAGCTTCTCCGTTTCCGAATTTTTTAGGATGGGCGTCGAGATCCTGATTTGTCGGCAGCTTTCCGGTTTCGGTTTGATGAGGTTTCCTTCCGAGCCGAGCGTCTGCGTGGTTGAGGTGATCAGCTCTTCGCGGATGGGATCGATGGGCGGATTGGTCACCTGGGCGAAGAGCTGCTTGAAGTAGTTGTACAGCAACTGCGGTTTATCGGACAGCACGGCCAGGGGCGTGTCGTTCCCCATCGAGCCGACGGGATAAACTCCGGTCACGGCCATCGGGCCGATGTTGATCTTGAGGTCTTCGAAGCTGTAACCGAAAGCCTGCAGCCGCTGGAGGGTCACCTCGTGGTGATACACGGGTGGCTTGTCTTCAGGCGTTGGCAAAGCATCGAAGCGCACCAGATTTCGGTCCAGCCACTGCCGGTACGGCTGGGCGCCGGCAAACCGCTGCTTGATCTCTTCGTCGCTGATGATGCGGGCCTCTTCGGTGTCCACGAGAAACATCCGACCGGGCTGCAAGCGGCGCTTTTCCAACACCCGCTCGGGTGCGACCTCGAGCACGCCGACCTCCGAAGCCATAATCACCAAATCGTCTTTGGTGACGTAGTAGCGCGATGGGCGCAGCCCGTTGCGGTCAAGCACCGCGCCGACGCGCACGCCATCCGTGAAAGCGATCGACGCCGGACCGTCCCACGGCTCCATCAGGCTATTGTGGTACTCGTAGAATGCCCGTTTCTCATCGCTCATGCTCTCGTGATTCTCCCACGGCTCGGGGATCATCATCGTCATGGCATGCGGCAGTGAGCGCCCGCCCAACGAGAGGAACTCTAGGCAGTTGTCGAACTTGGCCGAGTCGCTGCCGTCTTCCTGGATGATGGGGAACAGTTTCGGAACGTCGTCACCGAACAGCTCGGAGGCGAGCATCGACTGGCGCGCGTGCATCCAGTTTTCATTCCCGCGCAGCGTGTTGATCTCGCCGTTGTGAATCAGGTAGCGATACGGGTGCGACCGCTCCCAGCTCGGAAAAGTATTGGTGCTGAACCGCGAGTGAAACAGAGCGATAGCCGTCTCTACCCGCGGATCGGACAGGTCTGGATAGAAGGTCACCACCTGTCGTGGAGTCAGCATACCCTTATAAATGATCGTCTTATAGGACAGGCTGGGGACGTAGAAGTATTCGCCGCCCGGCATGTTCCCGTAGCGCATGGCATTTTCGGCGCGCCGGCGAATGATGTAGAGCTTGCGCTCAAACGCCAGGTCATCGGAGAGCCCCGGGTTACGGCGGACGAAAATCTGACGGATGAAGGGCTCGCAGGACTTGGCGGTATTGCCCAGGCCGACATTATTAGTCGGCACGTCCCGCCACCCGATCACTTCTTGCCCCTCTTCGCGCACGAGAGCCTCAAGACGCTGTTCGCACTGCTGGCGTTGTTTCCGGTCGGGCGGTAGGAAGATCATCCCCACGCCGTACTGTCCCGGTTGGGGGAGGTCAAGGCCGATAGCTGCTGACGCCCCGCTGAGGAACGCGTGGGGCACCTGGAGCAGAATGCCGGCGCCATCGCCGGTTTCCTCTTCACTGCCACGTGCGCCGCGATGGTCCAGGTTCTGGAGCGCCGTCAACACCTGCTCGACGACCTGGCGCGACTTCTTCCCCTTGATGTTGACGACAAAACCAATGCCGCACGCATCGTGCTCGAATCTGGGATCATAGAGTCCCTGTTTGGGAGGAAAGTTCATGAAGTTCAATTTCACCCTCGCCGAAGAAAGCCAGGACCCACGCTTCGAAGCCCGATGGGGACGAGGAGGAAGGTCGCCGCCGATGGACTAAGCTCCCTCGCGAAGCCCGCTCTCGGCTGCGGCCGATGGGTTCGTGCCATGAGTCGTGGTGTTTGTAATCGGACGTCCGCAGCCTCGCTCGCGCTCCGCTCTGTCGCGGAAAAGAACGTCCGCGGCCTGATGTCGGCCTCCGAGGAGCTTTGGAGGAAAACCGCGTAGTGCGATATTCATAATTTTGCGTCCGACGACAATTTCATTTTGAAAGATACGACAGGAGATACCGGTCTACCTAACTATTTTAGGAGAATTTGAATAATTGCCTAAAAATTAGCAGGAAGACGATCCCGTGTCAACAATTATTTCGGAAATTTCTCCTTTTTTACAATATTTATTCTCTTAGGGCTCCCGGGGACCGGTCCGCCATGGCCATTTCCCGCACCGCCATACCCAGGAATCCCCTGCCATTACAAGGCCTTGGAAGTTAATTTTTTCCTTGATCCCTCCACGATGCCCTCGTCGAATTCTAACTTCTGAGTCTCCTTGGGAGTCGAAAGAACCACCTTCGTTACGGTTCGCGTCACTCCCTCGACCGAGCGGATCTCTCCGAGAAGCTTTTCCAGT